>JAPKCQ010000006.1 GCA_026421165.1 Lewinella sp. | reverse complement strand
GCATCGCAGATTACCCCAATATTTAATGTTGACAGACCACTAGTCCGGCAATGACCCATTGTTGAATGTTGCCGCATAAGTGAAGCATTTGGTTGCCGACGCTATTGCTGCTCCCGTTGGGGCGTTGCCATACCTGCTCTTCGGTAAGTTCACAGAGGCAGCGGGTGATGCGTTTCAGGTTCCAATCTAGAAAATGGATATGGGTTTGTTTTAGCAGTTTCAGCATCGCTAGTAAGTGGTGGAGTCACAAGGTAAGTCCGGGGACTTAAGACACAAAATGCACCAATGCCCAAACTAAAACTTAGCTTTACACTTTCCGATTATCAACTACCATGACCATCAATATTTTCTCCCGCGGGCCGTTCCTTTATTCTACCCAACGGCTGGTGAAAGCCGGCCTTAAACGTGGGTACAAGACCACCGTAATTGACCACGGTTTTTGCAGCCCTGTACTAGACCACCAAGGCGCATCCCTATTGCTGAACGGCAAGCCGTTACCGCTGCCAGATGTGGCCATTCCACGTATTGGAGCCAACATTACCAGCCGGGGTGCCGCGATCATTCGCCAACTCGAGGTGCTTAGAGTCCCGACGACGATCAGCGCGGAAGGGCTCTTATTAGCGCGCGACAAGATGTCGTGCCTTCAGGTTCTTGCGGGCAACGGCGTGCAGGTGCCGGGAACGGTTTTATGCTTCACCCTCCAGGAAGTTCGCCGTGCTGGAAAGACAATGGGTACCTTCCCCATCGTTGTAAAACTATTAGAAAGTACGCACGGCGTTGGGGTTGCTTTGGCGCATACCCCGTACCAACTCGAACGCATCGCTGAGGGCTTCCTTCGGCTTCAGGACCGGGTGACCCTTCAGGAATTCATCGCCGAAAGTGACGGACGTGACATCCGGGCGTTGGTTGTCGGTAATAAAGTAATTGCCGCCATGGAGCGCAAAGCAGGCCCGGATGAGTTCCGCGCAAATATGCACCGGGGTGCTACTGCCCGCCAGGTTGAGCTCTCTCCAGAAGAGGAAGCCCTCGCTATCCGCGCCGCACAAATGGTTGGTGTTGAAGTTGCAGGAGTGGACCTCATACCCAGTGATCGCGGTCCGCTGGTCATTGAAGTGAATGCCAGCCCTGGCCTTGAGGGCATCGAAACCCACACCGGCATAGACATTGCCGGAGCCATCATCGAGTACGCCGTAAACAAAACCTTCAAACTCGACCTTAACCTATGAACGATATACACCCCATGATCATCGCTGATGGAGCCTTTTACCCCGGGCAGTCAGGTACCGTAGAAGTTGCTGCGGGTCAATTACCCAGCGGGAACCAGGTTTCTATCAGTGCCCACGTTTTCCGTTCTTACAAGCCCGGGCCAACGCTCATGTTCCTCGCCGGCGTACACGGAGACGAGATCAACGGGGTAGAGATTGTTCGCCGTTGCCTTACAAATAAGATCTTCAGCAAGATTAACGCCGGAACCGTCATCGCCATACCACTTCTCAATGTTTACGGCTTTAATAATTTTAGCCGCGACGTGCCGGACGGTAAAGATGTCAACCGTAGTTTCCCAGGTAATTCTACCGGTTCCCTGGCCAGTCGTATCGCTAACGGACTGAGTAAAAACATCCTCCCCCATATTGACCTTGCCGTAGATTTTCACACCGGCGGTAGGGGCACCTACAATTTTCCGCAAGTACGGTATAATTCTGAGGACCCAAAGGCGGAGCGCGCCGCAAAGGCTTTTGCCTCTCCTCTGATCCTGGCAAAGAAAGCTCCGCCCAAATCTCTTCGCCGGTCATCCATGAAACACCACGAACTCACCGTACTCACCTTTGAGGGAGGGGAAAATCTTCGGTACGACGCCAATAGCATCGACGTTGGCGTCGCCGGTATCCACCGCTTGCTGTACGACCAACAGATGATCCAGGTTAAGCCACTTGACCCCGCAAAAAAAACCATACTCCTCAACCAGAGTATTTGGACACGAGCCGGCCAGGCTGGCTTGTTCCATTGGTCAAAAAGGTCAGGATTCCCAGTCCGGAAGGGCGAAGTCATCGGCATCATCGCTGATCCTCATGGGATGGGGACGGATAAGCGCATCGTTTCTCCGCGCGACGGGTTTATTATTGGTCATGCTAACTCTGCTGTCGTTAGCCAGGGAGATGCGCTTTTTCATATTGGGTGGAAGCAGTAAGTTAGACCCTTAGAAATTAGATTTTTGGAAATTAAACCGTTAGAACATAGCAAATGAATATTCTCCTCACGTCCGCCACCCTTTTCGAGATAGAACCTACTGTGAACTGGCTGCGTGCCCGGGCGGAAACGGAAACGGGTAACGTACTTAATTTCGGCACGGTTTCCGTTGAGGTCCTCTTTACCGGCCTTGGGCTTACGGCCACAGCTTATGCGCTTGGTGCAAGGTTTGGTGCCGGGAACCTTCCCGCGCTGGCCATTCAGGCGGGCATTGGAGGCGCGATTGACCAGCGCCTTGAGCTGGGCCAGGTTGTTCGGGTAATTTCGGAAAGATTTGGAGACTTAGGGGCGGAGGATCAGGACGGGAAGCACCTCAGTTTGGGAGAGATCGGTCTACACCCCGGCCATCCATTTAACCAGCAGGAAGAGCTTGAATCTCCGACAGGGCTCGCATCACTGCCCTTTACTGAAGTAGCGGCTATTTCGGTAAACAGAGTCAACGGATCTGCGGAAAGCATTGCCCGCATGAAAGTAAGGTTCCCGAAAGCTCAGGTGGAAAGCATGGAAGGAGCTGCCTTCTTCTACGCCTGCTTACAGAACGGGACTGAACCCTTACAATTACGTGCCATCAGCAATTACGTCGCCCCGAGAGATCGGGATAGCTGGCAAATGAAGAAGGCTATTACTGCGCTTAATGAGCAGTTGCAAGACTTGTTGAAAGCTTTTATTGGGGGGTAATTTTTACGTGATTTACACCTCCAATGGACGCTTAAAACCCCGTTCCCCCGTTCGAAAGAAGGCACCAGGGAAGACCACTAAAGCAGCAGCAGAGCTAAAATCGCTTTGTCGGGCTGTCCTGAGCCTTCAAGAGCAACGCTATTGTAAAACCTTCCTTGCATCCTGCGTCTGCGACCGTGTCAACTCAAGCAACCCGTAAGATCACCTTCCACTATTTGCCCCGCGCCTTAAGGTACTCTTCATAGGTCTTAGTCTTATAATGCCCACCATGGATGAAGTTAAGTTCATTGATGAACTTATCCGCCGGCTTAAACCCGGGGCTGATGGAGATGCGGTCGCGGTTCTCGTCAAGATAAACAATACTCGGGTAACTCATACGGCTATCTAGCAAAGCGACGGCCAGATCGTGAACGCCGCGGCTGCTAGCGTTGGCGTTGAAATTGAAAGTATGCCCGTCGTACTTAATCGCTTCTTTCTGCTCAGCGTTGAACTTTACGGCGTAGAAGTTCTCCTTTACGTATGCTTCGATGACGGGGTCAGTGAAAACGTTCTTGTCCATCTTCTTGCACCAGCCACACCACTCGGTGTAGACATCAATGAGTAGTTTTTTTGGTTCTTTTTTATTAGCAGAAACAGCTTCGCCCCAGCTCATCCAAGTAATTTGAGCAGAAGCGGTGGGCGTAAAAAAAAGCACGGTTACGAAGACCAGGATTAGTCGAAAAAATGACATGAGGTGGGAAGTTCTATTGTTCGAAAGGATTATTTCAAAAGGAAGGTACAGCTATAAAATTATCTTATTAAAATTTTGGACAGGGCACTGCTTCATCGTCATTTGCCTTTCCGAGGTAGGCGATATTGATCTCGAATGCACCCTGGTGGCGGCGGTTAGTTTGTAATCCATTGAGGCCGATATCATAGCTCATCCCAATGAGAAAACTATTGAACTCGATACCAAACATGCTCACGGCACTGCCCACTCCATAGCCCGCATCATTGCCTACACCACGTACGTACGCGCCAAGGTGGAGTGCTGCTGCATTACTTTCATCGAGCAGGAAGCGCAGGTTACTACCGGCGCTTGTAACCAAGTGTGGACCTTGCATATAAGCATAAACCCGGGGGCTAAGCTCAACATTCCACCCAACGGGCAGCCGGAAATTTACGTAGCCGCTATACCGGCGGTAAAGCGTTTGGGTAACCTCAACGTCCTCTCCCTGGGTGATTTCTGCGTAAAAGCTTTGCTCCGGCTGGTTGAAGTGGTGAATGGCCACCCCAAGAAAAACCGCAGCTTTGTTTTTCGGTGAGTAAGCGTAATTAAGCCCCAGCTGGTAGTCGCCAAAAGCATAGTTATTGGCCGGAAGCGCTTCGGCCGAAGCCCCGTCTACATAGATGGCCGTGCCGTCAAAAGCATCCTCAAAGCTGAGTTGATCGTAGCTTACATTGCGCTGCACGACCCCCAACTGAAAGCCCAGGCTGAGGGTCTGGTTGTTCTTTGGATCAAGTGCTTTATGGAAGGCTCCTCCCACCATGATCTGGTTGACACTGTAGTTGAACTCCGCCAATCGGTCACTGGCAAAAACGACTCCCACGCCGAAAGCATCCTTGTAGCGGCGCTTTTTAGGGTTAACGTAATATTTAAAGTCCGCAGCAAATGCAGTCGTAGAAAACGGGGTTTCCAGCGTCTGTCCCCACTGGCTACGCTGAGAAATTGCCACCCGATAGCTTCCGGAGAAGGCACCAGTGAGTGCGGGGTTCAAAGACAGGGGTGCGGCAAAAAACTGTGAAAAGTGGTAATCCTGGGCGGAAAGCCCGGTAGCACACAGTAAAAAAGTTAGAACCAGTAAGGGAAGCTTCATACAGTAATTTTGGAGACCGTAAAGGTACGGCAGGCCTTAACGGCGATGTCACTTTTACCAACGGAAATCGGGCAAGCATATTGCAGAATAATTGTTGTCGGCATAAGAAGGGTTCAGAAGCGTCGCAACCGGCATTTTCTTTTATCTTGCAGCCGTATGTCAAACTTTGCCCTCGGCCGATTCACCGCTGCTGCCATCCGGAGCCACGCTAAGGCTAAATCCGAAATGATGTCCCAGTTACTACTGGGCGAACCGGTTACCATTGTGGAAGCGGGCAAAACATTTACCCGCATCCGCTGCTGTGACGATGACTTTGAGGGTTTCGTTCGAACGGACCAACTCATTGCCGCCGATGAACGCACCTTCCGCTTGCAACGGGATAACCCCGCTTTTGCGCTGGATCTATGGTCCACAATCCTTGGCGAAAAGGCAGCCGTCCCCGTTACCTTCGGAGCGCGTTTGCCAGAATTTGACGGCATTCGCCTCCTTCATGGCCAGCATATTTTTAACTACTCCGGCCAGGCGGCGCTTTCCGAAGATATTCGTACGGAAGCCAACCTCATGATCCGTTTTGCCCGGCGCTGGCTTTTTGTCCCCGGTCTTTCCGGAGGCCGAACACCTACCGGCATCGACCCCGCAGCTCTAATCCAGCTTGTCGCCAGGCTAATCAACATAAAATTACCCCGTACCGCCGACGCAATGAGCAGCCATGGCCGGATGGTCGACTTCGTAATTCAGGCCCAGCCGGCCGATCTCGCTTTTTTCGATAACCGTAAAGGGCATATCGAACACGTCGGCCTACTGCTTCCTAACAGTAAGATCCTCCACGTCGGCGATAGGGTCCGTATCGACAACATTGACCATTACGGTATCTTCAATCACGAAACCGGCCGTTATTCTCACCGGCTGCGTATCGTGAAGCGACTACTCCCCGATATGGACCTGCCGAACGTACTGATGCGTAAACAGAAGAAGATGGAGGTGGATGAAAATCAGATGGCTATCTTCTAGAACCCGGACTTGATGGCGCGGACGCAGGTGCAAGAATACGTTCCAAACCTGGAGGTCACTTTATTAACAACTCCCCCTCCGGCGGCCGCTAGGCTGGCTATTCCTCCAAAATCCCGGTAAAACCGCACCGTGCCCCCTATCTTCGCCCCGAATCACGCAAAATCACACAGCCATCAAAACATTCGCCATCACCACCTTCGAGGGCTTCGAAGAAATCCTTGCCGCCGAACTTACCGCCCTTGGGGCATCCGATGTTGAACCCGGCCGCAGGGTCGTGATGTGCAAAGGAGACCAGTCCCTCATGTACCGTGCCAACCTGAACCTCCGGACCGGCATCAGGGTACTAACCGAACTCGCCACCTTCCGCGCCCGTAATGAGCAGGAGATGTATGATCAGCTGAAGGCTATCGACTGGAGCCCCTACCTTAAAGTAGACGGCTTCCTCTGGATCGACGCCAATACCCAGTCAGAATATCACCGCAACGCTGTTTACTTAAGTCAGCTTTCTAAGGATGCAATCGTCGATCAGTTCCGGGCAAAGACCGGTGAACGGCCAAGCGTGAGCAAAGAAGACGCAGACATGACGTTGAACCTTCATGTAACCCGTGACGACCAGGTCAGTGTAAGCCTCAACAGCTCAGGCGACAGCCTCCACCGGCGCGGCTATCGCAAACGGACAGGCGGAGCGCCCATCAACGAAGTACTAGCCGCCGGCCTGCTCACCCTCGCCGGATACGACGGAGAAGTACCTTTCTGCGACCCCATGTGCGGTTCCGGAACCATCATTGCAGAAGCAGCAATGATCGCCGCCCACCAAGCACCCGGCCTCAATCGCTCCTTCGGATTCGAACGCTGGCCAGATTTCGACCCCGCGCTCTGGGCTTCCATCCGCCAGGAGGCACGCAATAAAGTCCGCACCCCACCCCACCCCATTCTAGCCAACGATATCGACGAACTTACGCTCCGCCTAGCAAAAATATCCCTCGAACGCACCGACCAGGTCAGTCACATCGAATTCCAATCAATACCCTTCGATCAGCTGCTCGCCCCCACTCCACTAGAAGGCGAACAAGGTGGTATACTCGTCACGAACCCGCCGTACGAGGTACGCCTCAAAACAGGTAACATTGAGGAGCTCTACGAAATGATGGGCGATACTTTCAAGACAAACTGGAAAGGTTATTCCGCCTGGCTCATCACCGGTAGCCCCGAAGGATTGAAGTCCGTCGGGCTAAAAACAAGTCGCCGCATTCCGCTCATGAACGGGCCGATTGAAGTCCGGTTTGCCAAATACGAACTGTACGCTGGTACGCGGAAATTTAAAGAAGAAGAGGAGTAACTACTTAACCGCTATTAAGCTGCTGTTCTTCAGGCTGAAGCTGGAAGAACAAGAGCTTAATAGCGGTCAAATAGGTCCCCGGACGTAATCAAGGTTGGGTACAGCCCTTCATAATTAATGCAACAACCGCACCCAGGCACCTCCCAAAGGATTAACCAATGCATCCTTCCAAAGCGTATTTCCCGTCCAGCGCTGCCGCTGAGAGCCCGCATCGGAGCCTATAGATTCGGCAGCAAGGAAATCCGCTTTTGAAGACCAGCGGATACGTTCGTCTTCCACGAGCTTCTCGTTCAGCGCCGCGACCTGACCCTTCAGCATAGCTTCAAACTTAGCTTTAACCCTCACCATTTCACCGTGAATCCGGAGAGCTTCTTGTTCCTGACTATCCGATGGCTGGCCGGGAAAGGTACTGATATCAAAGTAGAGGCTACCCATTTCTTCCCGTAGGCGAGCTCCTTCGTCAACGTAGAAGTCTCCGCCAAGGAACACTAGGTTTGCCTTAGCCTTAGCTGCACTCTCCACTATTCCAGTTACCATTTCTACGGCCTTTTTCTTTGTGGGGGTAAGAGCTTTTGCCTGGGTTTCAATTCGTTCGTAAGTGTCGTAAATCCAGGCCAGCTCTTCGGTATCGTTGTAGACCGCCATCAGGATTTTGCGCTGAGCTTCACGATCAGCTACGCTGTAAACATCATCGTCCTCCACGGTCAGTTCGATCTGAGTTTCAAAGGTCTCTTTGCCTTTAATTAACTTCACATCATATTTACCCGCGGGTAGGTTCGGGCCGGAGAGAGTTCCAAAAAGTGCCATGCGGTTATTCGTAGGTGCGGCCCTGGGCTTCTTGATCGACGTGGGGAGCTCCACAACGTTAAGGCCTGCTCCCTTACCAGCCTGCATCGTCCTGAGTAGTTCTCCATCTTTCCACACCTCAACGTACATCTTACCGAACATGTGCCGGCGTTGGTTATAGTACATAATGCGCGCAGCACGCGGCTGATTCAAGCCAACGAAGGTGCCGCTACCACCAAAGTCTCCCATCCCAATACCAGCACCATCGCCGAGATAGGCTGGCTTCACGTTCAGGAAGGTGAATTTCTTAGCGGTCACTTCCGGCGTAAGCTGCCGCAGCGCTTCGAGATCATCCAGAATGATGATCCCACGACCGTGGGTGGCCATCACCAGATCGGCCTCCCGTTCCTGAATGACCATGTCCCGGATACCGACCATCGGTAGGTTATTCCTAAAGGGCGCCCAGCTGCTACCGCCATCGAGGCTGATGTAGAGGCCGAACTCTGTGCCTAGAAACAAGAGACTAGCATTTACCAGATCTTGGCGTACGCTCAACGAGTAGCCGAAGATGGAAGTATCACCAATATCTGTCCAGGTCTCCCCTCCGTCGGTGGTTTTATACAGGTAGGTATTCATGTCCCCTGTTCGGTGGCCGTCAAAAGTTACGAAGGCGGTATTGGCGTCGTGCGGGCTGGGTTCCACGAAGGTTACCCAGGTATTAGCCGGAAGGCCGGGAACGTTTTCGTTGACCTTTGACCAGGTCTTACCACCGTCGCGGGTAACCTGCAGGTTACCGTCGTCCGTACCGGCCCAAACCGTATTCTTGTCCAGCGGGCTTTCTGCAATTACGTAGATGGTGGTATGGTTCTCCGCCGTAGAGTTGTCGATGCTCAGGCCACCGCTGAGCTGTTGTTGTTGCTTTTCAGGATCGTTGGTGGTTAGGTCCGGGCTGATGCGATCCCAGCTGTCTCCGTCATTTGTAGAACGGTACAAGTATTGAGCACCAAAGTAAAGTCGCTCCCCGTCTTTACTTACGTGTACGGGAGCGTTCCAGTTGAAACGTAATTCATCTTCTCCAGTGGTCGCATAGGGTGGAATAGACTTGGCTTGCCCGGTCCGCTCATCGTAGCGGACAAGCTTACCGCCCTGGTACTCACTGAATACGATGTGCTCTTTGGCCGGGTGGCGAAAACTATAGAATCCGTCGCCACCAAAGGTTTTCTTCCAATCAGAATTGGTGATGCCGCCGGCGCTCGTTGCTGGCGCGAACCAGGAGCCGTTGTCCTGTAAACCACCGTATACCCGGTAAGGCTTTGCGTTGTCGACACTGACGTGGTAGAACTGACTTACGGGCAGGTTCATCCACATCTTAAAGGTGTAACCCCGGTCGTAACTCTCGTAAACGCCGCCGTCGGTACCAACGAGAATGTGCTTTCCGTTGGCCGGGTCGATCCAGATGTCGTGAAAATCAGAATGCACGCGCCCGTCGAGGGTCCGCCAGGTAGCTCCCTGGTTTTCGCTGATGATGCCGTTCAGGCCGCACTTTGCTACAATGTCAGGGTTGTTTGGGTCAATCTCCAGTTCACTGAAATAGAAAGGCCGGATGCCGGTATTTTGGTTGCGGCCAATCATTTTCCAATTGGCGCCGCCGTCTTCACTACGGTACATCCCCTTAGTTTCTAAGGTTCCGGTTTCCACGCTTGCGTAGAGGATGTTGCTGTTACTCGGAGCCACTTCAATGCCGATCCGGCCGAGTTTTTCGTCGGGCAGGCCGTTGGTCAGTTTGTTCCACGTTTTGCCGCCGTTGGTGGTTTTATAGAGGCCAGATTTGCCGTGCAGGCCGGAGTCAAACGTCCAGGGTAGGCGGCGGTGGCTCCACATGGCGGCGTAGAGCACGTCGGGGTTATTGGGGTCCATGGCCAGGTTGGCTGCTCCGGTGTCTTCGTCAATGTAGAGCACCTTTTCCCAGCTTGTTCCCCCGTCGGCTGATTTGAAAACGCCGCGTTCTTCGTTGCTGTCCCAAAGGTGTCCCATGGCGGCGACGTAGAGCACATTCGCGTCTTCCGGGTGTACGGAGATATCTGCTATACGTTCGGTATTTTCCAGGCCGATGGCTTTCCAATCTGAACCGTTATTCGTTGATTTATAAACCCCTGCACCGACACTGATACTATTACGCGTCCATGGTTCTCCCGTTCCAACGTAGACCACATCCGTATTGGAGGGTGAGATCGCTATGGCGCCAATGCTCTGGGGGTGGTCGTCAAAAACAGGCTGTACCTGTCCGCCAGATGAAGTCGTTCTCCACACACCGCCGCCTGCTGCGCCAATAAAAATTGTGGTGGCATCTTTCGGGTTCACAGCTAGGCAGCTTATCCGACCACTCATTACGGCGGGGCCGATCTGGCGAGCGCGCAAGTCGCCGAAAAGAGCCGTGGTAGTCTTGAATTCCTTCTGGGCTGAAAGTACCGTAACGAAGGCCAAGAGTATTAGTGTAAATATTTGTCTCATGATGAATATAGCTTATGAATATTATGGTCCTGACAAGGTTCAAAGGTGCATTACGAGCGCTTTTCAGGGCGCGGCCGCAGGTGCAAAAAGAGGTTTAAAGAGCATGGTTAGTAGACTGTAAACCGGTGCTTCGTAGCTACCGTACCTCGTCCCCCACCCTGCACCTGCGCCAGCGCCACATTTGAAAAACAACGGCCGGATTCTCCTGTATCTGGAAAACCCGGCCGGATCAAATACGTGGATGGCTTTCTTAGTTCTTCTTAGGTATGGAGAACATGGTCTTATCGATTTCAGGATTGATAATGACCTCACTCATGGTAATCTTCTGTACCGTTGCCCCATCAAATTTCACTTCCATGAACATTGGGATCATCAGCCCTTCCACTTCCTGGTAGTCACTCATGTAGGTTTCCATCGTAGAACCTTTCTGTGGCCCCGACTTTACTTGGCTAGTCATCATCACCGGAATCATATACTCCGTATCGAAATACCAGATGTGGTCGTAGCCAGTCTCGTTGGTCACCCGCACACCGTAGGTCGGCGTACCTTCTACTTCCTTACTTTCCGCACTTTCCAGTGTAAAACCACGCTCTTCCGAATCAATAAATTCGGAAAGAAAGCGCGTATCTTTCATTTGCTCTGCTTCTTCTTCAGACATCTCCGTCGGTTCCGTAATGCCCGCAAACGGCATGATCTGCCAAGCAGTCTCTCCGTCATAAGCCTGGATAATTTTCTGGCCCTGAACGTTGATTTCCACGTGCTGCATGTCTCCTTCAGAAGCAGTGATGGTGATGGGGAACTCCATACCCTGCATGCTTGCCTTCCCCTTAACTGTAGTAGCTTTCACTGCCTTCATGGCATCTACTCCACCCATATTCTCAATATAGGTTTTGGCAATTTCCTCCACAGTTGGAGCTTCTTGGGCAAAGAGGCTGGTGGCGAATACCAGCATGAGGGCGAGGGTAAGTAATTTCTTCATTGTATTCTTAATTGGTGCATCCCGAAAGGGGCTACGGTTAAATAATTTAGCACAAACTTAATCCGTGACAGTTGGAGGTTTTGGTTCTTTCGATAAAGTGCCGTATTTTTTCGATGAGTGTCCTTTCGGTAGTATTCGCTACACAACTACCTACGGCGGTCGGGCTACTGTTCAACGTCCTTCAGGCCGTCTTATCGTCGCGAAGCGAGGAACGTCATAAAAGGAACGTGAGTCCTTCTGTTGCTCGCCTTGAAAAAATCCGCTACCTTTTGCCAAGAGTTTTCAAGTGCGATGAGCGCAAAAGTGTCAGGTTGAAAAATACGTTTTATTTAATTCGCGTCCCTTAAAAAACAAGGCAATCGAAAAAGCCCCGCCACTCGTCTCTGAGTAGCGGGGCTGTTCGGCAGCTTTCACGCTGCTATTCAATGACCCTCAGGCCGCAGAATTACTTAACAACAACCATCTGCTTGGTAGCAGTGAAGTTACCAGAAGTCAGCGTGTAGGCGTAAACACCAGCAGCACCGATGTTCTGCACTTCGATCTGGTTCAGACCAGCAACACCGTCGACTTCAACCGTCTTTACCAAACGACCAGTTACATCCTGAACGTTCAGGGTAGCAGTACCGGCAGCGGCAAGTTCGAAGGTGATCATAGTCACGTTAACAACCGGGTTAGGCGTGTTCTGGAAGAGCACGTTCTGAGCCGTTGTAGAAGCAAAGTCAGCGTTGAAAGCAAGGTCAAGTGCGTTGCCTGTACCGTTCAACGCTACACCCTCACAGCGTCCCGTCCGGTGCCTATAAAAAGAAGGATAGGTCAGACACCCATGCATGGCGCAAAGAGCACATACCAAGGGGCCAACCTGAACGGGTAATCGTAAAGTTTCATCATATTATGATTCATTAGAAACAATTACTCGGCCGAAGAATAGACTAGAAAGGCCAAACTCGCTAACTTGAAGAATGAAATTAAAGCTTCACAAAAAACTGCTTTTTTAATGCGCGTCTCAAATAGCGCAAATCCTCCCTAAAGTCTCCACCAGCAACGCTACCTCCCCTTCGTTATTAAACGAATGCAAACAAACCCGCAACCGCTCACTCCCCACCGCAACCGTAGGCGAACGGATGCCTTTAACCAGCAGTCCTGCTTCCCTGCAAGCCGCTTCCGCCACCATCACCGCATCGTTACCCGGTACGTGAATGACCTGGATCGGGCCGTTGCTAGGCGTTAGACGACGTCCAGCCCCAGCTTCGGTCATGCCCTCACGAAACTGCCCGATTACCGTTTGGAGCCGGGCGGTCTGCTCTCCGTGCAGCGCCTCCATTTTATCGTACGCCTCCGCAATCCCACGCCACTGCGCCGGGGCCGGACCGGTGGTATAAATGAACGGTCGGCAGGTATTGATCAGGTAATCCCGCAGCTCCTGAGAACCCAGCACTGCTGCTCCGTGAGCGCCAAATGCCTTACCGTAAGTGATTACCGTAGCGAAGACTTCGGCTTGCAGTCCCAAGTCAGCAACGAGGCCCTTACCCTGTTGACCATCCAGACCGCCGGAGTGCGCTTCGTCTACAATCAGGTGCGCACCGTGTTCTTGGCAGAGTGCGGCCATTTCGCTCAGTGGTGCTACGTCGCCGTCCATGCTGAAGCGGCCTTCGGTGAGGACGAAAAGCTGCCCGCTCTTTTGCTCATTCGCACCTATGCGAATGAGCGTTTCCTCCAAGTCATTGTGCAAGAATTTCACCACCCGTGCAAAGCCCAACCGAATCCCATCCCGGCAACTAGCGTGCATTAGTTCGTCGTACAGAATGGTGTCGCCCCGTTTCAGGATCGCCGAGAGTAAGCCCAAGTTGGCGGTATAACCTGAGTTAAACACCAAAGCAGCAGAATGGCCGTGGAAATCAGCAATCCGCCGTTCCAAAGCCTGGTAAACAGCTGAGTCTCCCGAGATGGAGCGGGAGCCGGTCGCGCCGGAAGACCAGTTCGTTGGGTTATTGTTTCGTTGGTTTGTTGGCGTAACCGGTGCTTGCTCCCGCGCTAAGCCCAGGTAGTCGTTTGACCAAAAATCAATGCCACCCACCGTTCCAGCCAGAGAGCGGAAGCTGCCTGTAGCTTGAATTTTGTCCAGTCTTTTGTTTAGGAAATTTGCCATTTCATCCTTTGTATTCGTTAGGGGTTTTGCCTGACCTAACCTACTTCTAAGTAAATCCGAGGTTTACTCCCTCGTGCGGCAGCCAAATCGCTTATCCCTTATCGCTTATCTATTTCGCCCAAAGCAGTGCGGCAGCCGGTTGTTATGGATTGTTGTGCGAACAGCGGCCACGTTTTACAGGGATGACGCTAACCGCCACCAATTTAGCGAGGGGTTGCGCAAACGGTCAACAATCTTACGAGAAGTTACGCGTACGGCTACCGGTTTAGCGGAAGGTTGCGCAAACGGCTATCGCCATTTCGCTCCACCCCTCGCCATGAAAGACGCCCCACCGGGGCTCTGTGTGGTCTACGGAGCATTAATGATTGGTGAAGTCGGTTTCTTGCTTGCGGCAGCAAAATCGCTTATCACTTATCGCCAATCCCTTATCTTTTCCCTACCACTCCTCCATCTCATGGAAGAGCCCCCAAATCTGGTCTTCCCGCGGCACCTGGGCTGTAATCTTGACCTGTTCTTTCTTCACCGGGTGCAGAAACTCCAGCGAGCGAGCGTGCAGGTTAATGTTTGTGTCATCGTTGCGTTGCTGCGAGCCGTACTTGATGTCGCCGCGGATGGGGGTTTTCAATTGATCGGCCAGTTGCACACGGATTTGGTGCGGGCGGCCGGTATCGAGTTTGATGTTCAGCAGGACGTTGGTACCGATGCGGCCCATAACTTTATAACTCAGCTTGGCCAGTTTGGCTCCTTTGTGCCGGTTAGAATCGGCCTTCGGGACGATCTTGCTGCGGTTTTTCTCCGCATCCTTATATATGTATCCTTTCAGGTCGCCTTCAATCGGATCGGGCTGATTGGTCACCACGGCCCAGTAGGTCTTGGTTATTTTCCGCTCTTTAAACATCTCGTTCATCCGGGTTAGTGCCTTGCTGGTGCGGGCGAAGAGGATGACGCCACTCACCGGCCGGTCGAGGCGGTGGATCTGGCCGAGGTACACATCGCCCGGTTTATTGTAGCGGTGTTTGATGTAGCTTTTAGCCCAGTCCATCACGGTGTCATCGCCGGTGACGTCGCCCTGACTGAGGACGCCGGCGGGCTTATTGATGGCGATAAGGTGATTGTCTTCGAAGAGAACCTGAAAATTCATAATTACGGGATTGAGCGCAAAGGTCGGTTATTCCAGCGGCATTACAACCGCCTGCCTACGCAGCCGTTAAATCAGAAATCGCTTTTCACCATGCAGCTTACCCTCGGCTTTTCCCCCTGCCCCAACGACACCTTCATTTTCGACGCCCTGGTCCATGGTCGTATTGATACCGAAGGCCTAACGTTTGATGTTCGCCTGGGCGACGTTGAGGAGCTCAACCAGCTGGCTTTTGCCGGCGAACTGGACGTAACCAAGCTTAGCTACCATGCCTTTGGCCACCTCACGGAGACCTATGCGCTGCTTAATTCTGGCAGTGCGCTGGGGCGGGGCGTTGGTCCATTATTAGTAACGGCAGATGAAGCACTGGCGGATGTTTTTTCGGCGCGAACGCAGGTGCAAGGAAAGGACAAAAACAGCAATGTCCTCCTCCCCGAAACTCCGATCGCCATCCCGGGTAAGTACACCACCGCCAACTACCTCCTCGGTCTCGCCCAGCCCCAATTAACGAACAAGCAGGAAGTGCTCTTCTCCGACATCGAAAGCCGGGTACTCTCCGGTGAATTCACCGCCGGACTGCTGATCCATGAAAACCGCTTCACTTACCACGAGCGCGGCCTCCATAAACTGATGGACCTCGGCGAATACTGGGAGTCCACCACCGGCCACGCTATCCCCCTGGGCGGCATCGTCATCAAGCGCGCTGTCCCGTCCGAGGTCCAGAGAACGTTTGACCGCATTCTGGCCCGTTCCGTCCAGTACGCTTTCAACCATCCCGATGCTTCCGCTGAATACGTCGCTGCTCACGCGCAAGAAATGGACGCGGAAGTTCGGCGCAAGCACATCGCGCTCTACGTCAATCAATATTCGCTGGAGCTAGGCCCCGAGGGTCGCGCTGCGGTAGCTGGCTTTCTGGGACAGGGAAGGGACCGGGGAGTTATACCTGCTGGGCGGGAAGATTATTTAGTACCTGAGGATTAACTTGCCTCCATGAATTTCCCAACGAACCATTTCAAAGCAAAGCTCCACCGCCTTACCTACGGCACCTGGAATGCCATCCCTCATACCTACGCCGCCGATATTTGCGCCGGAGCAGGTTTCGACTGGGTATGCATTGACATGGAGCACGCGCCACTGGAGCTTACGGACGTTTTACACCACCTGCAGGTAATCAATGGATACCCTGAAGTAGCAGCGGTCGTTCGACCTCCCGATCACGACCTTGCCCGGATTAAACGACTGCTCGACATGGGAGTACAAAGCCTGATCGTACCAATGGTCGATACCGTAGGCGAGGCGGAAGCACTGGTTAGGGCGATGCGGTACCCTCCTAAGGGTGTTCGCGGGATGGCCAGTTCAATGGTCCGGGCTGCCCGCTTCGGCAACGTGGACAATTACCCGGCCCAGGCCGACGCGGAGATGTGCCTAATTGTGCAGATCGAAACCGTGGAAGGCGTCGCAAACCTCGACGCCATCGTAGCGGTAGATGGTGTAGACGGCGTGCTGTTCGGCCCTGCGGATTTAGCCGCATCCATGGGTTTCCTTGGTGAGCCGTCGCATCCCGAGGTGACCGCCTCCATTGTTGCCAGCATCCGGCGGGTAAGAGCGCTGGGCAAGGCGGCGGGAACGCTTGCCCTAACGCCGGAGTCCGTAGCAACCTACAAAGCAGCCGGCTCAACAATCATTGGCGCAGCGGTAGACTTGATGCTGTTAAACGCCGCAGCCCGGGAGGTGGCCGCCGGGTTACCCCGCTAGTACAGTGTAACCTTATAGTACTCTGTACTATGTGTCTTACTTATCAGACGCACTCCCCTGAAGACTTTCCGAAAACCTTTCATTGCACCTGCGCACCGCCGCCCAAATTATTTTCCTAAGCAATAGAATTGAGACTGTAAAACAGAAGCCCGTACCTTACACCCCATGCTGCAAGTATCCGGTCTGACCATAAGCTTCCCCAACCACCCGCCGGTGGTGAACGATCTCAGTTTCAAACTGGAGTCGGGTCAACGTTTAGGGATGCTCGGCCTATCCGGATCGGGCAAGAGTATGACCGCGATGGCTCTACTGGGAATGCTGCCGCCCAAAGCCCACATTGAAGCCGGCGAGGCTTGGTACCAACCCGAAAAAGGCCCGGCCGTTGACCTGCTAAAAGCTACCGAAAACCAATGGAGAACGCTCCGTGGTCGCAAAATAAGCCTGGTATTCCAGGAGCCACTCACGGCCTTGAATCCGGTTCAGCACGTTGGTGCCCAACTCCTGGAGGCCGCCCACCACCTGTGCCCAGAACTAACAACGGCTGCTGCACGAAAGCAACACATCCGCGCCTGGCTCCAAAAAGTTGAACTGACTGAGGACCGGAACCGGATCCTAAACTCCTACCCCCACCAACTCAGTGGCGGCCAGCGGCAACGGTTGCTCATCGCCCTCGCCCTCCTCGGCGCTCCGCGCCTCCTGATTGCCGACGAACCCACCACCGCCCTAGATACCATCACCGAAGCTGGCATCCTCCGCCTGCTCGAAAAGCTACGGACGGAACTAGGGATGACGACCATTTTCATCACCCACGACCTGGGCGTCATGGCCCGAAGTGCGGACCACCTACTGGTGATGGAGGCGGGAATGGTAGTGAGACAAGGGCCGGCTGAAGGTTTATTGGCGCTTGGAGATGAGGTTTTTAGGATGGGAAAATCATCCCGTACTTATACGAAAGAACATGGTAGCCGGGAGCAAGACCCACCCCGTACTTATACGGAAGAACAAGTACCCAGCACCGCCCTAAGCATCCAAAACCTAACCATCTCCTACCCCACCCCAAAGGCGTTCCCATGGTCCAAAGCCCAGCCCCACGCTGCGGTAAATGACGTAAGCTTCTCCCTCCAGTCCGGTGAATGGCTCGCCATCGTCGGTCCCAGCGGCTGCGGGAAAACCAGTATTGCACGCTGCCTCTCCGGCCTCCAGTCCGCCTCAGGGGGAACTATAAACCTCGCACTCGGTGGAAACATCCAGCTCGTTTTTCAGGACCCCTTCAGTTCCCTTAATCCCGCCCATACCATCCGCCGCGCCATCATGGAGGTACTTCGCATCAGGATTATCGGAAAAAAACGAGTAACCTACGAACAGGAGGCTGGCCGCCTGCTGGATCAGGTCGGCCTACCCGCTGATGTCTATGCAGACCGTAAACCCAACACCCTGAGTGGCGGTCAACGCCAGCGCGTAGCCATCGCCCGTGCGCTTGCAGCTAACCCCACCGTACTCATCGCTGATGAGGCCGTATCCGCCCTGGATGTCCCGCTACGAAAAGAAGTGCTGGACCTCCTAAACGAACTACGCTGGGAACAAGGCATTGCCCTACTCTTCATCAGCCACGACCTGAAACTCGTCGCCGAGCGGGCCGACCGGGTGATCATAATGAATGATGGTCGCATCGTCGAAGAAGGCCCGGCAGCAGAGGTATTCGCCGCACCAATCAGTACCATGGGCAAGCGCCTAGTGGAAGCGAGTAAGTAGAAGAACTTAAAGATTCCTAAAAACCCAACTTCCTAAATCACAATCCCACTAAAAAATCCGTTCCTAGCATCATGACAAGACTACTCATTGCTACGCTGCTCCTATTTCCACTTTTTATCACCGCCCAATCTTACGACGCTGCAATTGGCCTTAGGCTCGGAACCGAGATCGGAGCCACCGCCCAGATTCGGCTCCCACTTATCCACAAAAATTTCGTCGCTGAGGGAATCGTCCACAAAAGTCTTAACCGCAACGAAGGCTCACTGACCCTGCTCGGCAAACAACATCAGAATATCCTCAGCCGCCGGCTCAATATTTTCTACGGTGCGGGCGTACACGTTGGCTGGACCGACGAGATCAACACCGATACCGGAGAGGTTTACGGTCGCCCGCTCGGCATCGACGGAATCCTCGGAGCAGAAGCCACCTTCGCTAAGGTCAACGTTTCCTACGACTTCAAACCCGCCATCAACCTCGGTGGCGATGCCTTCCCCGTTTCCATCCAGACTTCCATCAGCGTCCGCTACGTCATCGCCGGCCGCAACGACATCTGGGATAAAAAGAAAGAACGTGCCAACAGCAGAGACCGCAAGCAAAACCAACGCGAGCGCGAGCGCGAGAAGAAGCGTAAGCAACGCATCAAGGACGGTAAAAACCCTAATGGGTGGAAATTTTGGAAAAACTGATAGCAGTGTAACACTGTAGTCCCTACCACATTATTGCACCAATTATAAGCATTAACCTACCGCTGAAAGGGGCTATATCCGCAGGTATTTAAAGGAAAAACGGTGATGTAACGGTTAGGCAGTCCGATGTAATGTATTCAGGGAGATTAGGATGATTAGAAAAAAGTGCACGTATTCCCTTTAGCTTTACAAGCATGAGCAAACCGAAAACGCCGCAACAATCCTTGTACATTCATGTTTATCGATTTTCCAATACTTAATAAGCACTAATGGAGATCAGCAAGAAAGACCACGACCTATCCGTATTCGACGCACCCCAGCGCATTCATTGGAAGCAATACCTGATCGGTGGGAAAATGCACACGTGGTCCGGAGAGATGGAGCAAGTGTACTCCCCCATGGGGCAAGTCAGTACTGACGGGAGTATCGTAAAAACCCACCTCGGAGAATCGCCTTTATTGGGCGCAGAGGTTGGCCTGGAAGCTTTAGCTGCCGCCAAAAAAGCATACAACAATGGTCGTGGTCATTGGCCCACCGCCTCGACAAGCGGCCGGGTAGCAGCCATGGAACACTTCCTGAAATTGATGATTGTCAAACGGGAAGAAGTAAGCACCATGCTGATGTGGGAAATCGCCAAAAACAAATCGGCGGCCTACAAAGAATTCGACCGTACGGTAGATTACATCCGCGACACCATCGAGGAGTACAAAGAGCTACAACGCCGCGGCTCGAGTATTGCTTCCAAAGATGGCGTCTTATCGCAGATTCGCCGTGGTCCCCTGGGTGTGGTACTTTGCCTTGGGCCGTACAACTACCCGCTTAACGAAACTTTCTGCTTGCTGATTCCCGCATTAATGATGGGTAATACGGTGGTATTTAAGCCCGCAAAATACGGCGTACTGTTACTGACGCCACTGATAGAAGCTTTTCAGGAGGCCTTCCCTCCCGGGGTGATTAATATCCTTTTTGGACGTGGTCGCACCCTTGCCGGACCGATCATGCAATCAGGAGATGTAGACATCCTTGCCCTGATCGGCGGGTCCAGTAGCTCCAATGCGCTGGTCTCACAACACCCCAAGCCAAACCGCTTACGCCAGGTACTGGGTTTGGAGGCGAAGAACCCTGCCATCGTCTTCCCCGACGCTGACTTGGACCTCTCCGTAAAACAAATTGTAAAAGGTGCCTTAAGCTACAACGGACAGCGTTGTACGGCCCTTAAGATCACCTTCGTACACAAGAGTGTTGCCGAAACCTTTATTACAAAACTGGCCGACGCGGTGGATGCCTTAATCCTTGACCACCCCGCGACCGACAGTGAGTTAACGCCCCTGCCCGAACGTGGCAAAGTGGCAGCCATGGAAGCTTATGTAGACGATGCGGTAGCCAACGGTGCCAAGGTGGTGAACCAGTATGCCGGTCGCGTGAACGATACTTCCTTCTTTCCCGCAGTGCTCTACCCTGTGTCGAAAAATATGCGTTTATACCACGAAGAACAGTTCGGGCCCGTCGTCCCCGTCGTGGTATACGACGACTTGGAGGAAGTGATGGAAGCTATTGCCGAGTCGGACTGCGGGCAGCAATGCAGCCTGTTCAGTACGCAGGAAGAAACGGTTGCCTCAGCGGTGGACAATATGGTCAACCAGGTATGCCGGGTAAACATCAACGTCGCCTGCCAGCGCGGACCTGATTATTTACCCTTTACCGGAAGAAGAGACAGCGCCGCAGGAACCTTAAGCGTACACGATGCACTTCGCTCTTTCTCCATCCGTACCGTAGTGGCAACGGATAGTAGCCAGCGAAAGCTGGTAGGCTTAGTTGTATCCGGAGGGAAGAGTAATTTCATGACAACAGATTATCTGTTGTAAGGAGAGTCCCTCTTCCCTTTCTTCGGGCGCAGGTGCTAAGTAAGTTTCTGAGCCTTCGAGTTGCTGCCGCTACATACCACTCACTACGCTTGCTCGCCTAAGGTAAGCAAGCGTAGTGGTACTTATGGTAGCGCACCACGTGCGGCAGCAACTCACTACCGAACCAACACAACCCCTCCCTTCAGGGCTTCCGGATCACCATTGACGTCAGTATACTGAACGTCCCAAATGTAGCCACCGCCAGGGCTCTGGCTGCCTTTGAAGGTACCGTCCCAACTGTCCTTGATGGTATTAGTTGAGAACACCAACTCACCCCAGCGCGTCCAGACACGTAGGCGGTAGTCTTTAACTCCATTGAGCAGGCCGACGGGGAAGAAAGAATCGTTCAGCCCGTCGCCGTTCGGCGTGAAGATATTCGGCAGAAAATAAGTATTGATTAACCTTAGGTTCAAATCTTTCGTGATGGTGTCAACACAGCCGCTGGGATGGGTAACAAGCTGGGTGATGAACACCCGGCCGGTATCGCGTAAAGTATAATCAAAATCCTGAAACGGCGTGGTAAAGAGCTGATCTCCTGCAGAGTTCCTAAGTATGTACCGGCGCTGGTTAGCTCCTGTGCTCTGGTCTATCACCCGAATATTAGGGAGAATGTTCGTCGGCTCCTCCGGGGTCCAGCTAAAGTCTGCCATTGGTGCGTCCCGAACGTCTATCAGGTTAGCGAAAGTAGTATCCACAAAACAACCAGTGGGGCTGGTAATACCGAGGTAGACGTCGTACACTCCCTGATTTTCGTAGACGTAGGTCGGGCTAGCGATATCCGCGGTGCCACCATCTCCAAATTCCCACTCGAAGATGTAATCGTCGTTAATGGGTTGGCTCAGATTGATAAACTCCTTGGTGTAAGGTGCACAGCCGAAGCCCTCCTCTGGTTCGATGATGATTGTCCGCGGGCTGGGAAAGTACCCCAGGTTATTAGTGACGGTTGCCCTACAACCATTATCATCCGTGGTAGTGAGGGTTACACCGAAATTACCGGGGATTCTGTAGCGGTGGCGCGGATTTTGGCGGGTATCCTCATTAGAGTTATCCGCAAAATTCCAGGACCAGTCGGTAATATTATTAGCCCCCTGCGGAACAGACAAATCCGTAAAGTCAATCGGCTCATCATCACACCCAGGAACGGTGAACTCAAAGTTAGGCTCGGTATCTGGAAATACCCCGAGCAAGAAGGTGGCTGTATCCCGGCAGTTCGACGCAATCGAACTACGGTTAAGAATCATCGTCCCTTCATAAGTGCCAACCGTCGTGATGGTAGAAGTAAAGTCACGGTTAGAACCCGCGATTAACCCATCCGGCCCCTCAAGTTCCCAGGAGTATTCAGTAATGAACCGCTCAACGGTACTTTCATTAATGATCGTGTTCTGGCCCGGTCCGCACTGGCGGATGAAGAAACGGCCCTGAGCATCGATTTCTGTTTCCAGAAGGTCAGCAAACACCTGGTTGCCACACAGCCCCACCGTCATCTGGAACTCCCGCTTCGTCTGACTCAGCAGTACGGGAATACTATCCCGGCTCCATTCCTCAACACAGATGGCCAAAGAGAAAGTCCCCCGAAAAGCTGGGTTGCCCGACATAAGCCCCGTTTGTGGATCAAGAATAAGCGTACTGCCAACTCCAAGCTGATTATCCACGTTAAACTGGGGCATCTGAAAGCTGGCAGCGGTGTAGGGAGGAGGAGATTCGACTCTAGGTACTACATCATCAAATGTCGTTTGAGTAGTCATGTTACCGTCCCGTCCGCCACCAACAATGGGGTCGCAAAATTTATAGACGAGACTATCACCCTCCCTTTCGGAAGCTCCGAGGTCAATTTGAAAATCCGCGTTTACGCATAGAGCGATCGGAGGATTGATGTTAAATCGTGGGCTCTCGTTACACTGCTGTTGTGCTTCCGGAGTTATGGTAATGAAATAAGTGGACCCAATCTGAGAGGGGGTAATCAGGTTAGAAATCGTCATATTCCGGCAGCAGCGCTGATAAGTAAGCGTATACGACTGATCAGAAACGGGTAATTCAATCTCAAAATCATAGACACCAATCTGTTGACAAACCTCCTCTTCAAATTCAAGGCAAGGATTACCCAAATTGATGGGCACATCCGCCACCGGCCCGAGTAGGAATATCCTGGTTGCTTCGTAGATGGTCGTTCCTTGATAAATAGAAATATTCATCTGAGAACTAGAAAAACCATTGGGTCCTACCCCTCCATTTTGATCAGTATTAACGCCATCGAAATAAGCACCGTCTCCGACACAATCCCGGTACATATTAATCTGGCAGTCGTAAACCTTGATCCCCGTACTAGGATCATCGTTCAACCAGCCCCTACAGGAATAGGTGAATTCGCCACCGACAATATGATCAGCGAAGATTTCCGAAAATGGAAAAAATATGAGAGCCAGTGTAAAAAAAAGGCTTTGGGGCGATAGTTTCTTGAAGCTCAATCTTAAAATTTTAGGGAGGGTACAATCTTAACGGCAAAATACGGGTTCCTAGTCTGAAAGCTACGGTCAGCGTCCTAAAAAAGCGTCATTTTCGATCTTAGCTGACAAAATTATAGTCCCGAAAGTTAAAGTTTGTGTTTTCCACTACCGGTATCACCCACTGGTGACCGGATATTTATACACACCTCACAGTTATACTGAAACCCCGGCCACTGCCCCGATTAAAGCAGTCCGCCTTTCCAAAAAGTGATATGGACATGAGGACTAATATTCTCTCAGAGATGCGCCACCCGTTGCCTCCCCGGGGCTCCCGAGCCTTGCCCACCCTCCACGCCGGCGGCCTGGTACTTTTGCCAACCGCCAACCTGTGGCAACTTTCTGCACATCCACAACACCCCGCTGCTGTTCAAAAACTGCTCATCGTTTGCCCGCCTTCCCCCGCCAACCGGCCGGAGCTGGTATTCCATGATCAGGAAACACTCTTCGCTTGGTGCCCTAAGATTCACCCCAGGCTCTACACCCTACTATCCTACCATAAACGCCCCTTAACCCTCCTGGTACCCGCCGGACCCCGTGCCCCACTGGCGTTGATCGATGCCCGCGGCGAGGTTGCCGTACGCCTAGCTATGGACAGCTTCGTCTACCGCCTCGGTGAGGACCTGGAAGCTCCGCTCGTTTGTTGCACGGCTGTTGGTCAGGGATCAAACCAGCTACCCACCAGCTTCGGTAAGATCCGTTCCGACGTACTCTGTGCCGCAGATTACACCGTTAAACGGCGACAGCGGGACGAGCTCGGCCACTTCCGCGCCGTTAATGCCCGCTATGATGGGGAGGGTGAGATTGAGTTTATGATTTGATGACTTCCTCCAATCTAGTGGGCCACCCTGTAGTCTAAACTGTGCGCTGAGCCGATGTTCCCACAAGCGAGAGAAACCAATCTCTTCCATGCGTTCTTTCCTGCGGTAAACTATGATCTTAGCGCGTCAGCACTAACCAATCGCGTGGCCGGAGGCCACTCATCCCCGTCTCATCACCGGAGGCAACGTCGCTCTAGCGCCTACCTACTCTTCCAAAAATAAGCCAGCAGGGCCGTTGTTGTTGACCACAACCCATCCGGCCTTACCATCCGCAAGCTTAATCGGCGCCAGACCTCGGGCATCGAGGCTTGCCCAGAAGCCGTGGTCGCGGTTAGAGGGGATGGTCCACTCTCCCTTGCCGTCATTGAGGAGAAGGGCTCCGTTGCCGCCGTCCATCCGGCCGGTTTCTACATTGAGAGAGTAGTCGTTACCGACCAACAGAAGGTCAGTTTTCCCATCGTCGTTAAAATCTGCCGCCCGGATTGCCCGGACCGCTGATATCTGGACAATGGTCGGTAGCGGAGCTGCCTTCCAATCATCACCCTCCCTGGTAAAGACCGTTGAAAAGACGGTCTCTAGGTCAAATATTGCCGCTTTCGCAAGTTGTTCCGATGTAAGAATATCGTTTATCGATGCGTTGGCGTAGTTTTTGGTACGGACAAATTTTTTCTTCATCCCCGGCAATTGTTTCAAGAACTGAGCCTTGGTCGTCATCGGAACCATGCGTCCGTTTTCATCCGCAACGGTCAGGATGGGGTCCACCATTCCATTATCGTCGAAGTCGTCGGCGTAAAGGCGAACCGGGCGTTCAGGAGAGGGTTTGAAGCGGCTATTTGAGCCTTCGTTTCCGGCTACGATCTCATTTTGTCCGTCGCCGGACAGGTCAACGATGAGCAGGCTCTGCCAGTTCCCCGAAGTACCCGTCGGGCTGTTGCCAGAGCGGGCGTAACCATTGTCTCCTGCGGTAAAAATAGTGAGTGCCATCCACTCTCCGGCAACAACTATTTCCGGACGGTTGTCCCCCTCAATATCACCAACAGCAATGCTCGTTACCATTCCGATGTTGGCCAGTTCGGGAATGGCGCTGGCCGTTACGTCCGAGAATTTACCACCGTTGTTTTGTAGCAGGTAAGAGCGAGACGCACGGGGGTATCCTCCGGGTACCGAACGGCCACCGACCACCAGATCCAGATCTCCGTCGGCGTCATAGTCAACGGCTCGAACGGGCCCGGTACTAGTCTGCATGATCGGCAAAGTGGCCCTCACGAACTTACCTCCTTCATTGCGGTACAACCGATCTTGGTAACGGTCGGAACCGTTAGCAAAAGCGCTGCCGCCGCTGGTTACGTACAGGTCATTGTCTCCGTCGCCATCCGCGTCGAAGAGCAAAGCGTTTACGTCTTCGTAGCGTTTTTCCGCGTCCGGAAGTTGGTTCGGCGATGCCTCGAACGTTCCGTTGCTTTCTTGGAAGAAGATCGAAGAGGCGCTTCCTGCCGCTCCACCGAAGAATGCGTCTTCCCGTCCGTCGCCGTTCAGGTCTCCGATGACCAAGGCCGGGCCTTCGCGGCTAAGCATTCTGGGGATGAGGGCCTGGCGGTCGAAGTCGTCGAACACATTTTCACGGTGAACAAATTTTATTCCCCGTTGATCCGCGGGATAAGAGAACAGCTTTGCACCTGCGGCCGCGCCCTGCAACTTGCCATTACCGGCATCTTTATACGCTGCGATGAGGCGCTGATTTACGGCAATATCTTCGAGAACTTGCGTCTTCCCATCGGGCCAAAGCAACTCCAAACGGTCGATCTGGTCTACCCCGCCCAAGCCAAAGTGTAAGACCGGATCGATAGACCCTAGGAAGCCGCGAACCGGCTGTAACTCCCGCACGAAACGCCGGCCTTCAACTACCGCAGTAGCCGTAAGCCCGTAGCCGAATGGATTCTCGACGGAGCCTTCAGCCTTAATTTGCAGCCAGTTACCACCCACCCCTTTCTCAATTGCCTGGTTTCGGTACACCAACGGCGGCGAATCAAGGGTGGCGACCACGAGATCAACATCTCCGTCGTTGTCCAGGTCTCCGTATACGGCACTACTGGAATAATTGTTACCTCCCAGGCCCCAAGCATCGGCTGCTTCTTCAAATTGGAGGTTGCCCAAATTGCGGTATAAATGATTGGATTGCGGCGCCGTTGGGATCAGCGAAAGGTAAGTTTGGTAAGCTTTTGAATCTGAAGCTTTTAATAGTCCGGTGGCCATCAACGAATCGGAAGTGAAGGCGATAAAATCAAGATCTGTTACGTCATAGCGGTATCCGTTGGAGATAAAAACGTCGGTATTTCCGTCGTTATCAAAATCAGCCAGGAGGGGTGCCCAGCTCCAATCGGTAGCGGAGATCCCGGCCATTTCGCCCACCTCGGAGAAGCCATTTCCGTTGTTGATCTGCATCTGATTGCGCATCATCTGATGGCCATAACCAAGGCGGGTCAGGGAGTTATAACGATCCGGGCGCATGCCATTTTCTAGGCTTTTAACCCGTACGGGGTCGTCGGCCAGCATGTCTACGGTAACCAGATCGGGAAGGTCATCGCCGTTTAGGTCAGCCAGGTCACTCCCCATTGAATTAAGCGAGGAATGGCGTAAGTAAGTAGAAGCCTGATCCTTGAAGGTGCCGTTGCCTTGGTTTATATAAATATTATCTGATCCGATGTAATCGTTGGCGATGTAGATATCCGGCCGGCCATCGCGGTTAAAGTCGTGTACAATCGAGCTGAGCGAGAAGCCGTAGTTGTAGAGTCCGGCCGCCATCGTCACGTCGGTAAAGTGAGTGCCATCGTTGCGCAGCAGCTGGTCCGATTCGTATTCGTGCGCAGGGGTGGTAATGCGTTTTATGCCGTCCTTAGTCTGCTGCGCACGCATCTTATTAACGGCACTGAAATCGGTTGGGATGTTCAGCAGGTAACAATCCAGGTCGCCGTCGCCGTCGTAATCAAAGAAATTGGCGTGGTTGGTGGCCCGGTCGCTGTCCAGTCCGTAGCGACCGGCTTCCTCCTTAAACGTTCCGTTTTTCTGGTTGACGAACAGTTCGTTTTTGCGCTCAGGCTGGGGACCTTTGCTTTTTTGCAAGCCCGTTCGCGCCAGGTAAATATCTGGATAACCGTCAGCGTTTACATCCACAATAGTTACACCCGATTTGAGTCCTCCGACGGCGGCTACTCCGGCGGCTGAGGTCATGTCCTCAAATTCCCAGTCACCAGCGTTGCGGTAGAGCTTATTCTCTTTTTGGTTGCTTACGAAGTAGAGGTCCATTAGGCCATCCTGGTCAAAATCGAGCATTGCCACACCTCCACCGTTGAAGATGTAGGCGTAATTAACGTAGTTTAATTTCTCGTTCACTTCCACCGAATTCACAAATCCGATTCCGGTGGCAGATGGTTCCTGGCTAGCGAACAAGTCGGTTACCGTTTCGGCTGCCGAGGCAGAACTACTTGTGTTTGTGACCTTAATGTTCTCTCCTCCGCATGCGACCAGTAGAAGTAGAGGTAGCAGCAGAAAACAGGCGCGAAACGTATTCATCATGACTTTACTTGTGGGTGCGTAAAGGTAACGATGTTTTAACGGGCCTATTTTCGTTCAAAACAAGTGGTCATCAGGCGCGGCCGCAGGTGCCAAAGACCGCTTTTGAGAGCGTAAGGTGGTGTAAAGACACGACCTCGTTTCAAGCTTAACGGCCGGATAGACTTGCAGCTATTCCGTGTTCCAAAACGCGTTGAAAGTCGGGGTACAGCCCCTACCCTTTTTCTACCAGCGCTTGCCCAACTGCACGTTAATAAATAAACTAATGTGCAGCGGATTATTAGTGACGCCCGGCGTAAGGTCGCTTTCAATCATAATGTCAGTTTCACCCAGCAGAAAGTCTGCGGAGATACCTGCCTCCAAGGATTTTGCCATCTCATCGTAGGCGCCGAAGGCGAAATGCGCGGCAGCTTTGGCGTGGATACCCGGGCGGATGGACAGCTCGTCAATACCCTGCGTCCACGCCGAAGCGCCGAAGATGCGGTCCTGGTTAAGAAATTCGGCGGTGTTGATACCGGTATGGCGTATATCGATGATACGGTTGCTGTTAGGTTCGCCAGCGTCCACTTCCAGATAGTAAGGCTTGAGGATGCCCAACGTTGGGCCAAATTCATAGGAGTAACCTACGGCAACGCCCCGCTGGCGTGCCTTTTCACTGAAGTACTTACGTTTACCGAACCCGAGCCGCAGAGCGTACAATTGGTTCTGCCTACCAAATACATAGGCCCGGCTCACCCGGTTAGTCAGCAAGTTGATCCGGTCAGGGTTTTCGCGGCGTTCACGCGGATGGCGGAGGTCACCAAAAGACAGGGACCAGTAGCGCATTTCATCAAAGGAGACAAGCTTACCTGAACGCATCCCGATCAGGAAATTACGGGGAGAAGCAAGCGATATATTAAACGTCATCTCGTTATCATACACAAGTCCTTTACCCGTTGCACCATAGATGTTGCTGTTACCAGGTAAACGTTGTTGCGCGATCAAAACGCTTGAACAAAAAAGACAAAATGTAAGAAAGGTCAGAGGACGTAACATAGCTGTAAGATATACTTTAAAGACAGAGAAAGATAACGTTTTGTTGTGTATTCCCCTACTGGAGTAAAGATTTGCGTTTAAGGCGATGGTTCTTCATCTTGACGTTATCTTTGTTCCCAGATGGCAACCGTTACCGAAGAAAATTACCTCAAAACCCTTATTTCCCTTGCCGACGCAAAGGGTCAAGTGGCAGTTTCTGAGCTCTCACGATCCCTCGGTGTGAGTAAGCCATCGGCCAACAGTATGGTGCGCAAACTCGCAGAGGCAGGGCTTGTCCATTACGAAAAATACAAACCGCTGTGCCTAACCCCAGCAGGACGAAAAGCCGCGGCGCTCATCGTCAGGAAGCACCGACTCACCGAAATGTTCCTGGTGGAGCAAATGGGTTTCGGCTGGGAAGAAGTCCACGCAATTGCCGAGCAGATTGAACACGTAAAGTCTTCTGGTTTTTTCTCGCGAATGGACGAACTAATGGGCTACCCCACGGTGGATCCTCACGGGTCCCCCATTCCCGACAAAGCCGGTAACTACGTTAAAGCGAACCACCGCCGCCTAAGCGATTGTAATGGAGGCCAGACGGTGACCATTGTTGGTCTAGCCCACGATTCTAATGATTTCCTTCATTTCCTCAATGACCGGAAGCTGGGCCTCAATACCGTCCTGACTATCCATCACCGGGAAGCATTTGACGGATCATTAACCATCTCTTACCCCGGGCACGAAAAGTCAACCTTCAGTAAAGTGGCTGCGGATAGGCTTTTAGTCCGTTAGGAGTTAGACCGTTAATTCTTTAGAAATTATATACTTCAGCCTTACGGCTAACGGTCTAACTTCTGAAGGTCTAATTCCCTACCTTTGTCCTTGAAACGAAAAACCAGATAAAACTATGGCTTACGACCTCATTGTAATCGGCAGTGGCCCCGGCGGTTACCCCGCCGCTATCCGTGCCTCACAACTCGGCATGAAAGTCGCAATTGTAGAACGTGAAAACCTCGGTGGCATCTGCCTGAACTGGGGTTGTATTCCTACAAAAGCCCTCATCAAAAGTGCCCAGGTATTTGAATACATCAAGCACGCCGAAGACTACGGCATTAAAGTTGGTCAGCCCAAAGTTGACTTTGGTGCAGTGATTAGCCGTAGTCGAGGCATAGCCGACGGGATGAGTAAGGGCATCAGCTTCCTCATGCGCAAGAACAAGATCGAAGTCATTGAAGGAACCGGTAAGCTGGTCCGTGGCAAAAAGGTCGAAGTAACCTCACCCTCCGGCAAAGCGACTACCTATGATGCAGAACACATCATCATTGCAACCGGCGCCCGCGCCCGCGCCTTGCCCAACCTACCCATCGACGGTGAGAAGGTAATCGAATACCGCAAAGCGATGACACTGCCTAAACAACCCAAGCGTATGGTAGTGGTTGGTGCCGGTGCCATTGGCGTTGAGTTTGCTTACGTATACCACAGCATGGGTACCGAGGTGACCATCGTAGAGTTCATGCCCGAAGGCCTCGTCCCGCGTGAAGATACCGACGTGAGCAAAGAACTCACCAAGATCTTCAAGAAGAAAGGCGTCAAGGTGCTAGTCAATACCAGCGTGGAAAGCGTGGACACCAGCAACAAAGTGCTCAAGGTCACCACCAAAAACCGCAAGACGGGTAAGGAGGAGATCATTGAGTGCGACATAGTCCTCTCCGCCGCCGGCGTAGCCCCCAATACCGAAAACATCGGTCTGGAGGACCTCGGCATCAAAACCGAGCGCGGCCTTATCGAGACTGACGAAATGTACCGTACCAACGTGCCCGGCATCTACGCCATCGGTGACGTAACCAAGGGCCAGGCCCTAGCCCACGTGGCCACCGCCGAAGGCATTACCTGCGTCGAAGCCATCGCTGGTCACCACCCCGAACCAATCAACTACAACAACATCCCCGGCTGTACGTACTGTGTTCCCGAAGTTGCCAGCGTTGGCTACACCGAGGCTGCAGCCAAGGAAGCCGGTTACGAACTGAAGGTAGGCAAGTTCCCCTTCAGCGCCTCCGGAAAAGCTACTGCTGCTGGCGTAAAAGAAGGTTTCGTAAAAGTTATCTTCGACGCCAAGTACGGCGAATTTCTCGGCGCTCACTTCGTCGGTGCCAACGTAACGGAAATGATCGCAGAAGTAGTCGTTGCTCGCAAACTGGAGACTACAGGTATGGAGATCGTCAAGTCGATCCACCCCCACCCTACCATGTCTGAAGCTATTATGGAAGCTGCTGCTGCCGCTTACGGTGAAGTAATTCACCTCTAACCCGGCCGGTACAACTCCGTGTGCGAGCTTCCGAGGCAAACTCCGGCCGCAAGATGCTAGCTCCCAGCTAGCACAAAATAAAAACAGCCGTGGCCCTAAGGTCATGGCTGTTTTTATTTTTACGGCGTTCTTCCTTAACCTTCTTGCCTTCCTCCGCCCAAGTTGCCTCAAACAAAGCACTAAAGACCCGTATTCAAAGAGTACTTCGTGAGCTCACTCACGGAATGATCATCGACCAGACTAGCAACTGGCGGCAGCCACGGAAACCCGTATCGCCAAGCCTCCCTCAGCCGTCTCCTTATAATCCGAATGCATAGCCCTAGCAGTATCCAGCATCGTTTGAATAACGGAATCAAGGTCCACAACTGCATCATCTGGCTCAGATTGTAGCGCAAGGTTTGCAGCCGTAATTGCCTTCATCGCCCCCATCGCATTGCGCTCGATGCAGGGAATCTGGACGAGGCCACCGATGGGATCGCAAGTGAGACCGAGGTGGTGCTCCATCGCAATTTCAGCGGCCATTAGGGTTTGCTCGGGAGTTCCGCCGAGGGCTTCCGTCAGGGCAGCAGCGGCCATGGCGGAGCTTACGCCAATCTCGGCCTGACAACCGCCCTCTGCTGCGGAAATGGTTGCATTTTTCTTGAACAAAGACCCGATTTCACCCGCGACGAGAAAGAAGTTTCGCTCGCCAGCAACGTTGGCTCCCTTACAGAAATAACGGTAGTAGAAAAGTACGGCAGGAATTACACCAGCAGCACCGTTAGTTGGGCTGGTAATTACTCTACCCAATGCAGCATTTTCCTCGTTAACGGCCAGTGCGAAGCAGCTTACCCAGCTCGTAATCGTCGTAAAGTCAGGTTTGATGGCACAAAGTTGTTCGTCAAAGGCCACAGGATCTGGGGAAGCGGGACGCGCCAGTAGCCTTGCGGCCATTTTCCTTGCTCGGCGCTTCACGTTCAGGCCACCGGGTAAGTTTACTTCCGGGGCGATGCAGCCTTTATGGACGACGGAAGTAAAGACGTTCAGGTACCGGTCAATCTCCGCTTTAAGGAAGTCCGCTTGGTATACTTTCAGCTCATTGAGCCGAACGATCTCCGCAATAGAATTTCCGGATGACCGTGCATAATACAGCAGTTCTTCGGCCGTCTCAATCGGAAATGGAAGTTTAGGACCCGTCGCCAAACTACTCGAAGTCCCTTCCCGGACGATGAACCCTCCGCCGATGGAATAGTACGTCCGCCTAACCTTCCGGCCGGAGCTCAGGCGGGCAATGAACGTAAGCCCGTTCGGATGAAAGGATCTACTGCGTTGTTCGAAAACGATGTCGACCGACGGATCGAAGGGTACATTAACCGGCCCTTCCTCTCCTTGTGCAAGTTGCAATAGCTTCTCCGAACAAATGCGACTGATGTGAAAAGGTATATCCGCCGTTTCAATCGTCTCAGGGTCGAAACCTTCAAGCCCTAGCTGTACCGCGATGTCGGTTCCGTGACCGATTCCGGTTTTACTCAATGATCCATAAAGAAGGACTCTTAGGGTAACTACCTCCCGCGCATCCGGAAGTAACTCCCGAAACGCAAGCGCCGCTTTCCACGGGCCGAGGGTGTGAGAGCTAGACGGGCCTACGCCGATTTTAAAAATGTCGAAGACGGAGATACTATGCATGCCGGAATGCTGCCTTAGGCAGCGGTTGATTAAGGCCGGAAAGATAGGTTGTTGTCACGACAAATATTTATCAGTGCCTCCGCTTTATTTCCTCCCGGATCATCTTAAGCTCCCGTCCCATCTCTCCGGTAATGGAAGCATTCTCCTGGGCGCGGCGCACCAAGTAAGGTAGTACTTCCGTAACGGGGCCGTATACCATATACTTAGAAGCGTTGTAGCCGTCGGCGGCGAGGTTAAAGGTAAGGTTGTCGGACATACCGAGCAACTGGGCACTGCGGATGTTCGGGTGGTTGCGCGGGATGTCATGATCACGGAGTAGCTCGACCATCAAGCGGACGGAGGCTTCGTTGTGGGTACCGACGCAGGTAGAAATTTCGTTAACGTTCTCCAAGCAGTAGCGTAGAGCATCGTTGTAATCACGGTGGGTAGCTTCCAGGCTAGGCTGGATCGGTGTCTTGTAGCCCTGCTCTTTGGCGCGGGCATTTTCTTTGACCATGTAGGCCCCACGAACGAGTTTGGCCCCCAGCTTATACCCTTCTCTACGGGCTTTCTCATGGCTATCTTTCAAGAATTCCAGCCGGTCGTGGCGGTACATTTGAAAGGTATTGTGTACGATAATTTTCTCCTGATTATACCGGGCCATCATACGATCGGCAAGCTGGTCAATAGTGTTTTGCAGCCAACTTTCCTCCCCATCGATATACACGTGAACATCGCGTTTTTCGGCCTGCGCGCAGATGGCGTCGAGGCGTTTTAAAGTAGCTTGGAGGTGGGCGAGGGTATCGTCATCGGAGTCGAGCGGAGCGTCGTTAAGGCGGGCCAGCATTTCGTTAGGTCCCAGAGCTGTGATCTTCACCACCACGGCGTTGGCGGCGGGCGCTTCGGCGCTAAAGTCGATGCCACGCAGGGTTTCTTTCATGAAGAAATTATAATCCTTATCGGAGTTCTTCGCTTCGGCGCCGTAATCGAGGATACTGGTAACGTTTTGCTCGTAGAGGTTTTCGATGGCCGGCAGAGCCTCTATCAAACTAGTCCCCCCTACAAACTGACGGTAGACGGTGTTTTTAACGGCCCAGGCCGCTCCCGGCAGACCTAATTTTACCGCAGGCACACCAATGAAACCCATTATGTTGGTTAGCCAGGATTTACCCATTATATTGAACATCCGGCCGCTTTGTACTAGGTGCCAGTCGGGGAGGTGAGCGAAAGTTTTTTCGGTGTTGCTGAAGTCTGGCAACGGTCGGCTTCGCTGGTCCTCCACGTAGCCTTTCACGATCTCTTCTGCAAAGGGGAATTTATTGGCGGGCCCTCCTGATTTTTTCATTAGCTGGTTGATTTGGGCGGGTAATATCGGGCTAACGATTGGTTTGTTGGTTAAGTTTCCTTTTTTTTAGGCACGGGAAGTTTAGACGGCTGCGCCTTTTAGACGGGCTGCGCCCTTTTAGACGGCTGCGCCTTTTAGGCTACCGCACATTATAGCGTTGCCGGAGCCGTGCGGAAGCCTAAAAGCGAAGCGTCTAAAAGGCGCAGCCGTCTAAAAGCGAAGCGTCTAAAAGG
>JAPKCQ010000426.1 GCA_026421165.1 Lewinella sp. | reverse complement strand
CGGCCGCCGAAAAAGCGTACCAAAAACTTATGGTCTCAACAAACTTAGAAGGTCTGGAGTGTGTCTATCTTCATGGAAAAGATAAAGGTACCGCAAAGACGATTCAGGCGTATGCGGTTAAACAAAAATCTAACCTTATAGTATTAGGCTCAAAAGGTAAAAATAGAGTTACAGGTCTTCAATTAGGAAGCGTCGCTGAGAAGTTCAGCCAATTAGACTGGCATATTCCTGTTTTGTTTGTTCGGTGATCTTTATTTCCATATTTCTATCGCAGTGGTTTCTGCTCTACAGTGGCGCCGTAAAAATGGGGTAATAACGTAAGACTGACAACGGCGTCCCTCACCGTACCAATCTTCCCCCCAGATGATTCAACCCACTGTCCCCCGGTGTAAGTTGGCGCTGATTAAAGTCAAACCCGGTACAATAGCTGGTACTGCATAGAAAAGAGCCGCCCTTAATAACCGACTCCTTGGTAGCCGTCTTTTGCGTGGCGGTCCACTCCCAAACATTACCGCTAATGTCGTAGAGGCCATTAGCGGCGGGAGGAAAGGATTTTACGGGCGCGATGCCGGGGAACCCGTCGAGCACATTGTCTGCGTAAGGAAAAGGGCCTTGCCACCAGTTGCCGGGGTATTTACCGTTGGGGACCATCTCTTTGCCCCATGGGAAGTTAGGGTACTGCCCGCTCTGGCTGGCCGCCCAGGCCCATTCTTTTTCGGTAGGAAGGCGTTTGCCGGCCCAGTCAGCGTAGGCGTTTACGTCGCGCAAGGAGAGTTGAGTGGCGGGATGGTTAGGGGCGGCGGCGCTAGAGTCGGGGCCGAGAGGGAAGCGCCAAGTTGCACCCTCTACCGGGAGCCACCTGAGACTATCGGTACTGAATACGCCGGACCAACCGAAGTCTTCGGCTTCGGTGACGTAGCTGATTTCCTCCACAAAGGCTCCGAAAGCAGCGGTGGTTAGTTCGGTTGCGTCCATCAAGAAGCCAGGCTGATCGGCTCCGTCACCAGCAATCCAGACCATGCCTTCGGGGATGTCCGTTGGTGGCTGTTCCTCCACTGCTCCTTCGCAAGCGGTCATCGCACCTGCGGCCGCGCCCAACATGATGCACAATGCGGTACTCTTCAGACTGTATATAATGGTCTCCATGAGGCAAAGTTACTTCATGTAGCACTGCTAAAAGAGAAAGGGTTGGCGTACCATCTAAGCCCGGAGGGCTGTCCAATGGCGAGGGTCGGACGTAAAGCCATGGGCAACATGAAACCCACAAAAACCAAATTAACCCCATGATTTATTGGTCTGAGCAGTACAGTTCCGTACATTACCGGTATAAATAACCAAATGCGCCAAATTAAACCTACTCAACTGGCGCGCATACTTGCTTTTCGATTTTCGATTTCTTCATCCTTCACCGTTACCAAATGCTAAGATTCTTATCTCTGGCGGCTGCGTGCCTCCTTCTGTCTACTACTACTTTTGCACAGGGTCAGTACTACTTCGTTGACCAGCAGAAAATAGACCTCTCCCCCACTACCATGCAGTTCGTGATCACCGCTAACGAAAGTGCTACGTTACAAAGCGTCAGAATCGGCGACATCAAGAAATACGAAAGCTGGCCGTACAAAACCTACGCCATCCTGGAAACCACCAGTGCCATGACGGCCGACGAGGTGATCGCCAGCCTCGGCTTCGACACCGACGAGGTGCAGGTAAGCACCGCCTTCTCCCTGGACGACGGCTTCGTCATCTACCCCACCCGCAACATAGCCTTCAAGGCTGGCGACAAGAACGACATCGTCGCTATCCAACAAATCCTCGGCCAGTATGGCGTGAAGGCCATCGAGAAAAAATACGGTACCTACCGCGTTGAGCTCAACGAACTGGCGCAGGTATTCAACGCTTCCAACGCCCTCGAAGCAAGCGGCCTGGTGGAGTTCGCTCATCCCGACTTCTACGCTCCGATTGAGCGTTTCCAGATCAACGATCCACTCTTCGGCGATCAGTTCCAGATGCACAACACCGGCCAGACGATCGACGGTGTTGCTGGCGCTAACGACGCCGACTGTAACGCCCTGGAAGCCTGGGATCTCACCCTCGGCTCCTCCTCTATCACCGTTGCGGTAATTGACGATGGCCTAGAGAACCACGAAGACCTCGCTACTGCCGGTGGTGCCAGCCGCTACACGAATGGCTTCAGTCCGGTAAACAACGGCAACGGAGACGCCGTCAGTGGCGGCGCCCACGGTGTCAGCTGTGCCGGCTCCATCGCCGCCAGCCACAACAACATTGGCGTCCGCGGTGTCGCTCCCCTCGTTAACCTCATCTCCGTCAATATCTTCGTCGGTGGAGAGTCCAGCCAGGACCTAGCGGACGCCATCAGCTGGGCTAAAAACAACGGCGCAGACGTGATGAGCAACTCCTGGGGCTTCGGTTCCTGTACCTACAGCCTTAACGTACTCGACAATGCCCTGGCCGACGCCAACGCGAACGGTCGTGGCGGCCTCGGTTGCGTAATTACCTTCGCCTCCGGCAACGATTACAACAGCTGCGTGAGCTACCCCGGTGACAACGTGAGTGTAATCGGGGTTGGTGCCATCGCCAATACCGGCGTACGTTCCTCGTACTCCAACTACGGCCCCGCGCTCGACATCGTAGCGCCATCCAACAACGTGGGCGGCCCCGGTGCCGGCGTACGCACAACGGACCGCATGGGCTCCAACGGTTATAACAACTCTAACTACACCAACACCTTCGGTGGTACGTCTTCAGCTACTCCGGTAGTTTCCGGCGTAGCGGCATTACTGCTCGGGTTCAACCCAAGCCTTACTTCCGACCAGGTAAAGAACATCCTGTACTCAACCGCCATTGACATGGGTTCCAGCGGCTACGATACCCAGTACGGTAACGGTCGCGTAAACGCCCTCGCCGCCATCAAGGCTGCTGGTGGCACCGGCGGTCCTACCTGCTCCGACGGCATCCAGAACGGCCAGGAAAC
>JAPKCQ010000114.1 GCA_026421165.1 Lewinella sp. | reverse complement strand
CGATGAAGTAGCCACCGCAGCAGGCAAAGATCCCATCGACTTTCGCCTCGAACTCTTCGACCGCGCCATCGCAAATCCGGTAGGCGAAAACAACGACTACGACGCAGAACGCTACGCCGGCGTAATCAAACTGGCCCGCGAAAAATCCGGCTGGAACCTCGGCGATAACGGCAGCCACCGTGGCTTCGCAGCCTACTATTGTCACAACTCTTACGTCGCGCAGGTCCTTGACCTCACAATAAAGGGAGACAAGCCGAAAGTTGGTCGTGTATGTTGTGCGGTAGATTGCGGTATCGTCGTCAATCCCGAAGGTGCCATCAATCAGATCGAAGGCGGTATCGTTGACGGTATCGGCCACGCGCTCTACGGCCAGCTGACCTTTACCGACGGTAAGCCCGATCAGGAAAACTTCAATACCTACCGCTTAATCCGCCACTCGGAAGCGCCGACAGAAATTGATGTGCACTTCGTTGATAACGGCATTGCGCCTACCGGACTTGGTGAGCCTTCCCTGCCTCCAATTATCGGAGCCTTGGCGAATGCGCTCAGTATCGCTAAGGGGGAGCGGGTTTATGACCAGCCATTCTTAGGGGCCCTAAGGGGATAATTACTCTAGTCGAGGCCTTCTAGGCTGAGCTTCTGCGTCGCAAAGCGACTAAAGACATAAGTTTTGTTGCTCCGCAACGCAGGAACTCGCCCTAGACCGCTGCGGAGCGAATGGCTCGACCGGGACAATGTTATCTTTTCAAATCAGAGACTGTACCGTAATCCAAGGCCAAACCCGGCAAGGATGCTGCTTCGGTTCGTGCCGGACAACGCATCCGTGCCAAAAGGTAAATAATTTAAGTTCGCCTTAACCTCCAACCAAAGCTTACCACCAGGCTTCAGGCGATACGCTGCGGAAGGGCTAAATTGGTAAGAAAGAAAGGTCTTCGGTGTAGTAGCGGGACCGGTCTGCGCATCGAACGGAACAAAATCTCCGCTGGCATCCAGCGTGGTGCCGTTGGCAAATTGGCGGAAGTTGATGCTAACTCCGGCACCAAGGCCAAGCCGGAGGTTACCAGCATTTTGATTCCAATGAATAAGAACGGGAACGCTGACATAGCGTGTCCGTAAATTATCCGTTACCCGGCGGCGAAGAATGGCGTCAATCGGACCGCTGTTGTAGGCGGAAGGGTGCTCGATCATTGTAGCCTGCTCGGTAATGTGTTCAAAGGTGTTGAGTGTACGGTGGTATTCTAAGCCGGTACTTAGCGCGAATTTCTTGCTGATTTGGTAGCGGATATCGAGGCCGAAGGAACTGCCTGCGGCGGGTTTTACGGCTGCGTTTAATGCTTCACTCGGGCCATCGGAGGAGATGGAGTGGTTGCTAAATAGTAGATTGCTGCCGGCGTTAAGACCCGTACTAAAACGATTGGTCAGGGTGCTTTTGAAGGGGGGAGTAGGCGCAGCGGAAAGTGGTGGAAAAAGAACCGGAGCTAATGATAACATTCGCACGGGCGGGGAGGGCAGAAGGGCGGCTGCGGAAAATTTTCGTGTTCTTGGGGCGGAAGTTTTTACGTCATCGACTACAATCTCAACGGGTGCGTTATTTTCAGCCTGGGTGTTGTTTTTAGCAGCGAAGAGGTCCGCTATTGTCTTGTCTTTTATTATTGGGGAGCCGGTTTTCTCTAGGACAGGTTTAGCGTCTTTTTGGGGCGCGGCCGCAGGTGCCGTAGAAGGTTTTTTGAAAGCAAGGTTAGCAGCACCGGGTCCATCCGAAGAACTGGGGACTTTTGATAAAGTCGCCTTCTTCTCAGCGCTACTAGCTACTGATGCACGTTCGGTCTTCTGAAGTATTGGAGTGCTTTCGCTCGTAGTGCGTACTGAAGATTTTGTCGGAGCTGGAGTTCCTCTGCCGTGTAGTTCTGTTGCTGCGGGAACGGGCTGACCTTGCTCGGAGCTGGCAAGAGTCGTCGCCTGTTCGGACGTAGTTGTGCCGTCAACATCGGCAGAGCCATTACTAAGAAACCAGCCGCCAAGCCCTCCAATCACGAGGAAGAGGAGGGCGAAAAAGAGACCTTTCCAGGGCCAAGTACCGACTGCCGGCTCATAATCGGCAGGAGAGAGCTGCTGCTCAATGCTTGCCCACAGATCATCAGCGTCTACGTCCGCCGGAGCGTCCGATCGGCCGAGTTTTTCCCTGATGTATTGTTCGATGGACTTCATGCGGTAAGTGTCTGGAGGCGATAGGGGTAAATTTGGTGGACGGTTTTCATGAGTTCATGTGTTCGATAAAGGCGAGGATGGTAATTGCCAGCGGTACAACCTTAAACCGGTTTCGATTGACAAAATCTGCCCGGAGTGGAGACGATTCATCTGATTGGCAGGCTTTGGAGAGCCACTTTCGTGCTCGGGAAAGCCGTTGTCGGGAAAGTGGTGCATCGATACCGAGGAGGTGGGCGATTTCGGCATGGTTGTAGCCTTCCACCACACTCAGGTTGAAGACTTCGTAGTATTCGGTGGGCATTTGCTTTAGCCAGTCGGTTAGTTCTTTGTTGTCGAAGGCGGTAAGCACCTCCGGGTTGATGGCGGGAGCGTGGGCTTCCGGGGTGAGTTCCACCGTTACGAGCCGTTTGTTTTTGGCGTTCCGCTTCAGGCAGTTGTTGATAACTATGCGGGACGACCAGGTTTTGAAACTGGCCCGCGCTTCGTCGAACTGTTGAAGCTTCTGGAATAGCTGGACGAATGAGTCCTGCAACACGTCCTTCATTTCCGCCTCATCGTTTAAGTAGCGACGGGCAACCAGGCCTAAGTAAGGAAGGCAACGCTCATAGAGCTCCCGTTGCGCGGCCTGTTTATTAGCGAGGCAGCCGGCAATCAGTTCGGGGCCGATGGTTCCTTCCTTCATTTATTGGACTGGATTGAAAAGGGTAAGGCGCGTCATCCCAGCGAGGGATGACGCACGCTTACGATTCAAATATAGGTCCGGCCAGAGGATTTAGCCGAACAAAATCAGGTGTTGCACAGGTACTAGATTTGGAGTTGTACCCTTGCAATATCTATTTACTGGCAGATGCAGTTCGGGTTGATTGTGCCGACGATACTGTCGCTCGTTATACATGCATCTCCGACGTTGAGTTGAAGATTGGGGCAGTCGAAGTTTCCAGGGTATTCTTCACACCCACAGTCAGTGTTAATAAACCCATCGAGACCGGCTGGGGTGCTGCAAGGGTCGTTGAAGTTGGCTTCGAGGTTCGGGCAGTCGTAGTTTTGCGATGCTTCTTCGCAATCACAGTTTTGGTTAACGGAGCCAAGCGTACTATCAGCAGTGATACATTCGTACCCGAAGTTGAGCATCAGGTCTGGGCAGTCGTAGTTCTGCGTTACTTCGTCGCAATCACAGTTTTGGTTGACGGAGCCAAGCGTACTATCAGCAGTGATACAATCGTACCCGAAGTTGAGCATCAGGTCTGGGCAGTCGAAGTTCTGCGCGAATTCTTCACATTCACAGTTGGTATTAATGAAGCCATCTAGGCCGGCTGGGGTGCTGCAAGGATCTTGGAAGTTGGCCGCAAGGTTAGGGCAGTCGAAGGAGTTACTGTTGGGCTGGCATTGACAATTTGGGTTGATGACACCATTGATGCTGTCAGCGGTAATACAGGCGTCGTTAAGGTTGAGCATTAGGTCTGGGCAGTCGAAGGTTGTGTCTACCGGATTGGAACCGGTGTCGCAAATGCAGTTCTCCGTAACGATGCCGAAGACTTCGTTGGGATTAAGGCAGGTATCCTGTACGTTGAGCATCAGGTCGGGGCAGTCGAATACAGGAGAAAGCTGAATTTCGTCGCCCTCAAAGATGCTACAGGAGGCGAAGATGAGGGAAATGGTGAGTAAGAGCAGACCGGGAAGTGAGAAGAGGTACTTTTTCATCTTAAAGAGTTGGTTGTATTTTGAGCGGAGAAGATCCGGCTAACGGCCGAATCGGGTGATGTGTTGAAGGCTTATATTGCCTTCGTTCACCACCTTGTATCCTGCGGCCGCGCCTGATGTGACAGCTTGGCTAAAAAAAAGTAAAGAAATTAATAACTGGCGACCGACTAAAACCCCCCAACCATGAAACTAGGCTACGTAACCGCCATCCTCCCCGAACTGAGCCTCGAAGAAAATATGGCCTTCGCCGCCGCTACCGGCTACGACTGCCTGGAAGTGATGTGCTGGCCGCCCGGCAAGGCCGAACGCCGCTACGCCGGAGTCACCCACATCGACGTTACCACGCTCGATAAAGCGGGCATTCGAGGCATCAAAGACCTGCAAGAAAAGTACGGCGTAAGCATCAGCGCCCTCGGCTACTACCCAAACCCGCTTGTTGCCGATGAAGCCGAAGCAAAGGTTTATACCGATCATCTTTTAGCGCTGATCGATGCGGCGGCAGCGCTGGAGATCAACTGTATAACCACCTTCGTAGGCCGCGATAAAAACCAAACCATAGAAGCGCAATGGCCCCGCTTCCTCTCCACCTGGCGACCGATAGTGGCGTACGCAGGAAAGAAAAACGTCAGTATCGGCATAGAAAACTGTCCGATGCGTTTCACGAAAGACGAATGGCCGGGTGGCACTAACCTAGCCGTTAGCCCCGCCGTTTGGGAACAAATGTGGACGGATATTCCGGACGCAAACTGGGGATTAAACTACGACCCCAGCCACTTCATCCTCCAACAGATGGATTACACCCTGCCGTTCCGGAAATACCCGGAGCGGATGATTCACGTTCACGCCAAAGACGCCCGCATTGACATTGAAAAGCGCAACCACCACGGCGTTTTTAGCCATCCAAACCTTTGGCATACGCCGAAGATTCCCGGTCTGGGAGATGTAGATTGGGGCCGCTTCATCGGCTACCTACGCGAAACGGGCTACGACGGTGCCGTCTGCGTGGAGGTGGAGGACCGGACTTTTGAGGGGAGTTTGAAGAAGCGAAAGGCAGCGCTCGAGCAAAGTTGTGGGTATTTGCGACAGTTTATCCGCTAGGGAACGTGAAATAAATAAACCACGATTTTTGACCGCCTTATTTTGCCCTCACCGCACTTAAAAATTCTTTCCGTAGCTATAGTTACGCAAAGAATTTTTCAAGAACGGTGAGCGCAAAAACGTCAGGTCAAAAAACACGTTTTACGTAATTCGCGTCCCTAAGGGATTGGCGGTGTTCTACGGTCTGCACATAAGTTTGGGCCTCATCACAATAGTGGCCAGTTAACTTCATGTCTCAGCGGTAGCAGGTAGGCTAATGATTTACTCATAAGCTTTAGCTGGCAACAGGCAACTTAATGTTGTGCGTATTCGTCTCGCCTCTTTTCTACGAGACCGTTTACGTCGTCGGCAGCAGGGCTTCGTTCATTGCCCCGCGGGGCATTTTACTGGTCGCGGGTGCGGGGTAGGTTGAATGTCAAATATGGGAAATCAAGACTTCGGGATGCCTAGGACTGTAGGGTAGTTTCCTTCTGTTTCAGGCCTTAACCTTCTCGGTCTTCTTCTTCTTTTTGAGGATGTCGTCTGCGAAGGGAATGGGAAGGTCGGCGTCGCCGGTATTGTGGGCGTAGCGGGCTTTACGGTAGTCGTGCGGCTTGTAGCTGTTGGGGATGGTGGAGAAGTTCTGTTCTTCGTTCATGGCTTGGGGAATTAATAAATAAAAGAAAGAGAAGTGGTAATGACCATTTTTCGAAATTGTTCAGGGGGGTACGCTGACAAGGGCTTCCAGGGGCTTTTCATTGAGGGTGGGGGTATTGTCCGGGTTATTACTGCTGACCAGATCTTACCCGCCATGACTTCTTTACCCATCAAGTTGGTACCGACGTTCTTCGCGCCCTGACGGATGGCTTTGTATCCTGCGGCCGCGCCAAAACACCGTAACGAGCAGCTGAAAAAACCTCCTCCATTCCACGTACCTTTGTCGTGCTGAAAAGCCAAATCGTCAAACAGTCAGGCAGTCAAATCGTCATAGCTGGCAGGACGGACTAAAAGACTAACGAACTAACAGACCAATCCCATGGGCAGAAACCGCCGCAATCGCTTCCCCGAACGCATAGACAACGTAACCATTACCGGCCTGGCCGACAAAGGCTTTTGCGTGGGTAAAACCGAAGAAGGCATGGTTGTCTTCGTAGAAAAAGTGGTGCCCGGAGACGTCGTTGATGTCCGCCCTTTCCGCAAGAAAAAGAAGCTACTCTTTGCCGCCCCTCTGGAGTTTCATACAATGAGCGAAGACCGGGTAGAACCTTTCTGCCAGCACTTCGGCGTCTGCGGCGGCTGCAAGTGGCAGAACTTCAGCTACGAAGGCCAGCTGCGCGAAAAAGACCGCATCGTCCGCGATGCCCTAAGCCGTATCGGTAAAGTTGAAGTCGGCGAATGGGAACCCATCCTCGGCAGCGAGGAAACCAGTTTCTACCGCAACAAGCTCGAATTTGGTGTCGCGAACCGCCGCTGGCTCACCGCCGACGAGGTTGGAGATGAAACCATCTCCAACGAAATGGACGTCATCGGCTTCCACAAAGCCGGTGCCTACGACAAGCTGATCGATATTGAAAAATGCCATCTCCAGTTCGGCCCCAGCAACGAGCTGCGCAACGGTATCCGTGCCCTGGCCATCGAACGGCAGATCTCATTTTTCGACATGCGTGAACGGACCGGCCTCTTCCGTCAGTTCATGATCCGCACCACCACGACCGGAGAGTGCATGCTCGTACTCGCCTTCTTTGAAAACGACCAGGACACCATCAAGCCCTTCCTCGATGCCATTATGAAAGGCTTCGGCGAGCACCTCACCAGCCTCTACTACTGCATCAACGGCAAGATCAATGAGTACATGATGGACCTGGAGATGAACCTCTTCGCTGGTACCGCCACGATCAAAGAAACCATCGGCCACGTAAGTTTTCACATCGGCCCCAAGTCATTCTTCCAGACCAACACCCGCCAGGGCAAAAACCTCTACGACATTACCGCCGAGTACGCCGGACTGACCGGCACGGAGAACGTCTACGATCTCTACACCGGCATCGGCTCCATTGGCCAGTACGTCGCTAAAGACGCTAAGTCCGTAGTCGGGATCGAAGAGATTGCCGCCGCTATCGACGACGCGAAGATCAACGCTGAAATGAATGGCCTGGACAACTGCACGTGGTACGCCGGCCGTACTGAGAACATTCTTACGACCGAGTTCGCCGCAAAGCACGGCCGGCCTGACGTCCTCATCACCGATCCGCCCCGCGCAGGTATGCACCCCAAGGTTATTCCAATGCTGCTGGAGCTCGCCGCTCCGGTTATCGTCTACGTCTCCTGCAATCCGGGTACTCAGGCGCGGGACCTGGCCTTATTGGACGAAAAGTATAAGGTGGTTAAGGCGCGGGCGGTGGATATGTTCCCGCAGACTTCTCATTGCGAGAGTGTGGTGAGGTTGGAGTTGCGGTAGGTTTTATCAAGGTCTCGCATTTCTTCAACTTCATCTTGTCCCTTCCGGTAGACGTATATGACCTCTTTTTTTGGCTTAATAAGCCAGGGAGGTAAGCATTTCGTAAGCCGTGTATGGAGGAGGGGTGTTGCTCGTTTCTTAAAGATAAAGTTTCTCCAATAGGTGCGGTTTACCAACTAATTACCTTCCAGTATGCGTTTTTTTACAAATATGCAGCTGGAGCGTATCTTGGCAAGGATTAAACCGACCCTCATAATGAAAACCTTACGTCTGTTTCTCTTTACCCTGTTTGCATGTGGAGCACTGACCACTACGGTTTTAGCGCAAGCCTCCGCAACATCCCAACCAGACCCGCTAACCTTCCAGGTCTGTGAGGTGCCGAAAGAAAACAAGTCGCTGCGGGAAGCCATACCTTATCAAGACGCGGTAATTGCTCGAGTGGTAACCGATAGAGACCGGAAGGAAAAAGCAACAAAACGGAGAAGTGAAGCGCGTAACCCGCCCGGAGTTGAAGAAGGGAATGACAATACGCCGGATGAACTCTCCCGCAAAATCGAAGCTTTACCGGCCATTGGTGGCCTGATGGTCAAGACCTCCTTTCATCCCTTCATGGAGGCCATGCACACCGCCTACGCGAAGCACTACGGTATGACGATTTCGCCGGATATGATATGGCTGCTCATTTCTCAGGGTTTTGCCCTCCACATCAACCAGAACGCTGAGCAGCTGCGCGGTAAATTCGTCGATTTCGACGGTAAGAAAAAGCTGCACGTACAACGTGACGGATTCGTCAAAGGCGGCGCTACCAACGACTGGCCGGGCGTATTCGCAGAATTCAGCAAACAGATTGAAGCGAACACCGGTCCGGAATTACTCGACCTGGTAACGGGAGATTTCTCTACGACCGGCATCGCCGAAAAAGCAGCCTTTCAGGTGACCCTGATGGATGCAATGAAGAGCTTCTTCGAATACTCGGTGTCGACCATGTGCGGAATCCCCGAAATAACCCTTGAAGGAACCCCGGAAGACTGGCGTAAAATCGAAGAAAAAACCAAGGCACTAGCGAAGTACGATCTCGAATGGTGGGTAAACGACCTAGCGCCCATCCTGCAGCAATTCACCGCCGCCGCTGAAGGTAAACGGGATCAGGAGTTTTGGCAATCTATCTACAAATGGCACAGTGTCGGTAGTGGTAATCCGTACATCACCGGCTGGGCACTAAATTTTTTCCCCTACACCGAATACGGCGGTGAGTATGAGGAACTCCGCCCAGGTAAGTGGACAAGCCCCGGGGGAGAAGAACTAATCACTCGGGTCGCAACTACCAGCGTGTTCACCAGTGGCCTTTCTCACGCGGATTTTCTTTGGAATTATAACGGAACGAAATACGCAATGGAATTCGTGGCTGGCTTCGTTGGCTTTCGGCAGGATGCGGAAACGCTGTCGCTCCGCCCAGAGATCAACTGGGCCATTGTGGACAAGCAGCGGAAGCCTTCTCCGGAGGCGCTCAAGGCTTACATGTCTCCGTTGAATCCGCCGCCGACCGCCACCACGACTCCTTCGGGTGTAACTCCTTCACGGGTAGCCAATCCGACCGGCTTTCCCAATGGCACCGCCGAGCAGTACCACTCGGTTTCTGCCGGAGAGACGCTTTATGCCATCAGCCGTAAGTACGGACTTACGGTGGATACACTGAAGAACCTTAATGGGCTTACCGGGAATAAAATTTCTATTGGTCAGCGGATTCGAGTACGGTAGTAATGTAGCCGCTTTATTGACCGTCACTCCGCAATCGCCAGCGTAGCCAAACCAACCCGTAACCCTTCATGCCCCGCCAGCAAAACGTTACCGCAAAAGTCAACGGTAGCGCCGGTAGTGAGCACATCATCAACGATGAGGAGGTGCTTGCCGGCAAAGTCGCCCGTTCCGAGGCCGAAGGATTCTCGCGTATTTTCTACCCTTTCGTAGCGTGTACGTTTCGTCTGGGAGCCTTTGAAGGCTATCCGCTTCAGCGCATTGGGGTACACCGACCGACCGATTATGGTCGCCATCCCTTCCGCAATCTTCTCCGCCTGATTATACCCCCGCTCGTGCCGCCGTTTAGGGTGAATCGGGACGGGAACAATACCATCCAAATCCCTTAGCGCAGGATGTTCTTTGATCAGCTCTCCCAGCTGTTCGCCCAACTGAACGCCAACTTCCGGGCGGTGGTAATACTTAAGCGCATGGATGAGTTGCTGGCAAACCGTCCCCGTATTGAAAGCCAATAAGGACGCGCCAAAGGTGATGGGCAAACGCCCCGCTAAGCGATCAGTAACTTCATTCTCCGGCAACAGCCAGTGGTTCGTAAGCGCCAGATCGTTGTTGCAGGGGACGCACAGTTGGGGCCGTTGATCCGCAGTAACCGCCCGTTGACAGTTAATGCAAAGGCGGGGGTAAAGCAAGGTCATCAGCCCGTCGCCGAGGGTATGGAGCGTCCGCCTAATCGACATAGGTCCACTTGCGCAGAAAGCGCAGCCCGAAGGAAAGTTCTATGGTAAAGTTACGAATGGCTCGCGCTCCGATCGTACGGGGTGTTCCTGATCCGTCAATCACACCGTTGATTGGCCCGGATTCGTATTGAAAGCTAAAATCCGGATGTCCCTGTAGTTCAACAAAGCCTCCTATTTTAGGAGAAATAGGGAACAAAACACCCGCACCGAAGCTTGCTCCATAGGTGATGTCTTTAATGAAGTCCGGGCTGTCTAGAGGGTAGTTCAGCCTGAACGAAGTCCCTTGGGTTTGGTCAAGAATATCGTAATCACTAAGATTGGTTCCTGTATTGTAATCTAACCTAAGGCCAAGCAAGTAGTAAAAATCTCCTAGACGAGAATAGCTGAAAATCGATTTTGCGCCCAACCCGAGAGACACATTATAGAACCTGAAATCGTCGCTGGGAAGGGTGATTTGGTTTCCACTCAAGAGTGTCCCTCGTCGCCGGCTTATCTTACTTCCCCGGGTATGATACCCCAGTTGACCGTAGAAACTAAACCTCTCTTGCGCTGGAATGGATTCAAAATATAGGTCTCCATGGTAGCCAAGCAGGAGTTCAGTTTCTAGCCCCGTCCAGTCTTGATTGCCAAGACTAAGGCCACCCTTTAGCCCGAAAAGGTAGCCGCCCCAGTCTACACCGTACTCCCCTTCCTGGTCTAGATTCTGTGCAGAGACTACGGTTGGAAAAGAGCATAAAGCAAAGACGAAAAGCAGTAGGTAAATGAGATGGCGCACGTGCGGGAGATTGGTTACGTCGCTAAGGTAGTTAGTAATTAGTACAATCCTTACCCCCTTGCAACGTTCGGTAACGATGCATCATCTCCAACGTCTATCCCACGGGGTAGCGACCACATTTCTGTACGGTGACATTACTACCGCACTCGAATTCGCTGACCAATAGAAATAATATTCCCGGTAAGCCCATTAAGGTTCTTCAGTGAATCGACCGTAAGTCCGTACTTGCGGCTGATGGCGTAAAGCGTCTCTCCGGCAGAAACCGAGTGGTACTGCTCGGCGGTGCCATTGGAAGGGCCGGTCGGATTAGCTACCCGTGAAGGAATTACAACCGGAGGAATCGGACGGGGAGTTGTGGGTGTAGTGGTCGTCGGCGGGCTCGGATTAGACGGAGGCACGTTGGTAATAGGCCGAGGGTTGCTCGGTGGGTAGCTTGGGCGCCGAGTGGTTGGTGTATCGGTTGGGTCGTCCACGATGATGCGGCCATTGTCGTCCGTCGGAACGCTTGGCGTTGGGGATAGAGTTTCGTCGCGCTCGCCTTCTAGGCGGGGGGCGGTGCGCTGCTTACTGCCGCGTAGTTTTACCTTTTCGCCGGTAGCGGGGTCGGCTGTTTCGGGTAGGCGGTTCCGCTTGGCCAGCTTGTCTAGCCGCAGGCCGTAGCGCTGGGCTATATCGAAGAGGTTTTCACCCTCTTCCGTTACGTGGTAAGCTTCCCGTCCGCGGTAATATTTACGCTTCTTCTGTAGGTAGATCCGATCGCCAGGCTTTACTTCCTGTGCTTCCTGGCGGAGGTTCTCATTGTATTCTAGCAAGCGGCTGACGCTCACGTCTACCTGGTGGGCAACTTCCTGTACGCTGATGGGGGCATCGTTAATGAAGTAGCTCACATCGTTGGTTTGCAGGATGCCACGCTGCAGCTCCTCCACGGGGGTGAGCACCACCTCGGGCTCTTCGATGACGACGCTAGACTGATCGTACTGGTTCAGGTTGTAGCGCTCGATCAGCGTGATGAGTAACTTAGGGTAGTTCGGATTGGTGGCGTAACCGGAGCGGCGTAAACCTTCTGCCCAGGAGCGGTAATCAACGGGGTCCAGACGGAAAAGGAAGCCGTAGCGGAACGATTTAGCGGGATCACGTAGAAATTCAGAGTGTGCCACAAAGCTGGCGTCCGCATTCCGATACTGCCGGAAGCAACTCTTGATCAGCTTGCCCTGGTCGTTGTAGTCGTCATCTTCTTTGAAGTATTCTTCACCATTCCACTGGCTGCCGCACTTGATGCCGAAATGATTGTTAGCCGAGCGTGCGAGCTTACTTTTACCAGCGTCGCTTTCCAGAATACCCTGCGCCAGTTTGATGCTAGCGGGAACGCCGGTCCGCTCCATCTCGCGCATGGCGATTTTCTTATAACGCTTGATGTAGTCTCCCTGATCGGTCACAGAGGAGGTTAGGATAATCTCAGGAGCTGCTGACTCCGCTAACGCGAATCCGAAGTAGCTCAAAAATAGTAGGGAGGTGAAAAGGTACTTAATCATGTCTCTTGTACTCTTGATATGAATGTGTCGGTGCGTGCCGGGCTCCGTCTCGTAAGAGCTAATGGAACGACAAAGTAAGGTTTAATCAACGTGTCGATGCCTGACTTTTTTATTTTGTTAAGAATATTTTCCTAGGAATTAGGATGGCTGTAATAGTTTTTACCTTGTTTGGTGCCCTGTCGCATCAGCAAAACAGCGCTCGTAATCTCTACTTTACGCCTTCGGGAAAGCTTCACGAGCACCTTAAATACGTACACATCCTGCTCGGGTGTCTGGTCCTGGGTATTATGCCCGTTCCAGCCC
>JAPKCQ010000113.1 GCA_026421165.1 Lewinella sp. | reverse complement strand
CTTGTGGTAAACCTTAAGGACATCGTCACGGGTTATGTCCTGTCCCTCAAAGACACCAGATTTATAGAGGTTAGACAGTGCGGCGAAGGCCATGTATGGGTTTACGGCTGAGGCGCCGTAACCCACTAGTGTAGCAAAATGATGGGTTTCACGAACGTCACCCGCTTCGATAACGAGGCTCGTTTTGGCCCGCAGACCGAGTTCCACCAAATGGTGGTGGACGGCACCGGTGGCAAGCAGACTCGGAACCGGGGCGTTGAAGCTGTCCGAAGTCCGGTCGCTAATCACTAGAATATTATAGCCACTGCGTACCAGGCTCTCCGCCTGGGCCTTGATGTGCTCAATGGCAGCGCTAAGCCGGCCTTCCTGACCGTCGGCCTGGAAGACGGAGAGAATTACCCCAGTCTTAAAGGCCTTATGGTGGAGTTCCTTGATCCTTTTTACATCATCGTTTGTAAGCACCGGCGTGTCTAGGTGAATATTCTTGGCGTTACCAGGCTTCATCTCCAGGATGTTATCCGTACTACCGAGCATGGCGTAAAGGGACATTACGCTGCGTTCCCGGATGGGGTCAATCGGTGGATTTGTTACCTGGGCGAAGAGCTGCTTAAAGTAGTTGGCGAGATGCTGACTTTGGAGGCTCAGTGCCGCCAGCGGCGTGTCGGCCCCCATGGATCCGATGGGGTCTTTACCGCCTTTGATCATGGGTTCGAGCAAAAAGCTAAGGTCTTCCTTAGTGTAACCAAATAATTGGAGGCGCTGGAAGAGCGTCTTCTGGTCCATACTAATATCGGCCTTACGTTTTAGCGGCAGGCCGTCGAGGCGGATGCGGTGTTCGTCCAGCCATTCGCGGTAGGGCAAGCGCTTACAGATGGCCTCCTTCAGTTCCTCGTCGCCAATCACCCGATGTTGTTCGAGGTCAGCAACGAGAATACGTCCGGGGGATAGGCGTCCTTTCTGGACTACCGTAGACTGGTCAACCGGCAATGCACCTGCTTCCGAGGCTACTATTAAAACGTTATCTTCCGTGAGACACCAGCGGCTGGGGCGTAATCCGTTACGGTCCAGCGTAGCACCGACAAGCACGCCGTCGGTAAAGCAAATACTGGCTGGCCCATCCCAAGGTTCCATCAGCCCTTTGGCGTATTCGTAGAATGCGCGTTTGTAATCGGGCATCTGCTCATCGTCCTGCCAGGCCTCGGGGATCATCATCATCAGCGCGTGCGGGATGCTGATACCGTTGAGTGTCAAAAATTCGAGGACATTGTCGAAGTTGCCAGAATCGGAAAGGCCAGTACCGCAAACAGGGTAAATCTTATCCAACTCATCTTCTGAAAAGTAGGCAGTTTCGCGGATGAGGCTTTCCTTTGATTTCCACCAGTTCACGTTGCCTTGAATCGTATTAATTTCGCCGTTGTGGGCCACCATGCGGAATGGCTGGGCAAGTTTCCATTTCGGCAAGGTGTTGGTTGAAAAGCGGCTATGGACCAGCGCTATGGCCGATTTGAAGTCCTGGCTCTGCAGGTCGCTGAAGTATCCGGGTAGTTGCCAGGTAGTGAGCTGACCTTTATAAGCGATGGTTTTATAGCTAAAACTGGCCAGGTAAAACTGGTCACTGGTTTCCGGATAGGTCGTGTGAATCTTGTGGGTGGCATACTTGCGCAATACGTAAAGTTTACGCTCCAGGTCCTTTGGGTCCAATTCCACCCGGGGCCGCACAAATACCTGCTGAAAGCGGGGTTCTACACTCTTACTTGTGGGGCCAAGCTCTTCGTGATCCGTCGGCACTTTGCGGTAGTGGATCAGGTCAAAACCCATCTCGTCGGCATAATCTTCAAAGAGGTACAAACAGCGTTCCAGCAACTGTTTCTCGGCGGGCAGGAACATCATTCCTACTCCGTACTTGCCCTTTTCGGGTAATTCCTTGCCCTTCTCTGCCAACTTACGGACAAAAAAATCATGGGGTACCTGTACCAGTATTCCAGCACCGTCACCGCTATTAGGCTCACAACCGCAGGCACCGCGGTGCTCCATGTTTATTAACATTGTCAGGGCATCCGTCACCAGTTTATGGGACGGATCTCCGGTTAGATTAGCAATGAAACCGGTGCCACAAGCATCGGATTCTGTGTGGGGAGTATAAAGTCCTTCCTGGCGAGGAGTTTCGGCCTGATAGCGCATGCAAATTCTGTATATATATGTTTACCCTTCCGCCCTTTACTGGTCGGTTATCTGGGTTAAATAAACAGGAAGTACTTGGTTAGGCTCAGCAACAACGGGAACAAAATGTGGTGGAATCCTTCGCTGTCTGTCTTACTCGCAAGATAAGGTATCTACCGGGCAAATTCAACTTTTTGTTGCTATGAATAGCCAACTTTACCGGTGGCTAATTACTATTTATAGTTCGAATCGGCACATAATTTAAAATAAAAGTTTCTTTTTAATTTTAAATCAGCTTTTAATTTTAAAAACACATCATTTGACGACATTTTATTAAGAAACACAATTTAGATGATTAACCGAATGGAACTCTCGCTAACTGATTCTTATCAACGTCAGAATTCAGAGGCGCGGCCGCAGGTGCACAAATAACTCTTTGAAAGCAAGGTAGTAACAAACAGTTAACCCCTTGAACACGTTAACCAGACGCGTCAATTTTAGTAAGCGCCGATATTTAACCAACAGGTTTTCATCTTACAAGCACGTCGATTTTGCAAAAAACACTCTTATTATTGTCCATTTTTCTCCCCGCATTTTGTGGTGCTCAAATGGACGTGCCCTTTGCCGACGGGCCCTATCTTAATTACGACACCGAAGGAGAGCTCGTTGTTCAGTGGGCCTGGCCCGAGGATAAGAAAGCCGGATTTTCCCAATGGTCTGAGGACGTTGAATTACCGCCCTTTCGAGCATTCCGCCCGGAAACCATCATTCCCGGACGCCGCTTCGAGCGCGACCCAAAAATCACTTTTAACGACGTTAAAAAGGTCGCTGTGGTCAGCGACATCCACGGCCAGTTCGATGTAATTCGCAAGGTGCTTGTCGGTCACGGCATCATTAACAAAGACCTCCACTGGGCCTACGGAAAAGGACATTTCGTAATTGTTGGAGATGTTTTTGACCGTGGAGGACAAGTTACCGAGACGCTCTGGCTTATCCATAATCTCCAAATTGAAGCGAAGGCTGCCGGCGGCAAGGTTCACTTCCTGCTCGGCAACCATGAGACTATGGTGATGGATCGTGACGTGCGCTACGTTAATAAGCGCTACATGATTACCTCCTCTCTTTTACAAATACCTTACTATGACCTCTTTGGCCTTGACTCTTACCTCGGTCAGTGGCTCCGCTCTCTTCCACTTACCGTCCGGGTCAATGATATGGTTTTTGTCCATGGTGGTTTCAGCAAAGAACTTCTCCGGAAGGTCAGTAGCCTCAAAAGCATCAACAACCTCTACCATAAATACCTGATCGATGCCCGGCCCGGCCTGGTAGAAGAAGGAATAGAACGGCTTGACTTGCTAAAAGGCCACGACGGACCACTTTGGTACCGAGGCTACTTCCGGGACCGTGATCTTGAAGAAAAAGACATCGACCGGATCCTGAAACGCGTCGGAGCCCGTCGAATGGTTGTTGGCCATACCTCCTTCCAGGCTATTCGTACTTTCTTTAATGGTAAAGTACTGGCGGTAGACTCCAGTATGAAGTTTGGCTCTATGGGTGAAGTGCTTCTAATTGAAGATGGTAAATTCATCAGAGGAGGGCTGCTCGGAGAGCGTATTGACTTATTCACCGAGGGTAAGTGACCCTACGGGCGACCGCGAGGGATCGCCCCTACTGGCCTCGCTTGAGAAGAGCCGCGCTCGCTTCGCGAGCACAAAATCACCTCATGTCACCGACGGTAGTATCGCAACTCCACAAGTACGCCAATTAGGACAGAATCCCACCGAAAGTAGTTAACCACATCCAACAAGATAAAGTATACTAAGACTAATGTACGCGAAGCTTTTGCCCCTTTCGAAATTCAAAAACATAGTAGATTTTAAATTTAAACACGGCTTTAAGGAGCACCAATTCAACATCTACCCGATTTGGAGGTTTCCTATGAGAGACCGAATTTTGCGTACCACAAACGCTTCCAGCCGGTTTGCATTAGGTAATCAGTAGGCTGTATGAGCCTTCTGCATTATGCTTCCACTCCGTCAGAGACCCCATCCCTTAGTTCCTTTTCCGCTACACCGGGAGAGGCCGCCTGCAGGTGTACCGATAACCGGGAGACCGACGGCTATTTTGCCGAATCACCCCAGGTCAGGAACTATATTTCCTAACAATCTCTAAAATATTTGTCAGAATGACTTTGACGCCAACCAATACTGAAATGAAGTTGCACCGCATCTTCATCAAAAATGAACTACCCGCCGTACTCGCGCCGCTCAACCGCCTGGCCAACAATATCTGGTGGTCCTGGGATAACGCAGCTCAGGAATTATTCAGTTCGATCGATCCTGATACATTCATCGAGTTGAACTACAATCCTGTAGCCCTCTTAGAAACACTAGACCCAGCCCGCGCCCAGGAACTGGCTAAGGATACAGATTTCCTCAAGCGACTCAAGGCCGTTAAGAAAGACTTCGACGATTACATGGCCGAACCGTTTCAGCGCGATGCCCCGAAGATCGCTTACTTCAGCATGGAGTACGGCCTGCACATCAGCATTAAGCTTTACAGTGGCGGCCTCGGCGTTCTTGCCGGTGATTACCTTAAGGAAGCATCCGACTCCAACGTAAACCTGTTCGGCGTTGGTCTTCTTTACCGCTACGGATACTTCAACCAGGAGCTGAGCATCAATGGTGACCAGATCCATAAGTACCCCGTTCAAAAATTCACCCAACTGCCCGTAGAACCCGTCCGCAACGACGATGGAACATGGCTAAAGATCAGCGTCCCCGTGCAGGGCCGCATTGTAGTCGCTAAAGTCTGGAAACTCCCCATCGGACGCATCAACCTGTACCTGCTCGACACCGACCACGAAGACAACCAGCAGGACGACCGTGCCCTGACGCACATGCTCTATGGCGGTGATAACGAACACCGCCTCAAGCAGGAGATCCTGCTCGGTATCGGTGGCGTCCGCGCCATTGAGGCAATGGGCCTCCAGCCAGAAATCTACCACCTTAACGAAGGCCACGCCGCTTTCCTGAGCATCGAACGCCTTAAGAACCACGTTAAGCAGGACGGTATGAACTTCAACGAAGCCGTTGAAGCCGTACGTGCCAGTAGCCTTTACACAACGCATACGCCCGTACCCGCCGGTCATGACCACTTCCCCGAGCACATGCTCCGTAACTACCTGTACAACTACGCAGGAGAACTAGGTATTGAGTGGCACGACTTCGTCGCCCTCGGCCGCCTGAACCCGAACGATGAAGGAGAAGACTTCAACATGTCTAAACTCTCCATCCGTCTCAGCCACCGCGTCAACGGCGTTTCGAAGCTGCACGGTGAAGTGAGTCAGGAAATGTTTACCACGCTGTATCCCGGTTACACGGCCGAGGAAATACATATTGGCTACGTAACCAACTCCGTCCACTACCCTACCTGGATCGCTAACGACATTCACCAACTCTACTCTATGGAGTTTGGTGAAAACTGGTTGCGTGACCAAAGTAATAAGGACATCTGGCGTAAAGTCCATAAGATCGATGATAAGAAACTCTTCGACGTTCGCCACAGCCTGAAGGTCCGCTTGCTGGAGTACGTTCGCGAGAAGCTGGAAGTGGATATGCGCCGCCGAGGTGAGCGCCCGAAAGCCATCATCGACATCATAAACAACATCAACGACGACGCGCTAGTCTTTGGCTTTGCCCGTCGTTTCGCTACCTATAAGCGCGCTACCCTACTGTTTAGGGACGAGAAACGGTTGCTGAAACTGATCAACGACTCCGAACGGCCCGTCATCTTCCTCTTCGCCGGTAAGGCCCACCCGGCCGACCAGGGCGGGCAGGACCTCATCCGCCACATCATCCACGTGAGCAAGAAGCCGGAATTTGCAGGCAAGGTGATCTTCCTAGAAGATTACAATATGGAAATGGCCAAGCTGCTTACACAGGGTGTCGACGTATGGCTTAACACCCCTACCCGCCCGCTGGAAGCATCCGGTACTTCGGGTATGAAGGCCGCGCTGAACGGCTCCGTCAACTTCTCCGTCCTCGACGGCTGGTGGGCCGAAGGCTACCGTCCCGATGCAGGCTGGGCCCTCCCACTAGAGCGCACTTACGAAGAACAGCACCTACAGGATGAGCTCGATGCCGAAACCATCTACGGCATCCTCGAAGATGAGATCATCCCAACCTTCTACCGCCGCGACGAAAACGGAATTAGTAAGGACTGGATGGGCTTCGTGAAGCAAATCATCGCTGAAGTCGCCCCAACTTTCACCATGAAGCGGATGATGGACGACTACTACGATCGTTTCTACTTACCCCTCGGCAAAAGCCAGAAGGCCGCCAGTGAGAACAACTGGAAGCCCGCACGCGAGTTGGCCGCATGGAAGCAGGAAATAATCAGCAAATGGTCTGGTATCCGTGTAACAGAGAACAACTCCTTGGATAACGTGAACGAGGCGCTGACGATGTCCGGTAAGTTCACAGCAGAGGTCGTCATTGATACCAACGGTATTGACGGCAAAGACCTCACGCTTGAGCTTTGTGGCTACCGCCGGCTCACAGAGGACAAGCTAGAACTGATCCGGACGGAAACCTTCAACCTGGCCGGCCAGAAGGACGGAATGGCGACCTTCAAGTTGTCTACCGATCCTGCCTACACGGGCGTTTATGAGTACGGTTTCCGTTTGCGGCCCGTGCACAAGCTGATGCCACATGCGCAGGACCTCAACCTGGTGTTCTGGGTGTAAGGCTTAGAAGTTAGGCCGTTAGACCTTTACCCTACTGGAACAATTTCTGACTGTTCTGTAAAAATTGAAGCCCGCTGTCACCTTTGGTGTCGGCGGGCTTTTTTGATTTGCGTAACCTCGGTAATCGCGATGGGCTGATCGTAGAACCCTTCTTACCTTTGCACCCTCATTCTTTTATTCCCTAATTCTCTATGAATACCGCCGCCACTGTACAAATGCTCAACCTAAAACTCCCCACAGACCCCCGCTGGGTTAACCTGGCGGAGATGGACCTAGGGGAGATCTTGACCGATCACGCTTTCTGCGAGCAGAAGGCAACGGCCAGTTGCATCAGCCTCATCCAGCTCTACCCCGATTACACTGAAATCGTGGCCGAAGTAGCACCGGTGGTAACTGAAGAATGGGGGCACTTCCGCATGGTACTGCACGAGATCGAAAAACGCGGCCTCAAGTTAGGTCGTCAGCGCAAAGACGAGTACGTAAAAGGACTCATGAAAGTGATGGAAAAAGGCCACAGTAGGGAACGGACATTACTTGAGAAACTACTACTTTGCGCGCTCATCGAGGCCCGCAGTTGTGAACGTTTCCGCTTACTAAGCCTCTACTGTTCGGATGAAGACCTCCGTGTCTTCTACCACAAATTCATGGTCGCCGAAGCAGGTCACTACGTGCTGTTTATTGAGCTAGCACGCAAGTACTTTGACCGGGAGGTGGTAGATAAACGCTGGGAAGAATTCCTAGCATTTGAAGCTAACCTTCTCGCGAACATAGAAGTTAGAGGCGATAGGATGCATTAAAACAAGTTGCCCTTGACTAACGCATAATAAATTATATAAGACTACACTACTGGACACCTTGCGTCTCCCCTTTCGCTACACGGCTACTACGTGATCCTCAGGAAGGGAAAGGCGGATCATCCCGCAAAATATTCAGTAGTTCTGGTACAAGCCCAGGTGAATAAGCTCAAGAATAAAGTAAATGCCTAGTCCTGAAAAGACTTTACCTTCTAGCCCTAGACTTCAGTACAGGGCAGTATAATTCATATTTATTACAGCCCACCACCACCACAGAGTTAACCAATATGCTAAAGACAAACTACCTAATAATAGGCACCGGAGCCGTAGGCATGGCCTTCGCCGACGTACTAGTATCTGAGACCAAGGCCGATATCATCATGGTTGACCGGTTCCAGAAACCTGGTGGGCACTGGAATTTTGCCTATCCTTTCGTTACTCTTCACCAGCCGTCTGCTTTTTATGGTGTCAGCTCTACGGAACTGAATAAGAACCGTAAAGACGTAGTTGGCCTTAACAAAGGCCTTAACGACCTTGCCTCAGGTGCCGAAATCCTCGCTTACTACGACGAGGTGATGCGCCACCGCTTTTTACCTAGTGGCCGGGTGCGGTACTTCCCACTTTGTAATTACGAAGGGGGTGGAAAATTCACCTCGACACTTACTGGAGAAAGCTACCAGGTTGAGTTTGATAAAATCGTTGATGGTAGTTACCTGAAGACAGAAATCCCCTCCACCCACACCCCCAACTTTAATATTGCGCCGGAGGTCAACTTCATGTCGCTCAACGACCTGCCTGGCATCAGTACACCGCCCCGCGGCTTCGTAGTCATCGGGGGTGGAAAAACCGGAATCGACGCATGTCTTTGGTTACTGGAACATAAGGTAGACCCCGACAAGATAACCTGGATCGTTTCCCGCGATGCCTGGCTGTTGGACCGACGCAACACCCAGCCAACGATAGAGTTTTTCAACTACTCCATCGGCGCCCAGGCCGATCAGCTCGAGGCCGTCGCCAACGCAACATCCATTGAAGACCTATTTAACCGACTGGAAGACAAAGGCGTGCTCGTCCGTATCGACAAAACAGTACGACCAAGCATGTTCCACGGAGCCACCATCAGTATACGCGAACTCGAAGAGCTACGGCGAATCAAGAACGTCGTCCGCCTTGGCAGGGTCCGCGGCATAACCAGTGATTCCATTGAACTAGCCGAAGGTAGCATCCCAACCTCTACCGGGCATGTTCACATTGATTGCTCCGCCAGTGCAATCTCTAACCTTGCCATCAAACCTATTTTTGAGGGGAATTTAATCACCCCTCAGTCGGTACGTTCTTACCAACCAGTATTTAGTGCCGCTTTCGTCGCTCACATTGAAGCAACCTACGACAGCGAGGCCAAGAAAAACGAAGTCTGCACCGTAGTTCCGATCCCCAACCACGATACTGATTGGATCAAGATGATAGCCATATTCATGGTCAACCAGTACAACTGGAACCAGGAGAAAGGGCTCAAAGAATGGCTCATCAATAACCGGCTCGATGGCTTCAGCGCGCTGATGAAACAAGTCAGTAAAGACGACCACGAAAAACAAGCCATCATCCAACGACTCCGAGACAATGCCCTTCCAGCGGTGGCCAAACTCCAGGAGTTTATGGCAGAACTTTCCTAACACCCCTTATTTTCTAAAATACCACCATGTCTCAGTTCCAGATTGAAAAAACCAATTTCGCCTCCAGTCGAATAATCTCTAAAGAATCAGCTAAAAACACCACGCTGAACAAAGGAGAAGTCCTGGTAAAGATCCAGCAGTTTGCCTACTCCGCCAACAATATCACCTACGCGGCGGTAGGTGATAAGATGGGTTACTGGCATTTCTTTCCGCCTACAGGCAAGAATACTGGTGGTTGGGGAGTTACGCCCGTTTGGGGCTTTGCCGAAGTGACCGTCTCCAAAACTAAAGGTATTCCCGTCGGAGACCGCCTTTTTGGCTATTTCCCACCAGCCTCCCATTTGGTAATGACACCCGTTGGCATCAATCAACAACGGCTCACTGACGGTACTGCCCACCGTAGTAAGTTACCCGCTGGCTACAATATTTACCGCAGGGTAAACAATGAAAAGGGCTACAATAAAACGATGGACAAATTCAGAATGCTGCTGTTTCCCCTACACCTTACCAGCTTCTGCCTCTGGGACCTGAGCAAGACCAAAGAATGGTACCGTGCGAAGCAGATTCTGGTACTTAGTGCCTCCAGCAAAACGAGTACGGGGCTTGGGTTTGCGCTTAAATCCGATGCAAGCGCGCCACCGGTCATCGGTATTACTTCAGCCAACAACCTGGCGGCAGTGGAAAAGATGAAACTTTACGACGGGGTCATCACCTATCAGGACATTGCCAACATCAAAGCAATACCGACGCTGATCATCGATATGTCTGGCAACCTCGAGGTATTAACCTCATTGGAAAGGCACCTTGGTAGTTCGCTGAACTACTGCATCAGGGTCGGCCTTACCCACTGGGAAAATACAGGAGAGGTAACCGGAAAACTGGCTAAAAAAAGTGAGTTCTTCTTCGCTCCCGATCACATTCAGCAGCGGATAAAAGATTGGGGACCGGAAGGGTTTGAAAGGAAGACAAATGGCTTCCTAAAAAACTCCGCTAAGCGTACCGCGAACTGGCTCACCTTCCGCGAGCTTGACGGGTTGGAAGGCTTACAACAGGTTCATCCTGATGTTTGTGCTGGCAAGGCTTCGCCTACGGAGGGGCTTATCGTCAATATGTAACGTGAGGTTCGCAGTCCCGACGCTCACTAACCTCACGTTATGTGAAATTTTAATTCATGGCAGACTTACTCAAATCATTCCGCGACTTCGTTAAATGTGAGCAGCTCTTAGCTAAGAAGGATAAGCTCCTACTGGCTTGCAGCGGCGGGCTGGACAGTACCGTGCTGGCCCATTTACTACATGCAGAAGGCCACAACTTTGCCATTACGCACATGAATTTTCAGTTGCGGGGCCAAGCCTCCGATGGCGATGCGGCTTTTGTGAAGGAGTTGGCGCGGACGCTAGGAGCAGCGTTTTATTGTAAAGCAGTGGACGTTAAAAACGATGCGCTTGCAGGGGAGAGTACGCAGATGACTGCCAGGAGGTTACGGTACGACTGGTTCTTCGCGATTGCGCAAGAATCCGAAAACACGAAAATACTTACTGCCCATCATCTGGACGACAACCTGGAGACGTCCCTGATCAACTTCATCCGGGGTACCGGTATCGTTGGCCTCAGCGGAATAACACCCAGAGGTGGTCGGCTGGTAAGGCCATTGCTAAACTCGTCACGCCAAAGCATACTTGAATACGCCCAGGCAAACAGCATCACCTGGCGGGAAGACCTAAGCAACGGCTCCGATGATTACCTGCGCAACCGCATCCGGCATCACCTGACGCCGGTTCTGCGCGAAACCTTCGGCATGACCGATAAGACGATTGCCGGCAACCTCCTTAACCTACGTGGCGCCGAGAGTTTTTATCATTTAGGCCTGGAAGCCGAAAGAGACAAACGGCGTACAGTCCGTGGGGAAGTGGTAAGCTTTCAGCGGGAGGAAGACTGGACATTTGCGACCGAGCGGGCTTTTCTTCACCGGGCGGTCCAACCCTATTATTACTTCACGCCGGACCAGATCGAACAGCTTTGTAAGCTCCCGAACAATAGTTTCATCGACTCCAGCAAGTACCGGGCGTACGTTACCGACGACGAGTGGATCATCGCTCCGCTGCAAACGATAGAACGGCTGGAGGCCAAAGCCATTACAGGACTTCCGCTTCTCATAAAAGACAGCATCCACTGGCTTCACTTCGATTCCCTCAGGCGACCAAGTAGGCTGGATGTTCCAAGCTTCCAGTACCTAGCTCCTACAGCCCTCCCCCTGCACCTGCGGCCGCGCCAAAAAGGGGACCGCTTGCAACCCTTCGGTATGGGCGGAAAATCTAAAAAGGTGAAGGATTATATGATCGACCAGAAGATTCCCGTCTGGCTACGTGACCGAATCTACCTACTTTGTAATGCTGATGATGAGATCATGGCCATCCCTGGCTACTGCATCTCTGAAAAATTCAAGGTTTTGCCGGAGCACGAGACGGTGCTGCGCGTTAGTTGGGGATAATCAGGCCTCCAAATAAGTGAACCACCGCAAGATTCCCGCCACGCTCATCCCGGGAGGGTTGGCAGCACGGTAAGCGCCAATGACCTCGTCCGTTACGCCATTAGACCGTAGATCTGCCTCTACAAATTCGGTAAACCCGACCACTATTTGGTCTTCATCTTGTCCGTCTTTCCGAGCCTCTCCTACCCAACCGACGTAACGGTCCATCCGCTCGGACAACTGATCGAGGTGATCGCTCTGGGCATCGACCGGGCCGTAGTGCGTGAGGTAGAACTTCTCGGCCCGTAGGCTACGCAACCGACTGATAGAATCCCGCCACTGCGTAAGGTTAATATCCGGCGGCGGGCAAGGAGGCACCACCGGCCCGCCTTTGATCTTTACGCCCCCGACATCACCCGTGAAGACGATCTTACCAAGCTGCCAGGCTATATGGTGGTTTGCGTGGCCAGGAGTATGGTGCGCAACCCAGGTGTTACCGCCAAAGGTGAGTCGGCTACGGTCGGTCACTGCTGCAATGTCGTACTCGTCGATCTTTTCCATCTTACCCCACAACTGTTCCATGTTTTCGTCTCCGTAAATTCTGGCGGCCGAGGCGTAGAGGCGAGTAGGATCAATCATATGTTTCAATCCTTTAGGGTGGACGTACACCTTCGTGCCACGCTGCGCCCACCACCAAGCTGCTCCTGCGTGATCAAAATGAATGTGGCTGAGTAAAAGCGTG
>JAPKCQ010000425.1 GCA_026421165.1 Lewinella sp. | reverse complement strand
CAGGCTCAAAAGATGCCGAACAGGATGGTGCGATTAATTTTGTCCGAGTACTTAAAGCCAAGAATTGAGACCGCCTCAGGCAGCAGCGTAGCTAATCACCGCGAAGCATGAATAAGCCCGCCTCCGACAACATCATCCCCTTCATAGAACACAGCACTCTGCCCCGGCGCAACCCCACGTACCTCGGCGTAGAAGTCAATGGCGAAACGATCGTTGGCATCACCGATCTGCTCCACGAGGCTAAGTGTACCGCTGTCTTTGTAGCGAACCTTAGTGAGGAGCTCCATCCCGGCATCAGGTAGTTTATCGTATTTCTGCAGCGTTGCTCCACCGATCATCATCCCGTTGCGGATGAGATCCTCCATGCGGCCTAGGGTGACCTGGTTGGTCGCCGCGTCGATCTTGGTAACGTACATCGGCTCTCCGAAGGCAATGCCGAGGCCCTTGCGCTGACCGATAGTGTAAAACGGGTAGCCTGCGTGCTTGCCCATTTTTTTGCCGTCGACGGAGACGAATTCGCCTCCCGCTACCTTCGCTTCCAGCTCGGGCAGACGGCGCTTCAGGAAACCACGGTAATCGTTGTCGGGGACGAAGCAGATCTCGAAAGATTCGGCCTTCTTGCTCAGTTCTTCGTGGCCCCAGTCGTAAGCGAGTTGGCGAACTTCCGGCTTGGTCATGTGGCCGAGGGGGAAACGGCTGCGGGCCATGCATTCCTGGCTCAGTCCCCACAGCACGTAGCTCTGGTCTTTGTTCGAATCGGCAGATTTTTGAACGTGCCAGCGACCGGCATCCGTCTGGTTCAGCTGGGCGTAGTGGCCGGTGGCGATGAACTCGCAGTCCATTGCATCGGCACGCTTCAGCAGGGCAGACCACTTGATGTGGGTATTACACAGCACGCATGGATTAGGCGTCCGGCCGGCCATATATTCATCCACGAAATTATCGATAACGTGGTCGCCAAATTCATCGCGAATATCAATGATGAAGTGAGGAAAACCCATGTCGACGGCTACCTTACGGGCGTCGTTAATGGAGTCCAGGCTGCAACAGCCGGTCTCCTTTTTGGACCCACCACTGTTGGCGTAATCCCAGGTTTTCATGGTAATGCCGACGACCTCGTACCCCTCCTCGTGGAGCATCATGGCCGTAACGGTAGAATCAATGCCGCCGCTCATCGCGACGAGTACACGTCCGTGCTTACTCATATTCAATATTTTACGCGCAGGTTCAATGGCCTGGCCTAAATTAGTTCGTTGGTCTTTTGGTTCGTTAGGTTCTCAGGGCTGACGCACCGTTAGGCTAACAAGACGCAAAGGTAACATTTGTTTTTGTTGGGTAGTTGCAGGAATACTTTTTCGTACGTGTAACGAATTACACCTCCGGAATGGGTTGAGCTCCTCTGGCGCGATTATTGAAAGGTAAATCGCGCCAGAGCCGCTCGACCCCGTTCAAAATTACAATTTCTTGTACCCATTGTCGGCTGAAGACGACAAGAAGTCAGCTTTCCCTTACGCAGGCCCTGTCCCACCTATTCGTCACCTCACCCAGTATTCTCCTGAGAAGTAAGTAAGTGCGTCCCCAGCTCCAGCGCACACAAATTGTGCATCCCCCCCGAAGCCGGCGCAAAGCAGCCATTATCAATATTAATCACCGGTAAATATTCCAACGAAGCGACGCTCTGCTCAATGTCCGTACGCGCAACAGGAGTATGCCCATGTACCACAATGCGGCCCGTAGCACGGAGTTCTTCGATGTGATCGATGACGCCCTTGCGGTCTGGGGCCCGGTCAATAAAGTCGCCAAGGGAGGTATAGTTCGTCGTGAACGGTGAAGTCTATCCACTTAAGTAAAGCCTGGAAGGTTTTCAGGTGGCCGTGGATATCTGATATGGCAAATTGGCGTAAGGCTAGTGATTTAGTCTTCTAGTTCGTTGGTAATTCAGGGCTTCCGCTTTTGATGGGCGGGATAAGTCGGGGCAGACTATTATCGTGTTCAAACACAAATAATACATACCGGTGTGTTGGTTTTTCGATAAGTCGGTATGTCAAAAAACCAGCACACATGCTAAAGCCATGCGTCAAACCTCACCCAACCTCAACAAGTTCCACCGCCGCAGCAACACCATCAACCGCCACGTACCCCCCACCCCGGCCGAACCACGTAACCTGCCGCTTGGCGTACCGTCGGCTGTTCTGTTTAATGAGCTCTACGGCCCGGTCACGATCGTAATCTCCATCAAAAAACGGCCACCACTCTTGGTAACCAACGGTTTGCAGCACGGGTAAGTGCCGGTGTGAATACAGAGCACGAGCTTCAGCCTCCAGCCCACCGTCCAGCATTGCATCAACCCGCTGATTGATACGATTGTAGAGCAAAGGCCGCTCCGGATGGGTACGAAGATAGACGCACTGAAAATCCCGCTTCTCCCGCTTACCTAAGAAGGAAGAGTACGGCTGCCCTGCGGAATAACACACCTGCAAAGCCCGCTCCAACCGTCGCGGATTTTGTTGGTCCACCACGGCAAAGTGCTGGGGGTCCAGTCGTTCAAGTTCAGTCTGGAGGCCGATCAAGCCCTGCTCCACCACCAGGTTTTGCACCTGCGTTCGCGCCGCATCGGTCACGTCGGGAAACTTGTCTAAGCCCTGGCACAATGCCCGCAGGTAAAGTCCGCTGCCGCCCGTCAGTACCGCGTAGTCGTGGTGCTCAAAAATGGTACGCAGACAAGCCAGCCCTTCCCGCTCAAAACCGCCGGCAGAGAGTGGGTCGTGAATACTGCGGTCCGCGATAAAGTGGTGCTTCGCCGCCGCCAACTCAGTTGCAATAGGTCGGGCATTTCCAATCTCCATCTCCCGGTAAAACTGCCGACTATCGCCACTGATAATTTCAGTACCGTAGTGCCGAGCCAGTTCGATGGCGAGGGAGGTTTTCCCGGAGGCAGTGGGGCCGCCAAGAGTGATTAAGGTTTTCAGAAGTAGTGAGCGTTGTAGGAGTTAGGAACTAGAATTTAGGAGTTAG
>JAPKCQ010000424.1 GCA_026421165.1 Lewinella sp. | reverse complement strand
CTAGCCTCACAGGCGAAGCCTGCCGTAATATTACATAAAAAATGTATTTGTATACGTAAGGTTAAGAGCTCTTTCAGCAAAATATTTACAAAATATTGCTGGAAAATAAATCAAGACTTTTTACCTGTTTCATTTGTGAACGCGGCGGCTGTGTCCTAATTTTACTTTTAGAAGTGGCTGCAGCCTTTGGCTCTTCCACGACCAGGCAGCAACACTGCTGCACAAGATTTATTTGGTATCAGTAAGTTGGAACGAGCCCCGCCGGATGTACTGGTGGGGTTCTTTATTTTGTAGGCTTTGAGCCTGCATGGTTAGAGCACAGATTTGCTTAGAGAGCATAATGGTGGCACAGAGCACACAAAGAAGAATCTGATTAGTACCGCCTGAAGGCATTAATTAGATGCGCAATACCCGTCCCAGGCTTCCATTATCCGCCGCGTAACCGGCCCCGGCTTACCATTACCAATCAGCACCTCGTCAACGGTTGTAATCGCCATCGCTCCTTTGATAGAGCTACAAATGATTGCCTCATCTGCTTGTTTTAGTTCGTTGACGGAGACGGCCCGCTCGTCAACGGAAATACCGAGTTGGCGCGCGAGCCGGAGGAGATGGAGGCGGGTAATGCCGTGGAGAATACTCTCCACTGGCGTGATCAAAATACCCTCCCGGACAATCATAAAATTTGACCGGTCTGATTCGCGGACGTTGTATTCACGGTCTACGTAAAGTGCATAGTCTGCTCCTTTGGCCTTAAGCAATGGCTGGATGCGTATGCCTTCGAGGTAATCAATTGATTTGACTTTGGGTAGTTGGCGCTCGTAGTGGTGGAGGTGGATAGCCATACCTCGTTCATATTGCTCTGCCGAAGGGCCTTTGAAGGGATAAGCCATGGCCACCAGGTTGGGTGTTGTTGGGGTGTACCCATCCGGTGAATACCCTCCGGTAAGGACGAAACGAATGCCTCCTTCTTCTTCACCGTTCCGTTTGATTAACTCATGAACGGTCGTTCGCAATTCTTCGCGGGAGACCGGCATCTCTAAATCAAGCAGCTTCGCGCTGCTGAAGAATCGATCTAGGTGGTCTTCGATGAAACGCGGGTTACCATCGGCGTAACGGAAGTAATCGAAGATGCCGAAGCCGCGTAGGATCGAGAGGTCGGCGACGTTTAGGGTGGCTTTTTCTTTGGGTAAGTATTGGCCGTTTAGGTAGACTGTTGGGTACATATTAGTCTGTTCGTATTTTAGTGCGCGATATGCTCCGGCTTGGAGGGACTAATCCCGTAGGGATTCAACAATGGTAACCCGGGACACCGCGAAGCGCAGTCTCGGGTTGCTACCCGTCAGGGGGTTGTTACTGCGGCGCTGAGCACCGCCATGAGTTCCGGTGAATAGAGGGTAAAATACTACCTTTATAACAACTTACACCTACTAATATAATGATGCGCCTTACCCTGTAAACGTTATTGAGCTTTTTTGTTGTTTCGGCCGTTTAAGCCCAGCAGTTTCCATCGAACTCTAATTGAATTGACGTTCCTTAAAGCCGGGCCAAAGCATTAGCTAACCCTTCTCGCTCCACATCTACCATCCGCTCTACCTGCCGCCGGCGATACCAAGTCCGCAAATTTTCCCATTGCCGCACTGACCATTTGACCGTCAGTAGCGCAGTAATAAGCCAAATCTTCAACGGCCAGGACAAGAGGAAAAGGAGGACGGGATAAAGGAAGAGGGTGCCTCCGGTGACTACGGCGAAGCGCACGGGGCTGTAAAATTCAATGTGTTTTGGTTTACGGCTACCAATGTATTCGGCTAGTAGCCAGAGCGGTATTTGCGGTAGTTGGAGCAAGATAGCGAGTAACGAGCGTAGCCACACCGGACTTTGCTTCACAATTTTCCTTGCACCTGCGACCGCGCCCACATGGATACCTTGCCGATCGAGACGGTTGAAAAAGTGAGCCAGGTTGTTGTCTTCCGCAGGAGTGTCGGTGGCGATTTCAAGCTCACGGTCCAGTTGCTTACCGTCGTGCGTGATGCCGTACACGAGGCTGGCATTGTAGCGGGCCCGGTCTAGTTCCAGCCGCGCTTCGCCAAGGGCCGCGCGGTCGCGATTCGGAAATTGTACAACGAGGGGACTCAGGCGCGCACGCAGGTGCGCGGTAAGGTCTTTGATGGCTGCCGCTTCACTACTTCGATAGTCATCCATAAACTCCGAAGCAAGAATCGGTGCGCCAAAGCGGATCATCACCTGGTCGCGTACCCGGTCTGCGTGCGTGAAGTTGCAACCTACGGGTACGATGTATACTTCTTTCAGCGTGGGATCGCGCTGCATAGCACCGAGCGCCAGCCGCGCCGTTCCCTTCCGCATCGGCCGCAGGGCTTTTTCATGGACACAACGCCCCTCCGCCAAATTCATAATGGCTTTCCCCTGGCTAAGTGCCCTGAAGCAAGCATCAAAAGTGCTAAAATTGTCCTTAAGCCGGCCGTAACCGCCGTCTTCTATCCTAAACACAGGCAAAATATGAACTGCGGTAAGAAAGCTTTTAAAAAATGCGTTTTTGAACAAGTTTCCCCTTGCCAAAAACCAAAGCGTTCGCGGTTGAAAACAAGCTAGGATACAAGGCTCGATAAAGGCCGTCGGGTGACTGGCAGCTAGCACGACGGCCGCGCCTTTCGGGATGTTCTCTAGCCCCGTGAGGTCGATGTTGCGGTAGTAATAGCTTAGAATATAGCGAGCTACAGGACGAACGAGGAGGTAAAACATTTGGTCGGTTAGGGGTGATATATTTAGCAGGGCAAGGTCAGGTGGAATGCTCCGACCGCCGCAGGCGGCTACGGAGCAAACGGATACTTCTCTTAGCGATGGGTTGAGCGTAAGCCTTTAATCAGCCCATCGCGAACAATCGGGTTTGCATTAGCCCTACGATGATTGGGGCCAAAATACACGCTCCTTCTCATCAATTTCACCTTAAGGACGCGAATTAAATAAAACGTGTTTCTTGATCTGGTGAATTTTGACTGCTGGTG
>JAPKCQ010000005.1 GCA_026421165.1 Lewinella sp. | reverse complement strand
CAGACTCAAAATCTACCAGATCAGAATGTCACATTAATTCTGTCCGAGTACTTACACGTTAAAAAATAGCGGTGTTGCGCCTTCGGGGTTGGGAAATCCAACCTTATCGGCTGGCTGTTCAATCGTCTGGTGAAGTAACGCTAATTGCTGAGTTGATAAATGACCTGGCTTACTGGGAGGTAGATCAACCCGATAAGTTTCCAGCTTACCACCGTGATTTTCGATCTTACGCACAATGTGTAAAATGTTGCACTGGGAGTAGTTGACGGCCTCGGTAACTTGTTGCTTAGGCATGCTTTGCTGACGAAGACGGTATATAATTTGGCGAATGACTTTCTTGTGCTGACTGGCGGTGTATGTTCTTAATATTTGAAATTATAACAAGTATTGTAGCACTTACTTCTGATGCTGCCTGAAGCGGATTCAAGTCGTTTACGTACGGATTCGAAAATTATCGCCTGAGTCTTCCTGGAAAGTCAGCACTGTTCCGTCGGTTAGGTAGACAGAGACTTGCTTAACACTCAATTGACGGGTTTCTCTCTCGAAAGCAAAAGCCTTTACTCACAGCAGGACTCCATCTTTGTAGGGTTCCATCTTCGGGCGTTGGTGCACGTCTACTACGTCTTCCATCGAGAGGTGGTGATGCCGTATGCCTTACCAAGTTTTTCAATCAGGTCGATCCGGTGCAGGCCGCGCGCGTCGTACCAGGTCACTTTTCCCGGTGCATTGTCTTCGGGAATAGAATCTAGCCCGTTTACACAATGGAACGATTCGGCGTCGTAGTGCATGAGGTGCACATGTACCTCTTCCATCTCCTGGAGGCCGGTATGGACAAGGGTTCCGGGAGGAGCATCGGTGGATTTTCGGGTTAAACCAAGTTTTTCCGTTTGGGAACGGATGGCTTTTGTTAATCGCATAGTGGGGTGTTTGGGCGCTAACGCAGGTGCAAAGTAAGCTTTCTAGAAAAAAGAAAGGTTGGTTGGACGTCGTCGTTAACGAGTAAGTTGAGGTAACGGTTTGAAGTTCGCTTGGGCTACCTTTACCGCGGTTAAGGGGCTCAGGCCTGCATCCAACAATATACAAATATGTACGAACTAAGCCACCCCGGCACTCGGCTCAAGGGCCACATCGAACTCACCGGATCCAAGTCCATCGCTAACCGGGCGCTTATCATCCGGGCGTTGACGGAAGGTGGTTTTCCGATTCACCGGCTCGCTGCTGCCGATGATACCGTCCGCCTAGAACGCTTGCTCGCCAGCGAAGAAGAAGTGCTTGATGCCGGACCAGCAGGCACGACTTTCCGTTTTCTCACCGGGTTCCTCAGTCGCCGGCCCGGTCACCAGGTCCTTACCGGAAGTCAACGGATGAAAGAACGGCCTATCGGCATCCTGGTCGACGCCCTACGCGAACTCGGAGCCGATATTGAATATACTGAAAACGAAGGCTACCCACCGCTACGCATCGGCCACTCTGCCCTCGATCGTACCAGTGCGCTCACTATCGCCGCCGACACTAGCAGCCAGTACATTTCTAGTCTGCTGATGCTCGCTCCAACGCTACCTAAGGGTCTGCGGTTAAGCCTAGAGGGCAACATCGTCTCCGTGCCTTACATCAAAATGACCCTCTCGCTGATGGCGAACTTCGGCGTAACGAGTAGTTGGGAAGGGCAGACCATCGTCGTCGGTCCACAGGCTTACCGTCCGAAAGCGTTTACCGTTGAGGCCGACTGGTCAGCCGCTAGCTATTTTTACGGTATTGCCGCCCTGGCCAGCGAGGCCGATCTACAAATCGACGGCCTCTTCGCGGAAAGCGTGCAGGGAGACTCCGTCGTCGCCGAGCTTTACGAACGCTTCGGGATTACTACGACCTTTAACGATGCTGGCTTACGGATTACGAAACCTGCTGGTGCTGCTGTACCTCCCCTTTTCGAGCAGGACTTCGTGGAATGTCCGGACATCGCCCAAACACTGATGGCTACCTGTGCCGGCCTCGGTGTTCATGGACTATACAGCGGCTTGCAAACCCTGTTCATCAAGGAAACCGACCGGGTAAAGGCCATGCAGACCGAGCTGGGCAAACTTGGAATCGGGCTCTATAAAATACCTGCGCATATGAGTGGGGCGACCGAAGGCCAGCAGTACTTCGGCCAGGAAGGGAAAGTGGATTTCTCCAACGCTGGTATCCCGACCTTTGCCACCTACCACGATCACCGAATGGCGATGGCGCTGGCCCCGCTGGCCTTACTGCATCCGATTCGGATTGAAGATCCCGAGGTGGTTGGGAAGAGTTACCCTGACTTTTATGTAGACTTCGGTAAGCTGGAGTTTGTGGTTGATGAGGTGTGATCAGTTCAACTCGCCAGCCGAATACTTTTTTGCCAAAGCCACTTCAGAATAATTTAGCTGCGGCGAGAGGTCGTTGAGCAAGCACTGTTGTGATGCAGCGAAAAAGTTCGCACCTTGACGGAACTCAACCAGTGAGCTTTTTCGCTTACAGGTGCAAGAGTGTCGTCAGGGTTTAGTTTGCCTATTCTAGCGATTAAGTCTTACCTAATGACCTTGGTAAAAAAGAATTCGATTGACGAGTTACCTCCCCCACTTAAAACCTCTCCCGTACCCGAGTTAGCGCTTAAAAAAAGCCGACTAATACCCAAGAAAATACTAATTTTTTACTGCCACCCCATCAATATGGGGTGGTGCTACCCCCTCGCGTCACCCTATCTTTGATTTGTAAAGCGGAAAAGGTGCAACCTCATCCGCCGGGTTTTTCCAAAAAGCGTGTTTAATTTTGAGGCTTGTAGATCGTTGGTTTTCTGCCGCCTCCTCAAATGTTTTTACTTCGGCGTTCATCGCCCTAAATTCCAGTTATTACAAATTAGCTATAAAGCCATATTATAAGGTCCGGACGGTGCAACGTCACGGACCTTCTTTTTGTTTGGTTGCTACAGAGGCGATGAGTGATCCTGGAGTTGGAAGCTTCACAACACTGGCAGCCTGGAAATCAGGTATTTTTTTTTTAATAAGTTCTTCTGCACTTTCTACTCTATGGCCAACGTTTCTTATGGGCTATGAAATATTAGCTACCCTAGTTGACGCAGTTCAGTGCTACGAATACTGCTTGTAAGGGGGAGCATTTAGTGTTTTACAACCCTTCAACTGTACCTTTATGGCCTTTTCCGGCTTCTGTTGGAAAATCACATTCGTTAATATGTCTCCCTGCCTCTCACTCACGAGGCATTTCGCTTTGAATTTGTCCCGGTATGCATCACGGCTCCACGCTCCGTTCTTTCTTTCTACTTTTTTTCATTGGTTGCCTGCTGGCACCGCTCGGCCTGCTGGCCCAGCGCCCCGTCAGCATTACGGCTCCTAAAACGGACGATTCCCGTCCGGCGTGGGAAAAGATGGACTGCAACGATGCGGGAAACATCAATCAGTTCTCCGGTTTCACGATGGAGAGTATTAGTTTCGGGGATAACCTGATGACGACGGATGTGCGGCCTTACTCCGCCCGCCCGGACACTATTTTTCTTTGCGCCAATGATCAGTTCACGGTTAGCCTGGTTGGCGGCTCGCAGGACCTTTCGGGAGACCCGAACACCGCTACTATCCCTGGTGTAGGCTACGCTTTCTACAATTGCGCGCCGACGGTAACCGGACCACTACTTACTGATATCCGTGCCGATGTGTGTGTGGCTGATAACGGCCTCAATCCTTTTGATGACCTAGCTGTTGGCGTACCGACAGGTTACGAAACAGGTAATTACACCCTGACGGTAGCCAACGATAATGTAGGTGGCTTTACCATTCCAGGTCTTTTCCCTAACGCCATGGCGGAGCCTACACCTCAGGTGCTCACGCTTGCGCCCATCACTTTTGATGACGTAAGCCCCACTACTGGAGAAGCTGTCTACGAAGGTAGTCCCGTTGGCTCATGTGTAAATGTCTCGACCGACCAGGCTTTCACCGTCGCCTACCTTAATCCTATCACCCTATCTAACCTCGATGCCTCACCGACGGGCTGTGTTGGCACCTTCGAGATTCGCGGCGGAGCACCTGAATTACGTGGTGGAACGGGTTATAACATCAGTATTGTGAACGCCAATACGGGCGATCGCGCTATCGTTCTTACCCCCGCGAGTCAGATTCGTCACAACGAACCCGTCACTTACCAGGTGCCTACTGCAGGTGTTTACAGGATTAGCATCGATGACGATGGCGTGGGGTGTAGCCTGGTGAATAACGTCAATGTCAACCACTCAACGGGGTGTCCGCTTCCGCTGGTATTTAACCTCGGCCAGGAGCGTGGGCTGCCAGGACAACAGGTATGTGTGGATGTTGTACCTGATAATTTTGTTGACATCTCAGGTTTTCAGTTCGAGATAGCGTTTGAGGAGACAGTACTTATGTTTGACAACATCGGCAACTTTCACCCCAACTTGCCATCTCCAGTATTTGCCAATGGCCCGGTGAGTAGTGGAGGAACCCTGGCGGAAGGCCTGATCAGAATCGTTTACGCTGAAATCGGTACTAGTGGCGCTATTATTCCGAACGATGAGGTGGTCTTCTCTATCTGTTTCACCATCATCGGTGATTTGGGAGATCGTAGTACCCTCATCAACGTCGATCCCTCTGCGGAGTACAGCCGCCTACCGTCAGAGACAGGCGAACTTATCGTTAATCCTGGATCGGTAGTGGTTACAGATAAGGCCTTTCTGGTAACCCTCACCCGCGATAACGAAAACTGTGACGGCTTCAACAACGGTAGTATCACCGCCGAAGCCCTTGGTGGGGCCGACCCCTATCTCTTCTCCATCCGGCGGATCGCTCCGGTACCCGAAGCCGGGTTTGGTCCTGAGCAGACGCGTACAGGAAATCCCGCCTCCGTTGATTTCAACGGTCTACCAGATGCGGAGTATGCAGTAATGGTGGAAGCAGCCGACGGCTCCATCGTAATCGATACCATTGAAGTGGAAGCTGGTATCGCCATCGGAGTTAACGTAGGAGTCGTCTTTCCACCAAGCTGTAACGGTTTTGATGATGGCTCCGTGCGCGCCGTCATCTTCGAAAATGGGGTACAAGTGATTTCTCCGCTCGACTCTGGCTATACCTTCGTTTGGGTCGATAGCCCGGAAACTGGAGATGTTCGTACCGGCCTCGCTGCCGGCCAGTACGAGGTTGTCGTCAGGGCTCCTAACGGAAGTTGTACGAGCGGCGACCGAGGAAACCTTAACCAACCTGCCGACGTGCGGGTCCGCCCGGATAACCCGGAGGATGCCGTAAGTAGCGCAACCTGTACCAATACACCTGACGGTAGTATCACCGTTACTGCAGATGGAGGAACGGGGGCCTATGATTTCATTTGGAACACTACTTTAGGGACTGACAACAACAGCGTGTTCTCTACCCGTAATAACCTTATCCCCGACGAATACGTAGTCATTGTCGAAGATGCCAGCGGTTGCCGCGACACAGCAAACTTTGTAGTTGATGCCCAAAAGTTGCTGTCCATAGTATCTGAAGTGGATCCGATTACCTGTTTTGATGCCGCCAATGGTGTCATCCGGGTCAACGGAACCGCTACTGGTGCCGCGCCCATTCTTCCCTACGAGGTAAGACTGGAGGACGAATTTGGAACTGTAATCGTACCGACTCAAACCATTATCGACAACTCGATTCCCTTCGAATTTACCGGCCTCGACGCAGGGCGCTACGTAGTCGTTCTCGATGATCAGGACCCCGCCCTGGGCTGTGAAGCCATTGACACTTTCGATGTGTTCCAACCGCTCGAACTGGAGATCGACGAGAACCTGACCATTACCAACGAGAGCTGTACTACAGGTAACGACGGCACGGTAAGTGCCGCAGTCTCCGGAGGCACCATGCCTTACGAATACCGCTTCGTGAACGATAGTCTGGAGGTCCCGATTGATACGATCACTCCTGGTAATTCCCTCAACGGCCTCAGCGCCGATGCGAACTATGTACTCATTGTCACCGATCGTAACCGTTGTATGGATACGTTAAACTTCCGTATCAACGCTCCGGCGGGCGCCACACTGAGTGTGATTGATACCAGCTTTATCTCCTGCCCGGGCGATAATGACGGCCTGCTCAGGGTTGTGGCCACGCCGCCGGCCGGAGAAACTATCTCTTCTTTCACTTGGTATGTGCTGAACGCCGACGGTACCAGGGGTACGCCCGTAGCTGCCGGGGCAGACTCTACCCGAAATAACCTTCCCATTGGCAACTATCTAGTGGAGGTTACCACGTCCAACAGTTGTGTTGCTCAGGCCATCGGCAGGGTGGTCAGCCCGGGAGAGGTGCTTCTGCAGGACTTTACGGTCAATAATCCGCAGTGTCCGGATGATGCCAACGGTAGCGTCTTCCTGAACCCTAGAGGTGGTACGACGAATGCGGACGGAACTTATAACTACGTCTGGTCTACTGATCCATTCGGAACGCCGACCACCAATCCCGCCTTCACAAACCTGAGGGCCGGGAGCTACACTGTTACCATCACGGACGGTAACGGCTGTCAGCCACCTTTCGATACTACCTTCATCTTGGTTGATCCGCCACGGATTACAGGACAGTGGCAACTCACTCCCGTAAGCTGTCCTGATGACGCAACGATGGACGGAACTGCAACCTTCACCGCAGAATATGAAGATGGTACGGTCGGTAGTTTCGACTTCCTCTTTACGAGCGGAACCGCCGACTTTAGTGCCACAATGTCGACGGAAACGGGACTCTCCCGCGGGCCGGTCACCGTTCGCGTCACCGATCTGGTATGTACCGAATCTTTCACCGATACTATACGCAGTCCGGACGAGTTTGAAGTCGAATTAGTGGCCGGTGTGGTAAGTTGTAATGGTCTGGCTGACGGTGCCGCTACCGTCAACATCACCGGAGGAACTCCGGACTACACTTTTGATTGGTCCGTCTCCACCGACACGGATAATATGGTCGATGGCCTCAGCGCCGGAACGGGCCTTACCGTCGACATCATGGACGCCAACGGCTGTTCTCCCGGGGTTCAAACTTTCAACATCAGCCAACCTGATCCGCTTACGCTGTCCGTCGACCCGGTTACGACAACCGAAACTGTTCGTTGTGCCGGAGATATGAATGGCCGCATCAGCGTGTTTGTCAGTAGCATAAACAATAATACGTTACCAACTAGCCCCTTCTCCTGGTCTGGAAATGTTGCGGCGGCTAGTGAATTTGTAGCTACTGATCTTTCCTCTGGCGCCTACAGCGTAACCGTTACCGACGTGGAGGGCTGTCAGGATAGCATAACTTACGTCATCAGCGAGCCTGAAGCCATCATCTTCAGCGTACTGCCTATCGAGGAGCCGCTTTGCTTTGGCGAAACGACGCCGGTATTGATCGACACGGCTTTTGGAGGTACGTCTAACGGTATTCAAGACTTCACCTTCTCCGTTAATAATGATGGTTTTCGGATTCCCGTTGGGCAGACCGGTACGGCTTTTGCCGGGGAGGTTGTAGTAACGGTGTTTGATAGCGTAGGCTGCTCTGCTGAGCAAACCTTCAGTATTAACCAGCCGCCGCAGATTTTGATTGATCTCCCGGAAGAGATCGTGATTGAACTTGGTGATAGCCTTACGCGCCTTAACCCGCTCATCAGCCCCGCTGGCGATGTGTACGAATACCTTTGGACACCTAACGACTATCTTCGTAGTCCGGATACTGTCCGCAGTCCATTAATTTATCCGTTTGAGAGCCTCGATCATAGGTTCCAGATCACCAATGCTAATGGCTGTCAGGCCTTCGCTGACATCTTCGTTGAGGTGGATGCCAACCGTAACGTGTACATCCCTAACGTCTTCAGCCCGAACCGTGACGGTAGAAATGAGGACTTTCGCATCTTCGCCTGCCAGGGTGTGCGCAGCGTGAACTCCGTGCAGGTTTATGACCGTTGGGGTGGTGTTGTATTCTCAGAAGATTCTTTTGAGCCTAATTGCCTGGATGGTATTCAGCTTTGGGACGGCATGGGACAGAATGGTAAGCCGGTTAATCCTGCCGTTTTCGTTTACGTCGTCGAGGTGGAATTTCTTGATGATGTGACCCTGGTTTACCGGGGAGACGTTACGGTACTGCGGTAAAATCTTAAATACCTCGCAGCTAAATGAAAATGACTCGGACTGAAAAGTTCGAGTCATTTTCATTTAGCGTGGCGCCACAACAAATTACACCGCGTAGATGAAGTGTCCGCGTGTGACCTTGTAGTTTTTTACGACGTAGGCGAAGACTGCTTTGTTCAATCATCCATTCTTTTGTACCCACATCCGCGCCTACTACCTCAGGTAGCTACACAACGAAATTACTGTGCGTAACTTTCTGGTGATGAAGCGGGTGCAACGAACGGATAGTGAAAAAGCTCTTAACCAGAATATCCCGACCTTTGCGGTATGCGCTATCTAATACTACTTTCCTTTTTTTGTGCTACTGCTTGCGGATTGGATAATCCGGCCGAAGGTAAAGGAACAATTGAGCAGGTGCTGATGGGCAAAGCCTCCGATCTGAGCGACCCAGACGAAAAGGTCTACAACGTTGCCTTACTAATCATGGACGGTGTCTATAATACTGAGTTAACGGCACCTTATGACATATTTCAGCACACAGTATTTCGGGAAGGCATCCGGCCGATGAAAACCTTTACGGTGGCGGCTACCCGTGAGCCAGTTACTACTTTTGAAGGAATGCGCATCCTGCCCGACCTAGCGTACCTGACGGACAGTCTGCCCCGTATTGACATCCTGGTGGTGCCCAGCGCCGAACACCACCTCGATACGGACCTGGAGAACGAGAAACTGTTGAATTTCGTCCGGCGGATAGATAAGCAAGCACAATTTATGACGAGCCACTGCGACGGTGCTTTTGTACTGGCTGCTGCGGGGGTTCTGGAGGGAAAAGTGAGCACCACCTTTCCCAGCGACATTGACGCAATGCGGGAGCGATTCCCTCACCTGGATGTGCGCAAAGACGTACTCTTTGTCCACGATGGTAAATACATCACCAGTGCCGGAGGAGCGAAATCATTTGAGGCGGCACTTTACCTGGCAGAGCACCTGTACGGAGACAGCATCGCCCGTTCTTTAGCTGATGGGCTGGTTATTGACTGGGACCTAAACAAAGTGCCACATATTATCATTGCCGAATAGAGTGCTTTGGTGGGCGGACTGGTCTTACTGTTCAACTTCCATTGAATACCTAAAAAGCGAAATAATGAATTTAAATATCAAAGATACCTTCAATAAGGAGCTTCCCCATGACCTGAATCGTCAGAATAGCCGCAGGCAGGTTCTTAATGCATGCTTTTCTTACGTAATTCCCCGATTGCCTTCCAGCCCAACGTTGGTTCATGCTTCGGATGAAGTGATGAAGGAAATTGGACTCGACGAGAAGGATGAAAACTCCGAGGACTTTCTGAGTGTTTTTTCCGGAAAAAAGTTACTGGAAGGGACAGATCCTTACGCAATGTGTTACGGAGGCCATCAATTTGGAAACTGGGCCGGCCAATTGGGAGACGGAAGAGCCATTAACCTGGGGGAAGTAGTGAACGGTGCCAAGCGCTGGGCACTTCAGTTGAAAGGTGCGGGAGCGACACCATATTCCCGATCAGCAGATGGCTTAGCCGTTTTGCGGTCCTCTGTTCGGGAGCACTTGTGTAGTGAAGCAATGTTCCATCTGGGAGTTCCCACTACCCGGTCGTTATCATTGATGCTCACCGGAGATAAGGTGTTAAGAGACGTACTGTATGATGGCAATTCTGCTTACGAGAAAGGGGCAGTCGTGTGTCGGGTCGCCCCGTCATTTATCCGGTTTGGAAATTTTCAGATCCTTGCTGCTAGAAAAGATATGGCTTCTTTGAAAAAGCTGGCAGATCACACCATCCGACACTTTTTTCCCCACCTGAAGGAAGGTACAAAGAATGGCTACGTTGACTTCTTTAGAGAAGTGACTAATCGGAGTCTGGATATGGTTGTGCACTGGCAGCGGGTTGGTTTTGTCCACGGTGTAATGAACACGGATAATATGTCTATTCTCGGCCTTACCATAGATTATGGCCCGTACGGCTGGCTGGAAGGCTATGACGCTGGTTGGACACCGAATACCACAGACGGGCAGGGCAAGCGTTACCAATTTGGCAACCAGCCAGGCGTCGTGATGTGGAATCTGGCACAGTTAGGCAGCGCTATTGCTCCTTTAATAAATGAAATTGAGCCCTTGGAAGCAGTACTGAAGGATTTTAAGGAGAAATATGTTGCGGCCTATACTAAGATGATGGGTCAGAAACTTGGACTGGAGGTTAGGAGTGGCAGCAATGCAGCACTTATTCAGGAACTAGAAGCAGTTTTACCGGTAACGGAGGTTGATATGACCATCTTTTTCAGAAACCTCGCTAAGTTTAGTAAGGAGGGCCATACTGATGACGGAACAGCATTCTTAAGCCCAATTATCGATGCTTTTTATCAACCCGAAGACCTGAAAGGCGAAGTGCTGGAAGCCTGGAGAGAATGGTTTGCTAAGTATTTTAATCGATTGAATGAAGACGGTATTTCTGACGAGGAGCGTCGGGTGGCGATGGATCAGGTGAACCCTAAATACGTTTTTCGCAATTATATGGCTCAAATGGCTATTGAGAAGGCCGATAACAACGATTTCTCATTGGTTGATGAGCTCTACCTGTTGCTTAAGCAGCCGTACGGCGAGCAGCCAGATCAGCAAAAATGGTTTGCGAAGCGCCCGGAATGGGCTCGGCACAAGGTTGGATGCTCAATGCTGTCCTGTAGTTCATGAGTTATGGTGCCTAGCCGCTTCACCTTGTGGGTGAAGGCAAAATTATACCTATCAGTACTCGCGTATATAGTGGATTGGGAGTTATCGCTATTGGTCGCACTCAATAATATTGAAGTGGGAGTTGATGCAACAGCGCTGAGGTTGGGTAGCGACAGTATTCTTGTGTTTAGAGTTCTTCGCGAGAGCATCGCTTGCTCGTTGGTCAGCTGGCTGGCTGTAAACTCAGTTAAGTACCGCATGTCGTAGTCAATCACCAACTCTGCAACTCAGTTTGTGTGGGAGCAACGCAGAAAATCAGTTGTTTAGGCGGAAACTAAAGTACCGTAGGAGTGTTACATTGACATCTCTTTTAAATAAGACAAAATTACATTTACGTATGGGCCAACGCCTCATCTACCTCGATAATAACTCTACTACACCGACGGATCCCCGCGTTGTGGAAACAATGATTCCGTATTTTTACGAGAACCCCGGAAACGCCGCCAGCCGCAATCACCCCGCTGGTTGGGCTGCTGAAGGTGCCGTGGATACTGCTCGCGAGCAGCTTGCAGACCTCATCAACGCAGATTCTCGCGAGATCATCTTTACCTCCGGCGCCACCGAATCTGACAACCTCGCAATCAAAGGGGTTTTCGAGATGTACGCCCGTAAAGGGAACCACATCATTACTGCCACGACTGAGCACAAAGCTGTGCTGGACGCCTGTAAGAAGGTCGAAAAAATGGGCGGAGAGGTGACTTACCTTGAAGTTGACAGCGAAGGCCTCATCAGCCTCGAAGAACTTGAAGCTGCTATTACCGATAAGACGATTCTTATCTCCATCATGTGGGCCAACAACGAGACTGGCGTGATTCAGCCGATGAAAGCTATCGGTGACATCTGCGCTAAGCACGGTGTACTCTTTATGTCCGACGCTACCCAGGCTGTGGGCAAGATTCCGGTCGACCCCAAAGAAGTTGGTGTTCACTTGATGGCTTGGACTAGCCACAAGATGTACGGCCCCAAAGGTGTTGGCGCACTCTTCGTAAACCGTAAAAACCCCCGGGTAAAGGTTACGAGTCAGATGGACGGTGGCGGCCACGAACGTGGTATGCGCTCCGGTACGCTTAACGTTCCTGGTATCGTTGGTTTCGGCAAAGCCGCAGCCATCGCCAAGGAAGAAATGTACGAAGACACTGCCCGTTTAAGCAAGCTGCGCGACAAGCTGCAGAAAGGCTTAATGGACATACTCGAAGAATCCTACGTCAACGGTAGTCAGGAACACCGGATGCCTCACGTTACGAACATTAGCTTCAAGCATGTTGAAGGCGAGGGGCTGATGATGACCTTTAACCAGAACATCGCACTAAGCTCCGGATCTGCCTGTACTTCCGCTAGCCTCGAGCCTAGCTACGTACTGGTGGCCCTTGGCCTCGGTGACGACCTGGCACACTCCAGCCTTCGCTTCTCTCTTGGCCGCTTCACGACTGAAGAGGACATCGACGCGACCATCAAGCAAGTATCCGAAGGTGTAAACCACATGCGTGAACTCAGCCCTATCTGGGAAATGTTCAAGGAAGGTGTGGATATTGACGCCATCGAATGGAGTGAGCACTAAGAAGCGTTTAACGTTCAGTACTTGGCTTTTAGACCTAATAGCTAAGTACTGAACGCTAAAACCAAAGCCGGGCAACTCGCCTGGCCTTTAAGGTGTTATCCAATTATCTAATAACAATAAAAAAACTAAAGCTATGGCTTACAGTGAAAAACTTCTCGACCACTTCAAGAACCCCCGCAACGTTGGTACGCTCGATAAAAGCGATACAGGCGTAGGCACCGGCCTCGTAGGTGCTCCCGAGTGTGGCGACGTAATGCGTCTCCAAATCCAAGTAGACCCCGTAACGCAGAAGATCACGGACGCTAAGTTCAAGACCTTCGGCTGTGGTTCTGCCATCGCCAGCTCTAGCCTAGCCACCGAGTGGCTCAAGGGTAAGAGCGTAGACGAAGCGCTGACCATTGACAACATGGCCATCGTTGAAGAGCTCGCGCTTCCACCTGTGAAAATTCACTGCTCCGTACTTGCTGAAGACGCCATCAAAGGTGCCATCAAAGATTACCAGCAGAAGAATGGTCTGGTTGTTGAAGCGGTACTCGAAGCACACTAGAACAGACCGTTAGAAGTTAGTCTGTAAGACTTATTTCTAACTTCTGGCTTCTAACTTCTAAATTCTAACCTCTATGTTATACGTTGCCAACAGCGCCAAGCAAAGATTAGCGAACATTCGCGATATCAAAGGCTTTACGCCGGACTACTTCTTGCGCGCTACCATTACCAGTGGTGGGTGCTCTGGTTTGTCCTATCAGCTCGACTTTGACAATGAGTTGAAGGAGAGAGATCAGGTATTCGAAGACAACGGTGAGACCGTAGTTTGTGACCTAAAATCTTTTCTCTACCTCTGCAACTCTACTCTAGAGTTCAACGGTGGGTTGGGTGGTAACGGCTTCGCCTTCAACAATCCCAATGCCAGCCGTGAGTGTGGGTGTGGGGAGAGTTTTGCGGTGTAAAAAGTAACCACTAGTTAAAGGTGAAGCCCCTGATCGGATACCGGTCAGGGGTTTTGTCTTTATTTTGGTTAGGGGTTTTTGATTACTCCATCATCGTGGACAGTACCCCAAAAACAACAAGCAGGTAAGTGAGGTTAACTGGAGCCAGTAATAAAAACACTTTATCCCAGCCACTTAAGCCTGCCTTACGGAAGAATCGGATAGCATTGACGGTACCCCATACCAACATCACCAGTAGAAAAAGACTGCTAAACCAACTTACGGATGAAGTAGCAATAAATGATAAAATGATTCCGGGCTTGAGGGTAAACATCACCAGTAAAAAAAGAATGACCAGATTGACATAAGCAACGAAACGGGCTTTGTGTAGCATAGGTAGGTGAAATTGAAGGTGCGCTGTTTTGGTAAAGGTAATTTGTGAAGTGCTCTAAGAAACGTGAATTTAATAAACCATGCTTTTTGATCGCGGTGAAGGCAAAAGTATTAGGTCAAAAAATACGTTCTATTGAATTTGCTTCCCTAAGTGTAGAAGGCGAAAATAAATACCACCTTTAATGAGCGCCTCGACTCCGACCGGCTCGCCTAAGTTAGGGAGGTAAGAGACACTCCCAACTGGGAGTAGAGTAGAGCCGAGACGCAAAAGGTTTACGGGAATTGTTTTGTCCTAGTACTTATACTTCGCTTTTACAGCTTATCCTTTTTCCTCGTCAGGCGTTCTCTCCTAAACTACGTAAGAATGTCAACTCCAACCTTCAACTACTTTCTTGAGCAATTTCCTGATTTAGAGCTACCGCTAACCTTCAGCGAAGACACTGTCCGCACCATTAGCAGAGAAACACCGCCATTGCCACCAGCTCTGATCGCCGAGTTTCTGATACCGATAGAACCAGGTATGGCGGATGAGTTGACGGAGTTTATAGCCTGCCTTCGCTTGCCGGAAAATAAGGCGTACGCAGGCATTGTCTATTGGCGGGCGGATCTCTTGCAGTACCACTATACCCTCGCCACTTTTAATCCGGAAACCAACGAACTAATTGATCGCCAGGTAATTGCCGGTGTCAGTTACGACGGCGAAGAGGTTACCCAAACTCAGGCCATCCTAAATGATAACATGATGATCTACCAGGTAAGCGGCCAAGCAAATGCGGAAGGGGAATACGACTACAAAGCCAGTTCCAGCACGGCAAGGCGCTTCCAAATAGCTCCTTCAGGAAAAATTATTGAGCTCTAAACCGAAGTGTAAATAACCTCTTGGCCTCTAAGACCAACAGACTAACGAATCACCTCCACCCGTTCTTCCTGCTGCCCGGTAATATTGTTACCAAAGCCGATAACCTTATAGTTGGTGGAAGAAATGCCTTTGTCGGCCAGGAAGTTCCGAATCGTAATTGCCCGCTCTTCGCTTAGTAGCTGTGCGGCGCGAGGATCAAGGTCAAGCGGCGTGTGTACCCGAATTTCGAGTACGGAGGTAGATTGCTGAATAAGACCGAGCAGTTGGTCCAGCCCGGTGTAGCCCCGGCTATTCGGATAAGCAGTGTTTGGGATGAAGCTAATGCCAGCGGGCATAGGTGCGCCACGAAGGCTGGTAGATGAGTTGCTGTAATCAGCTGCTGTGGAATTTTTATCTTTGGCTGTTTCGTAGGTCACAGCCTGGTTGCGTGGGGCGGGAGAAGTCGGTTGATCGTAAGTATAGGGAGTTGTGGTACGATTTGCAGGATCATCCTTTGCTGTCCAGCGTTGGTCCGCCGCCGGAGAATAAGTTGATGGTTGATTGTTCACCGGAGCGGAGGTCTCATCCAATTGCTGTAACTCAGCTCGTAGTACTTCCAGCTCGGATAGTTTGCGTTGGTAGTCTGCATCCAGCTCCGCTACTTCAGAAGGGGAGAGTGGCTCAGTTATGGGAAGCCCTTCTCTGAGCTGGTTCTCCCATGTTTCGCGTTCGTACACCCGAGGAGAATTATTCGGTTGTAGCCCAGCCCTGATTTCAGCGGTAAGGTGGAGACTATCCTGGTAAGCATGTTCGTGCGCTGAGGCGACTGCTGCAGGGTCAATCGGAAGGTAACTTTCTTCAATGCGGGGTACCTTTGGGGGTGCTGTTGTTGGCGTTGAAGCTTTTTTGCCCGACCAGCTGTGATTACCCCGGCGGCGTTGCTTTAATTTTTCGTTTTGCTGGCGGCGGAACTTGGCTTTCATGCGGTCCAGCTCGCTCAACTCGGTGGCGTAGCGAGAGTTGGGTCTTGTTTCTTTAGCGGTCGTTCGGGGAGGCAGAGTATCGCCGCTGGCCGCACGGTACTGGTCGCGCAAGGCCGCGAGTTCAGGGTCTTCTACTTTCAGAGCCAGCAGGTCGTACGTACGCCGTTCGCGATCCAAGCGATTAAATTCACGCTGGCGACGGGTGATGCGGGCCTCAAGGCGGTTACGGTTGAAAGAGGGAGCGTTGATTATTTGCGTCGTAGACAGGCCGTCCGCTACGGCCTTATTATTTGCAGTGGCGCCAAGTAAGCGCTCATCTGTTCGCAGAAATACAGCGTAGCACTGGAGCTCATCCGGGCGAACGCTTAACGATTCGCCACTGTTAAGGCTAATATTGGTCACATCTTCACCCGGTGGCGGTGGAGTGGAAAGCTGGCCGCGGACAATTTCTCCGGAAGGTGGTAAATCAGCACTAGACGCTGATATCAATTGTAAGTGCTCACCGGCAGATCCAGTTCGCATAACGGCTACAATTTCCTGGCTGTTGAGCGAGGGTGAGAATTGGCTTACACTTCCAGGAATAGCTACGGCTTCCGGGCGAACACCCGGTGAGAATTGGCGAAACCACCGACCACCATCGCGCTGGAAGTAGAGCGTACGGCCATCAGCGGCAAGACTGGGACCAGTTTCATTACCTGGTCCGTTTAGTTCGTTTAGTGCCTCTGGGCGCGACCATAAGCCGTTGGGTAATGCCTCACGGCGGAAGAGGTTTAGGTTGCCCTGGTCATATGCACTATAGATCAGTTGCTGACCGTTGGGGTCGAACGTAAGGTCGTAGCGGGGGTAGACCTCTTTTGGGAGCGTCCAGGTTGCCAATATTCGCCAGTTTCGGCCGCTGGTCTCCAACAGGTCGATGTAGCTTACCGCTCCGGTGCGTAGAACGGCCAGACGGCTTCCGTCGGGGCTGACGGCAAGCGCACGGTCGTGCGCAAATGAATTGATCGGTGAACCAGGGTTAAGGGCTCGGCCCCAGCTGCCATTGGCAAAGCGGTTGATGATCCAGATGTCGGCCGCATTATCCGTTCCTTTATTGTTCTCAAAATCCGGACGGGTGAAAAAGAGAACCTGCCCGTCGGCGCGCAGCACGGGATCTTTTTCCTGGGGCGCGTTCAGCCCTTGCTGGCTGATTATCGTTTGCGCTTCTAGACCGGAACCGATCAGGTACAGTAAGAATATGAGTAGGTTGACGTAGGTAAGACGTGGCATGGAATGACTTCTGGCTACCCATTAGACGCCACAAGTAGGCTAACGTCATCTTTTGAGTTACCTAAACTACGCATTATCTCCGGTCTAAGTTGTTATTACTTACACTGGGGGAGTGTTAAATTGCGAAGGTCCGGTCCGCTGATCTACTTACCAACTACTTTCTATTACTCAAACTCTACATAAACCTCTGGGGTAGTAGGGTGAGCCTGACAGGCAAGAATATAGCCTTCGGCGATTTCATCGTCATCGATGGCGAAGCATACTTCCATCTTAACGCCACCCTTTGTTACCTTGGCCATGCAGGTACTGCAAGCTCCGGCGAGGCAGCTGTAGGGAGGGCTGGCGCCGGCTTCCAGCAGGCCATCAAGGATGGTCTGACCAGGCTTCAGTTCAACGGTTACTTCTTTGCCGCTGAGTTTAGCGATCACCTTACCGCTGGCTATTGGGGTATTAGGTGCCGCTTTCTTTTGGGCGGAGTTGGCGGAGAGAAAACGTTCGCTGTGGATATCTGCCTTCTTCACTCCTAGGCCCAACAATGCCTGCTCTACGTTGTCGATCATCTGACCCGGGCCGCAGATGTAGTACGACTTATTGTCGCTCGCTCCGGGGTTGTCGTGTAAAAAGCCATGTACGGTTGGGATGTCAACCCGCCCGGTAGAACCGTTCCAGTTTGTTTTTCCCCGGCCGAAGAGCCCTCTTAATCCACCTACTTTATGCTTGATGGGGCGAGAAAGTGTGTGCTGAACGAATAGCTGGCCTTTGTGGCGTTCTTCTAGTGTTTGCAGTTGTTTTTCGAAGATGATATTCTCTTCATCACGGTTACCGTAGAGCAGGTGAATGCGCGATTTTGGCTCCTGTTCCAGTAATTCACGAGTGATCGACATCAATGGCGTTATTCCGCTACCTGCGCCAAAAAGATAGTAGTCGCGGCGTCCGGCGGGGTCAGGCTTTGCCATGAATCGACCTTGGGGCGGCATCATTTCCACCATATCTCCCACCTTGAGGTTATCGGCGATATAGTTGCTTACGATACCGCCTTCTACCCGCTTTACTGTAACGGCGATTTCGTCTTCGTAAGGTGCGGAGCACATGCTGTAGGCACGGCGCTCTTCCTTTCCGTGAACCAGAAACTTCAACGTTAGGTACTGACCCGCGAGGAATTCAAAGTGCTCGGCATCAGCGGCGGCGGGCTTAAAAGAGACGGTAATTGCCTTATCTGTTTCCGGCTGGATGGAACTGATCGGTAGGGAAAAGAAGGTTGGTTGGCTCATAGCATTTTTTTTACTGACGACAAAAGTCGTCATCTCAAAGGGCTTTTACGTTCTTTGGTTGCAGTATGGGCATGTTTTGACGGGAATAGGATTGTTGAAGCGTTTTAGGACGCGGCCGCGGGTGAAGGGTACGGTTGGTTTACCCCTCGAGACCAAAGTCGTTAGACGACTGGGCGTCCAACTTTCTCTGCACCTGCGGCCGCGGCCCCAAATTCCATCAATATACCTACTTATAAGTACGAGTAGCCTTAAAGATTTCGTGGATCTACCACCGTACCCGGAGCACTACGGCCCCCAATGGAATATGCCACCACCAGTTCTATACTACCGTTCTGCGAAGCCTTCAGGTCGCTAAGACCAAGGTCATAGGCCATACACATCGATAGTTTTTCGGAAAGGTAGAGGCCGGCAAGAATGCTCGCACTTTCACCTCCCCCGTTACCTCCCAGACGATAGGACATTCCGGTGAATAGGTTCTGGCCAATGTGCGCCGTAACGTTGAAATCAGCATCGAAAGGAGCACCGTTTACAAACTTGGCCAGTATTTGCGGTTCAATAGCCAGCTTCTCGGACAATGCGAACTTGATGCCGCCCATAAAGTAATAATGGCGCGCCTCGCGGGAGATAATCGTTACCTCGTCGCCAAGGTCAATATTGCTTTCCAGCAATCGGGGTAAACTCAGGCCTACGTAGTAATTTGGCCCTTCCAAGTAAAGCCCTGCACCGAAATTAGGTACAACCTTAGACTCCGTGGCTCCGGGAATGGCCATATCAACTCCGCCACCCTGGGTCGGCCGCGCGTTCGGATAATCGATGTTGAAGTAGCGCGCGGAAGCGGAAAGCCCGATTCCCAACCGTGTACCCCGCCCGATTGCAAAGCGGTAGGCATAGCTGGCTTCCACATTGTACTGCTGCTCCAGTCCGATAGTTACTCGGCTCAGCCGCGCCGCCACACCCGTGCCGGCCGCAGTGAGCGGTGTGTTGAAACTAACCAGTTGGCTGCTCGGAGCCTCCTCAAGTCCTAGCCACTGCTGACGGGCCGTAATCTGAAGTAAGGTTGATTCCGGAGAGCCAGCCACCGCTGGATTAAAGTTTAGTTTATTATACATAAACTGCGTGTATTGCGCGTCTTGCTGAGCACAAACGGCCAACGATAAGAACAGCAATATGGTGATAAGTTGGTTCGCTTTAGTCATGGCGATTAGCGTTCAATTCTGACCGAACCGGTGGCGCCATTACGCGCACCGCCAAAGTCAATGGTGTAGAAATAAGTGGCTACCGGAAGCTGATTACCTTGGTAGGTGCCGTCCCAGTCGCTCAGATAAGGTTTACCGCTACGGAAAACCTCATCTCCCCACTGGTTGTAGAACGTTACCTGGCTGTTGGGAAAATCGTCCGTATTGAGTAAGCAGGGCACTATGAATAGGTCATTCATACCATCATCGTTGGGGGTGAAAATGTTTGGCGCGACACAATCAGCGTCTTTTCCAACGAGGAAAAAGACGGTTGCGGTTGCGGTTGAGCAGCCTGTGCTGCTTACCGTATAATCGAGCGCAAGCTCACCCGCAAAGTTAGCCGGAGCTTTAAACGTGAAGGTCCCGTCACCGTTATCGGTGAGGGTCACTCCCATCGGAAGTCCGCCGAAGGAAACGGAAGTCCCGTCCGGGATGATGTCATTCTCCAGCGGATCAAAAGTTACGCTACTCTGGAAGTCAACGTCGTACTCGTCGTCTCGGGCTTGGGGTGGTTCTGCGTAGGTGATCACCAAGGTATCCCGCGAGCGGTCGCCGCAGAAGCCTTCGTCCGCCTCCCAAATGAAAAGGTTACGGCCGGGAACCAAGCCGATAACCATTGTTGTGGGGCTTTCCGGATCAACGATGGTCATATCAGCTGCTGGCGTGAGCCAACGACCTGCGGAACCTATGGTTGGCTCGTCGGCAGAAAGAACGGTGCTACGGTCGTCATTACAAATCGTTTCATCGGCGCCGGCAAACGGAGTCGGATCACTTACGTTGACGACCACTACGTCTTCTTTGACGCCACAGTTACTCGTCACCGTCCAGGTGAAGGAGTAGATGTTATCAGCCTGCATACCCTGGATAAGGGTGTTTGGGTCGGTAGGAGAAACGATCACTACGCCGAGGATGTCCTGGGCAAGGGCTTGGCTCCAGCTGCCGCGGCTACCGGTAGTGGTGACGGCTGTTGCGTTCAGGCGAACTTCTTCACGGATGCAGGCCAGGACGTTGTCTCCGGCTACGGCTTCTTCACCGTCGGTAACCGTGAGGGTAATCGTATCGGCAGCGTAGTTGAGGCAGCTGCCGTTAGAGAGCGTCCAGGCGAACTGGTACGGGCCGCCAAATTGGGTTAGGCCCTGCACTGCCGTTATCCGTGAGGTCGGATTGATGATGTTAATGTCTCCTATACCTTCCACTAAAGACCAGCGTCCAGTACCGGTACCTCCAGGAAACGCATCAAGGAGGAAAAGTCCTTCACAAACCAGCGTGTCCCGCCCGGCGTTAGGCTGGAAGTCGTCTGTCGCATCTAGTCGTATGTTGACCGGGGCGGAAAGATTACTGGTACATCCGTTCAAACTGGCACGAACACTGAAACCAAATAAACCACCACTATCGAAAAGACCGAAGTCTGTGATTTCAATATTCTGAGAACTGGTGGCCTCACCGACCTGAACCTGCCCTTCCTGAATGAACCAGCTATAAGTAGCTCCTTCGGTAGCAGTATTGGGGTTCACGCTAAGTAGAAGGGCTGCATCAGAATCGCTAAGGCAAATCGGGCTAACCGGCTGCGCTACAGGAACCCCCGGAGTCGGAAGTACGGACACCTCCACAAATACGGTATCCGAGGAGCATCCGTTTTGCGTAGCTATCACACTGTAAGTACCTGCATGTACTGCGGCGTCGGCACTGACGATCGTCGGATTTGGAAGGCTTGAGCTGAAGTTGTTTGGCCCACGCCAAGCGTAGGTTGCACCAGCCAGGTCTGTCGCTTGGAAATTAATCGGCTGGCCACCACATGCCGGGTCGTTGGCCGAAACGGTGATGGCCGGGAAAGCCGTTATCGTAATCATCCTGCCCTCAGAAGGAAGTGACGTACAGCCGCCTCGGAGCACCCGAACGGTGTAGATGCCGGAGAGATTGGCCTCTACATTCTGTAGGGTAAGACTATTGCTGTTGGTTGGAATAACCGTTCCGTCTCCAAGGCGCCAGAGATAGGTCACACCGAAGCCAAAGTCATTAGTCATTAAATCGAGGTTGGCACCTTCGCAAACGGAAGTCACTCCGGATTCAGTGAATGGAGTAGCTGGCTGAGCAGGAGCAAAGTCAAACTCCACGTTCATACTGAAACGACGGGAAATACAGCCGTTGGCGTCCTCCATCTGTAGCGTGTAGGTCCCGTTAGACGCCAGACTGACGTTGGGAATGGTAAGTGTATCGTTGCCACTGGTGCCTTCCGGCCCGGTCCAGCGGTAAATATAATCACCTTCCGCTGGTAGAAGTGGAGTGACGGATGCAGATAAACTTACGAGCTCCCCACCCGAAAGGCAGCGGCCAGAGGAGACATTGATGGAGTCAATCGTGATCCCCGGCAGTACGGCTACGTTCAGTGTATCTTGCGCAAAACAGCCGAAAGGGGAGGTGACGGTAAGTACATAATCTCCGTTTGCAGAGGTGTCCACATCAGGAATATTTACCGCGATACCCTCAGCGATAAAACCATCCGGGCCTGACCAACTGTAACTACTACCAGCTATATTACTTCCGCCCTGCAGAATCAGATCGTTGCCCGTGCAAACCGGATCGGGAATGGTAAACACCGTTGGATTCGGACTGGTACCAAGGCTCACGAAAACGGACTCACTAGGAGCAGATGGGCAGCCACTGCGTCCAATACGAACGGTCCACTCTCCTGTTATGTTAGAAGTAACCGGTGCGATGCGCAGTACAGGTTCGTCCGTCTCAAACATAAACCCATTAGGCCCAGAGAATAAGTAATTGGTTCCGCCCCCGTCCGCAGCTTCAAGAACCAGCGTGTCCGAAGGACAAACAGGAGCGACAGGTAGCAAAGTAGTACCCGTCCCCGCCGGTAGCACGATAAGTTCAATGAAAGCTGGTTCGCTGAAACAGCCTTCCGAACGTACGGAACGTACGGTGTAGGTGCCGGCATCGTCAGTTTGGACGTCCTCGATGGTGATCGTCCGGCCTACAAAGCTGAAGTCGTTAGGGCCGGTCCAGACGTAGGACAGGGATGGCATCCCCTGAGCAGTAAGGGTAAAAGTACCGAGTTCACAGGTTTTCCGGCTTTCTTCCAGAAGGCTTACAGTAGGTTGTTCCACCGTACCAACGGTTACAATATTTGATGGTGCCGACTTGCAGCCGTTTACGTAAGCAATCGCGTAAAAGTTACCGGTCTGAGACCCTTCGGCGAAAGGGGTGGAGAAGGTGGCCACCATGCTCTCACCAAGTAATACTCCGGCTCCGGGTTGACCGCGGAACCATTCGTAGCGTACTTGGCCCGAGTAACTTGAAACCGAAGTCAGCGCGGCATCGTCACCAATACACACCCGCTGCGGCGCCTCAATTATAGGCACAGACGGAATATTGCCAATATCGATATTTACAAAAGCTTCAGCACTGCAGCCGGTAAGCCCTTTGGCGATTACCCGGTAAGCTCCTTCTTGGCTTTCGTCCACACCCGGAATTACGGGATTTTCTGTTGTGCTGATCAGGTTTCCGGTGGGCGAGAACCACTGGAAAGTATAAATGGTCTGTCCTGGCTCCGCGGTGCTTGGTGGGTTCGCAAACAGGCGTAGGGTGTCTCCATTACAAATAGAAGTACTGGCCGTTGGCGCCGGTGCCAGCGGGGCGATACTGACGATGGTCGTACAAGCAGCTTGATTGCCCGAAACATCCGTAAGCACCAAAGACACGGTCACTGTCTGACCGTATTGGTCACAGGAAAACACGTTGGGGCTCAGCGTCATGGTGTCGATTGAACAGTTGTCTGAACTGTTGCTGCCAATCGTAGCTGGATCTACCGTAACCGGAAGTAACCCGGAAGGGTCTACGAAAACGGTAGTCGGGATGCAAATTGCTATCGGTGGGGTAGTATCCCGTACCGTTACGGTAAAAGAACAGGTGTCGGAGTTGCCACTCATATCCGTTACCCGATAGGAAAAGTCCGTTAGGCCTTGGTTAAATACTAACCGGGGTATGGGGTTCGAGGGTGAGGTCGATTGGGTCTGCGTCACGGTTGCCCCGGTAGTGAAATAGCTGGGAAAAAGAGTACGGTAGCTTACAGTTACGGCAGCTCCAGAAATACCATCGTCGTCACCTTCTACCGTGATGTCGTCTTCATCACATGGAGTAACGCCATCGCCCTCCTGGCCGGGGGGCACGGTGACTACGGTTGGCTGGAGGGTGAGACGTAAATTACCATTGGCGTCCGCCTGGTCGAGAATATTTTGGGCGGCGGCGCGCAGGTGCAGGGTGCCTTCTCCCGAACAGCTTGCGTCGCCCTGAACTGAAGAACCGAGAATCGTTCCGTCGGGTAAGACCACATTCAAACTAGCCCGTGGGTTGCCGAAATTACCGACGAAGCGCACGTCAATATCCACACTGTCTGCCAGGCTGGTTGGGATGTTGGTCAGGTCTGCGAAGACAGCACCGGCCTGGAAACTATTGAGATTAGGATCGGAATTGAAGGGGAAGAGTAGTAGCTCACCATTGGAGGGAAAGGTCTCCGTCGTAACTGTGTAAGGGTTACAGTTGTCCGTTATACTTAGGGGCAGCGGCATTTCCAGGGTGAATACGCAGCTATCGGAATTGAGTACTACTTCGATATCGTCTGGGCAGGTGACTACGGGAGGCTCCTGGTCCTCGATGGTGAGGGTGAAGCTGCATTCGTCTACACTTCCGCCACAATCGGTTCCCCGGTAAATAACCTGGTGGAGACCAACGTCGAGGCGGGTGAAGACGGTGTCAATCGGGTCCACTAGGGTGAAACCGTTTCCGTCTATGTTCACCTCGTAGGTGATCTCCGTAAGGCGGAAAACAGCCTGCTGCAGGTGGATAAATGCACGGCTTCCGCCGTCACATAAATTATTGATGGCAAAGGTGCCGGGCTGCCCTGTAGGGATGTTGGGTTCAAGGCGAAAAGTTATGATGCCGTCGTTAGCGAAACGGGTGAACTGTACCGGCGTTATGCTGTCGAACGTAACAACTGTTTCACACTGAACGTTGCCCTGCTTGGTCGTACCTAGCAGCGTACCGTCTTCGGCGTAAATGAAGAAGAACTCATCGTCTCCTTCGGCATCCACGTTCTCTAGTGTAATGGTATAGCGGCCCGTGGTAAACCCATTTACGGGCAATTCGGTAGGGATGACAAGGTTAAATTCTAATGGGTCAACAGGGACGGAACCAAGCTCCGCCTGGTTCATCGCAGCACTGGTGATTTCCACGGTGTCGCGTAGGTTCAACTGGAAGGGCGTACCGCTGGAGCACTGGTCCTGAATAGTAGGCGGAGGTAAAGCCACTCCCGCTGAACAAAGCCCGGGGTCCGTGGGGATTACTTGGCTGATCGGACAGTCAAAAATATTGATCGGCTGCTCATCGACTTGCCGGTATTGCATCGTTGTTATCGTGGTGTTCCCGCAGTTATCCGCCACGATGATGTCTACCGAAATTCGTCGAACTGTTCCGTCGGCCTCCGTACAGTTGATGTCCGGTAGGAGTGGGAAACTGTCTGTACCGGACTTGACAATGGTGATCGTCAAGTCATCTTCACTGGTACAATTATCGTTGAAGCGGGCTCCGCCGAGTTCGCCGAGCCACACGTTGAAGCGGAATTGCTGTGTCGTGCCACTGTTGCAACTGGTGATTAGGTCTTCAGGCGCATTAATTATTACTGGTGCGCTGGTGTCCGTTACCGTCAGTAGCTGGGTGAAAAATTCATCGTTGCCGCAATCATCAAAGATTCGCCATTCCCGGGAAACCTGGAAGTTGCCAGGACAATCGCCGGGGGTAATCTCGTCTTCGTAGGAAATGTTGACCGTAGGGTCGCAATTGTCGAAGAGGTTAAAAGGGGTGCCGGTGATGTCCGTGTTCTCATAATCTACGCAGCTGACGGATACCTGTGACGGAGGCGCGTCGTAGTTTGGGGATAGCTCATCCCGAACCCTGATTTGCTGAACGCGAATACGGCTGTTGCCGCAGGCGTCCGTCACTCTCCATGTTCTGTTTACATTGAAACGGACGGGGCAGGTTCCGATGGTGATGACTTCGTCGAAAAAAGCTACGTCGAGTAAGTCAACCTGCGTACAATCGTCGCTAAAATTAGTTGGTTGGCCGGTGATACTAAGGTCTTCCGGATCTTGATCACAACGTAAGTTGACGGTGGTGGGGCTCACGAAGTCGGGTACTTCGGTATCTCGAACTTCAATGAGTTGGCGCACAACCGATGTGAGCCCGCAACGATCCGTTGCTATCCACGAGCGGCGCACGTCGTAGTTGTATTCCCGGCAGGTGCCGTCCATAAGCTGGGTGGTGGTTTCTGTAAACATGAAGGTTGCTGAAGTGTCGCAATCTTCAATGGTTACCTCCGGAATGATAGGGACCTGATCGGAACAGCTCAACCGGAAGGAGTCGTTTACCGCACCAATGATGACTGGGGCTGCGGTGTCCACGGTAACGTAATAAAAGGCTAGTGAGGCGGTATCCCCGCAAAGATCTGTGGCAATGAAGAGGACCTTCAGTGTGTCGTTGCAGGCGAAGTTTATGAGGGTGTCGGGCGCATCGTCCAGGACCGAAACGATCGGAGCGCAGTCCATTCGGACGGCTGCAGTAACGGCTACTCTACGGTCTCCCAACCAGCGGTCGTAGCTAGCGGGGTCTCCGGCTTCGTTCACCAGCCGGCAGTCTACAGTGTCCCGGAAAGGGGGAAGAAGGGACGTTTTGAAAGTAGGTGCATTGCCTTCTGATGCAGGACCGAAGGTGATTACCTGCTCCTCTCTGATGGTGTTGGATTCACCTTCCCTTTCCCATATGCGGAGTATGCTACCGCCGATGCAGGGGGCGTCTAGGTCACTTATCTTGTCGATAGATTCAACCTCAATGGTATCAAAAACACCAGGCCCTACTGTCTCGACTGCACGTAAGTTAGGGGAATCGGGTAGGTCGCCGAAGCAGTCTACCGTAGTATCATCCGGTGCATCATCAATGAAAACGAGCGTACCGTTTTGGGCACTTATTGACTGGGCAAAGGAAAAAAAGAAAAAGGCGATGACAAATTGTAGCAATTGCCACCTGTTGGTAGTGCAAACGGGGATGCGGTTCATGCCGTGGGGAGGTTACGATGGGAAAAAAGGGATGGGTGGGAACGTTGGTGAGCCTGAGACACGGTTTCGTGCTCATTGCCTCCGCCTGGTACGGAGTCGGTAAATAGTCATTGGGATTAAAAGCTTAAAATCAGTTTGTAAATAGCGGTGGGGGGAATGACCGCGTAGACTACACAAATATACGAGTTAGTTACGTGGTTTTATTGGGAGGCTAATAATTGAATACCTGGCCACCCTGCTGCTGGTTTAGCCTCCCTTAATTGAGGTAAATAAGTCATAGCTCTTTCGCAAGCGCTTTACCGCGGTGTCCTGACCAATAGCTTCCAGCATATCAAAGGCGTCCGGCCCCTGAACGGAGCCGCTTAGGGCAATGCGGATGATGGGCAGCACGGCACCAAACCCAAGTTCATTGTCATTCATGAAAGCTACAACGACGGCCTTGACGGAGGCCGCGGTCCAGTCGTCATGACCGGCTAGTACGTCGGCCAGATTGTCGAACTTGACCCGGTTGTCGGGCTTCCACTTTTTACGGATGGTCTTCTCATCGTATATTTCCACAGGAGCGACGAAATAACGACCGCTGCTAAAGAATTCAGGTAATAGGTGTACTCGCTCTTTTAGCAAGCCAGCGACCTGCGCGGCCTTGCCGGCACTAAGTTCAAAGCCTTGTTTACTGAATTCCGTTTGTACTAGTGGTGCCAACTCGGCACCGCTTTGGGCAATTAGGTACTGTTGGTTGAACCACCTTCCTTTTTCGATGTCAAAACGTGCGCCGCTCTTATTGATGCGCTTCATATCGAAGGCAGAAACGAGCTCCTTTAGCGAGAATATTTCCTGCTCGGTGCCGGGGTTCCACCCCAGGAGGGCCAGGAAGTTGATGAGGGCTTCCGGGAGGAAGCCGTCCTCGCGAAAGCCGGCAGCGACCTCGTCTTTCACCTTATCTTCGTAACGTAGCGGGAATACGGGGAATCCGAATTTCGCCCCGTCGCGCTTACTCAGCTTGCCCTTTCCGTCAGGATTGAGCAGCAGCGGTAGGTGGGCGAAAATAGGCATAGTGTCTTCCCACCCAAAGGCACGGTAAAGCAGCACGTGTAGGGCGGTACTCGGTAGCCATTCCTCACCCCGGATGACGTGGGTGATTTCCATCAGATGGTCATCTACGATGTTGGCCAGGTGGTAAGTGGGCAGGCCGTCGGCCTTCATCAGTACCTGGTCGCCGAGCTCTGAGGTTTGGAAGCTCATACTCTCGCGGACGCTGTCGGAGAAATTAACGGTATTGCCCGTGTCAATACGAAAACGTACCACGTAGGGTGTGTTGTCCGCTAATAGTTTTTCCACTTCATTTTTCTTCAGAGTCAAACTATTGCGCATACTCATTCGCGTCGATGCATCGTAGCGGAAGTTGTGGTTACCGGCTGCTTTTTCGGCATCCCGGCGGTCGTTAAGTTCCTCCTCTGAATCGAAGGCATAGTATGCTGAGCCGTTGGCCAATAGGGTTTTTACATGTACTGCATAAATTTCCTGGCGCTCACTTTGGCGATAGGGACCGTAATTACCTCCCTTTTGTGGACCCTCGTCCGGGCTGATACCACACCATTCTAGGGCCTCCATAATGTAAGCTTCGGCACCCTCGACGTAGCGCTTTTGGTCGGTATCCTCTATTCTAAGGACGAAAATACCGCCCGTTTTTCGGGCAAGCAGGTAGTTGTAGAGGGCCGTACGTAGGCCGCCAATGTGCAACGGACCGGTGGGAGATGGGGCAAATCGGACGCGAACGGGAGTCATGGGGGTTGTAATTAAGCGAAGTGGTGGTTATACAAATTTTTATTTTGCAGGCAGCGAAATAAGCTACAATTACGTTTGTTACGTATATAGCATACTACTCCATAGCGTGGGCAAAGGTAGCGGATTCGTTTTGCACAATCACCGAAGCCCCTTCAAATCCTTTCTTTCGCTACAATGGCAGAATCAACACCGGAAGTTTTCATGGGCCGGTAATTACACGTTTTATCAATTTTTATCAAGGCGGAACGTAAGCACTTAAAGATGCAAATCCTTTTAAGCATGGCAGGTAACTTCCATGGTCTTATTGGGCGTTGTAATCTCATAATCGAATCCAATTTATTCTTCAAACATGTATCTTATTAAAACACCGAGCGTAATCCAGAAGCTTTTTCCCAACTTCCATTGGAAGGTAGAAACTCCAAAAGACGCTTCCGTTATTTACTTCACCTTTGATGACGGACCGATTCCTCAGGTAACGCCCTGGATTCAGGAGCAACTCGCTGTCTTCAACGCGAAGGCCACATTCTTTTGTGTAGGCAATAACGCCCGCCGCTATCCTGAACTGATGGAAGCCACGCTCAACGCTGGCCACACCGTCGGCAACCATACTATGCACCACCTCGATGGTTGGAAGTCAGAAAACGTACCCTACTTCCACGATGTACGCCACTGCGCACTGCAGGTGAAGAGCTCACTTTTCCGACCACCCTACGGGCGGCTCAAGCCAGCTCAGGCCCAGTTCTTAACCCGCCACTATGAGGTTGTGATGTGGGACGTCCTCTCCGGTGATTTTGATCCCGAACTTTCGGCCGACGACTGCTTCAATAACGTAGTACGAAACGCCCGCTCGGGAAGTATTGTCGTTTTTCACGATAGCCTTAAGGCCGAAGAAACCGTCCGTGCCGTGCTGCCGCGCCTGCTGAAGCACTACGCTGACCTCGGCTATCGCTTCGAAGCACTCACGCCCGAGCTGCTCGCACAGAAAAAAACCGCGCTGACGCCCTTTCGGCAGACGGCCTAACGAGCTATTTCTTTTTTACTCAATGCTATTGGTGTGGCTGCGCTTTCTCTTTGGGGAGGTGCGGCTATTCTTTAGTGGTTGCCTGTGGGTTGTAGGAGTCACTATATCATCCGGTAGCGTGGACGATAGTAAATATCATCTTCAACTACCGCCTTGATCTCGCTCGGCGGCCGTTTTGCTAGGGATTAGTTAACACTGGCTGATCGCCGAGCGAAGCCGAAACGCAACATTCTTGTGATGGTTAAATTCGTCTTCTTACTTATATTCCCACACTACTACCGTATCAACCAGGAGGCCGGGTCCAAAGGAATCTTCCCTTTCCAAAGCTCAAAGTGTAGCGCATCACCCTCGGGTGTGGTCAGGCCAAGTTGTTGCCCGGCTTGCACACTTTCGCCCGTCTTCACTCTGGGGTGTTCTACGTTGGAATAAACGGTGTAAAAACTACCGTGGCGAATCATGATCACATTGTGTAGCCCGGGGATTGTTCGTAGGCTGATGACTTCTCCTGCAAAAACGGCCTCTACTGTTTCACTGGCTCCGGCGTCGATATCGATCCCGCTGTTTTGAATCTTTACGGAAGGCACATCAGGGTGGGGTTGGGTACCGAAACGGCGGACGACCTTACCGCGTACCGGCCACCCTAATTTTCCTTTCCGTCTGCTGATTGAGCTGCCGACGGAGGAAGGGTCAGAGGCCACTGTTCCTGCTTTGTTGCCAACTTTCGCCTTGCGTTCGTCGCTGGCAATGGCCCTGCTAATGGTGGCACGAATTTCCTGGTTTAGTCGTTCGCTTTGCTGTTGCTGCTTCCGTACTTTAGCGAGTAATTTTTTTTCGCTGGAGGAAAGTTTATTGACGATTCCCGTCTGGATGATGAGCTCTTCACGCAGGGTGCCGGCCTGGTCTTCGGCGTTATACAGCAGAGAATCCTGCTCAATACGTTGTTCCTCCAGGACTATAATCCGCTCATTGAGTGACGAGCGGGTTTGCTGGATCAAACGGGCCTGGCGACGGCGGTATTCGCGGTATTGGCGTAGGTACACGACGCGAAGGAAAGCATCGTTGAAGCCGCTGGCGTTGAGCATAAAGGCAAGCCAGCCGTTGCTAAGCCGGGCGCGATTAGCGGCCCGTAGGGCGCTGCCGTATTCTCGACCCATCCGGCTCAGATCGTCAGTTAGAGAAACAACCACGTTAGAATCCCGGTGCAAGCGGGTCGCGTCACGGTCAGCCTCAGCGTGTAGGGTTTCTAGTAGTTCCGTGCGCTGCTCGATCTGTTGTCGGATAAGACTGGCCTGGCCCACGGCGGCACCGCGGCGGGCGCGGGTGGCAGATAGGCGCTGATTCGTTTGCCGCAGTTCTTTCTGTAATCGCTGCCGTTTCGCTTTTAACTCTTCGGCTGACTGGGCGCACACGCTTCCTGCCGCCAGCAACAGCAGGCAGAGCAAGACGACAAACCTCTCTATGTTGCGCTTTTTTATCAAGACAAGGGCTTATTCGCGCAAGGTACGAATATGGGCGCGGCCGCAGGTGCAAAGGAGGTTAGAGGGCTTCGGTAGACTACTTAAAAACCGATTTAAGGAATATGGGGGGTAGGCCTCAGACTAAGGGACGCGCCATTCCAGCTTGAATAATCTACGTCAAAAATGGATTGCTGCCACGTTCCTTACCAATCGTCGTCTTACCGCCATGCCCCGGCCAGACGACGGTTTTATCAGGCAAAGGCATCAGCTTCGTCAAAATGGAACCGAGGAGGGTCTGGTGATCGCCACCGGGTAGGTCCGTCCGCCCGATGGAACCGTCGAAGAGTACGTCGCCGGCGATGAGGTAATCCTCCTGCGCGTTGTGAAAACAGATGCTTCCCGGGGAGTGGCCGGGACAGAAGAGTACATCGAAAGTCGTGTCGCCGAGGGTGATGGCCTCTCCTTCGGCGATGAAGTAATCCGCAGGGGGTGAAGGCGTCATCGGCGGAAGACCGTACATATTCACTACCACCGGAGCTGCTTGCAGAATGTCTCGCTCCAGCTCATGGATGCCAAGCTTTAAGCCGTATTTTTTCACCACGTAGTCGTTGCCGAAAATGTGGTCGAAGTGGCAGTGGGTGTTGATCAGCTTTACGGGTTTCAGCTTCAGGTCTTCGATCGCCCGGCTGAGTTCTGACTCTTCAGCGTTGGTGAAGCAGCCGGGGTCGAAGATGATGGCTTCACGGCTGTCGTTGTCGTAGACGATGTAGGTGTTTTCGGCTACTGGGTTGAAGGTTAGGGGGAGGACTGTAGTCATGATTAGGGGGGTAAAGGGGAAGAAAGTAAAGCACGCTTGATAATACGGATGACTAGAAAGGGGCGTACTTAAACCTTGCCAGAAGGTAATGACCAGCCTCTTTCCTGTCAATAAGTCGAAAAGACCGCGAGGTAAACAGCCGCTCAATATCTTCTGAGGATTTGGCCTCCTTGCAGTCTGAGCCGTGGGTGCAGCTGCCGCCAATATGCTCAAAAACGATAACTTCGTCATTCATTTCCAGTACTGAAGTCATCTGTCTTAGCATTGGCTTCATACTCTTGTTGTGTTGCAAGACTTCATTTAATAGGACCTTATCATGGTTGTACTGGCTACTTATTTTTAAATCCTCTTTGTAAACGTAGCGAGGCGTTTTCCAAGAAGGTTCAGAACTGACCGGAGATAGGTTGAATAGGGATTCAATCTGCCAGCGGTTGGGGCCGTAGATCACTACTTCTTTGTCCAGGCCTGTAGTTGCAATCAGTTCACCGATGATGTCTTCGCCTTGCTGAATCACAGCTACCCGGTCGCCAGAATGTAAATTCATGATGTCCAGTAATTGAATCGTAGCGCTGCTTTTTATTATAGAGTACGGGCTGGTAGGCTCAATTACCTTTTTGAGTTGTGTGGAAATCAGCCTGTTAAAATTAATTATAGCAGCGATTTCTTCCACGTGCATCTCCTCAATAAAGGTGATTTCCGGATAACCCCTTCCCGATTGATACAATACGGCATTCCAGTCCTGGCCACGTGATTCAAAACCTAAATAGATTGAGTTCAGCAGGCATACGCATCCGAACTCGTCTTCAAGGTCCTGGACACACCTTCTAAAGATGCCCTGAAAAAGCGCAAGTTGCGCAGCATCCTCAAGGATGATTTTTCGGTAGGTAAGTATGGCGTCCTCGGGAGAACTAACCTCTTGAGCACCTATGCTCACGAACGGGAGTGAAAAGATAAGAATGTAAAAATATAATGGCAAGGGAGTTAGGTTGTGGTGAATAAACAAGAATAGAGTAGGGTTCAGTTTCTGCCCCAAACATATAAAATCCCCGAACCGATTTCTTTCGGTTCAGGGATTTTTTTTGTCTGGCGTGGTGGCTGGTGGTTCTTGTTTGTCGCAGAGGCGCAGGGAGCAAAGCGGCCAAGCCTCTGCGACAAATAAGAACCACCAGCTATCATTTAACTATTCATAGAGGTTATGAACTCATCGTTAGAATTAGTAGACTTCATGTGGCGCATCAGGAACTGGAAGGCTTCTTCCGGCTTCATGTCGGCCAGGTGGTTGCGAAGTACGAACATACGCTGGAGTACGTCGCGGTCGAGCAGAAGGTCGTCGCGGCGGGTGCTGGACTTAGTGAAGTCGATGCTCGGGTACATACGCTTATTGGCCAGGAAGCGGTCGAGCTGGAGCTCCATGTTACCGGTACCTTTGAATTCTTCGAAGATCACCTGGTCCATCTTGGAGCCAGTGTCAATCAGAGCGGTCGCCAGGATGGTCAGCGAGCCGCCGCCATCGATGTTACGAGCGGCACCGAAGAATTTCTTGGGCTTCTGTAGGGCGTTGGCTTCCACACCACCGGATAGGATCTTGCCGGAGCTTGGCTGAACGGTGTTGTAGGCGCGGGCCAGGCGGGTGACAGAGTCGAGCAGGATGCAGACATCGTGGCCAGACTCAACCATGCGTTTGGCTTTTTCAAGTACTACGTTGGCTACGCGGACGTGGTTTTCGGCCGGCTCGTCGAAGGTAGAGCTAACGACTTCAGCCTTCACGCTGCGCTTCATGTCGGTTACTTCCTCGGGGCGTTCGTCTACGAGGAGAACGATGAGGTAGGTGTCAGGGTGGTTCTTGGCGATGGCGTTGGCGACGTCCTTAAGCAGGAAGGTCTTACCAGATTTTGGCTGGGAGACGATGAGGCCACGTTGGCCTTTACCGATCGGCGTGAACAGATCGATGAGGCGCATACCGTAGTCTTTGCCGTCTGGACGACCGCTAAGGGTGAACTTTTCGGTTGGGAACTGGGCGGTGAGGTAGTCGAAAGGAACGCGGTCACGCATTCGTGCTGGCTCGACACCGTTGATGAGGTCTACTTCCAAAAGAGCGAAGTACTTCTCGCCTTCTTTCGGTGGTTTTACCGGGCCCTGAACGGTATCACCCGTCCGTAGGCCAAACTGCTTCACTTGCTGAGGGCTGACGTAAATGTCGTCTGGGCTGGTGAGGTAGTTATAATCAGGACTGCGCAGGAAGCCGTAACCGTCGGGCATCATTTCTAGGATACCGGAGGAAGAAACTAGGCCGTCAAGCTTATACTCTTGCTTACGCTCGGGTCGGCTATTTCCGCGTTCCTGGCGGTTACCACGATCGTTTTGATTTTGGTTCCGGTCATTGTTCCGATCGTTCGGATAGTCGCTTTCACGTTCGTTGCGGCTGCTGCGATTGTTTTGATCACGGTCTTCGTAGCGACCCCGACGCTCGTAGTTTTCCAAGGGTTCGTTTCCGGAGCGGCCGCGGCCGCGAACGGGAGTATCATTTTGTTCGTCGTTGTTCTTGTTAGCGTCACGATCTTCGCGGGGTGCACGAGGTTTTCCACGGCTACGGGCATCTCCGGGTTGATCATCCGATGTTTGACGGCTGCGACCTCGTCCACGATTTTCATCGTCAGAAGGTGCATCGTCCTGGTTGCGCCCACGACCTCGTCCACGATTTTCATCGTCAGAAGGTGCATCGTCCTGGTTGCGCCCACGACCTCGTCCACGACTTTCGTCGTCAGAAGGTGCGTCAT
>JAPKCQ010000112.1 GCA_026421165.1 Lewinella sp. | reverse complement strand
ATCGCACCTGCGGCCGCGCTCACATTCTTAATTTACTAGTTTAAACGGGTAATAAATAAAAAAAATGATTACCGAATTCTACAATACTGTCCTTATATTGGCGCTATTAAAAACCATATTCGTGCAAATAAAAAAGAACGACAAAGAATACGACGCCGTAATCGTAGGCTCCGGCGCCGGGGGCGGCATGACCGCCAACAGACTCGCTAAAGCGGGTCTCAACATTGCGATCATTGAAGCTGGGCCTTATTTTGACCCCGCCGATCCTGCGCAGAAGACCCAGCTTCGCTGGCCTTGGGAAAGCCCTCGCCGGGGTGCCGGAACCCTGCGCTCCTTCGGTGATTTTCATGCTGGCCTCTCCGGCTGGGAAATCCCTGGTGAACCGTATGATACTATCGACGATACAAAGTTTAGTTGGTGGCGAACCCGCGTGCTTGGTGGGCGTACCAATCACTGGGGCCGCATTAGTCTTCGCTTCGGTCCCGACGATTTTCACCGTAAGGACATTGATGGTCTTGGAGAAAACTGGCCGATCCGCTACGACGAACTCAAGCCTTATTATGATAAGCTTGATAAAATGGTTGGTGTTTTTGGGACAAACGAAGGGCTGGCCAACGATCCCGACGGCTTCTTCCTACCGCCTCCGAAACCACGTCTACACGAACTATTGGCGGTAAAGGGAGCCAGTAAAGCGGGCGTCCCGATGTACCCCGGCCGCCTGAGTATGGTGACCAAACGCATCAATAAAGACCGCGGCGTTTGTTTCTACTGCGGACAGTGTTCCCGTGCCTGTTCAGTGTACGCTGATTTCAGCGCCGGTACGGTACTGGTCTTTCCAGCTATCAAGAACGGAAAAGAAGGCAAGGGCGGCCAGGTCGACCTTTACGTCAATTCCATGGCCCGCGAGGTAATCACCGATGCTAGTGGCAAAGCTACCGCAGTGAGCTACATCAGTAAGGACGACCGCCGCGAATACCAGATCAAAGGCAAGGTAATCGTGCTGGCCGCCTCGGCCTGCGAAACGGCCCGCCTGCTCATGAATTCTAAGGCCCCCGGTCAGGATAATGGCCTGGGCAACGGCTCCGGTACCCTGGGCCGCTACCTGCACGATAGTACTGGTGCCGGTACCAATGCCTTCATTCCTAGCCTGATGGACCGCGACCGCTACAACGAAGACGGCGTGGGCGGTATGCACGTCTACGCACCTTGGTGGGGTAAGGATAAGAAGCTGGACTTCCCCCGTGGCTATCACCTGGAGGTGTACGGAGGCATGGGCATGCCGAGCTACGGCTTTGGTGGTGGCCATAAAGCCATCCAGAAAATGATGGGCTTCAAGCCCGGCGGCTACGGTAACCCACTGATGAAGGACGTGCGCGCGCACTACGGAGCCGTTGTTGGTTTCGCCGGTCGTGGCGAAGCGGTGGCTCTTTACGACAACTACTGCGAGGTCAATCCGGGTAAAGTGGACGAGTGGGGCATCCCAACGCTGCGCTTTCACTACAAATGGAGCGACCACGAACGGCTGCAGGCCAAGCACATGCACGAATCTATTCGGGAAATCCTGACGGGAATGGGCGGTAAGCTTTTCGATGATGAAATCCCGTCTTATGAGAACGACCACGGGCTTTTAGCTCCTGGAGCAATCATCCACGAGGTAGGCACCGCCCGGATGCACGACGACCCTAAACAAGGCGTTACCAACCGGCATAGCGCCCTGCACGAGGTGCCGAACGTGTACCTGGCCGACGCCTCGGTCTTTACTTCACAAGCGGACAAGAATCCGACCTGGACCATCATGGCCCTGGCGATGCGCGCCGCCGACCACATCATCTCCGAACGCAAAAAAATGAACATCTGATGGATCGCAGAACTACAATTAAAAACTTACTGGCCGGTGCGGCTGGCGCGGCACTCCTCAGTCAGGCCACCGCCTGTGAAGCCCCGGCCGATTTGGCAAAAGTCACCGAAGCGAAAGCTGCTGGCTACGGCCTGCGCTTACCTCACGAGCTGAAGCACGACGCCCGCATCGCCAACGACTCCTTCTTTAACGAGCCTGAAAAGATAGACCTTGGCATCCTGGCAGATATCATTACTCCCGGTACTGATACCGAGCCTAAAGCTACGGACACAGGCGTGGTGGACTTCTTCGAGTTTATCTCTCTTGATCTGCCGGATTATCACCAGAACATCCTGCGCGGCGGCCTTGGCTGGCTCAACATTGAAGCAGGCCAGCGTTTCGGTCGCTACTTCTCTGAACTAACCGAAGCCGAACGTATCCAGATCGTGGACGATATCGCTTACCCTGAAGAGGCTGAGGGCACCGAGTTCGAAGCTGGATCAAAGTTCTTTGATCGCGTGCGCTATCTGACACTGACCGGCTACTTTACCAGTAAGAAAGGCATCAAAACGCTTGATTACCAAGGTAATGCTCCCAACGTCTGGGATGGCGTACCGCAGGAAGTGCTGGATAAGCACGGCCTCGCCTACGACCCGAAGTACCTCGACAAGTACGTAGACCAGAGCAAGCGGGACGTGCAGGCGGAGTGGGATGATGAGATGAATCTTATTACATAGACCGTTGGTTCGTTAGTCTGTATAGACCGTTAGAATTTTAGAGGCTTAGGGCCTTCGCATTCAATAAGTTGTGCTAAGAACCTTTCGACTAGCTGAAAAAAAGACCAAAAGACTAACATTCTAAAAGACTAACGAACTACCTTTGCGCTTGGGCAGCGCACGGTTAGCTCCTCTTGAACTCCCCCAGGGCGGAAACGCAGCAAGGGTAGAGAGTTGTAGCAACCGGTGCGTCTGCCTTTTTCTATGCCCGGGAGGCATTGATCTATTACCTGAAGACAGCACCTAGTTCGTATACTAGGTACTGTCTTCAGGTTTTTTATTTACACGGCGTCCCTTATATTTAGGGGAGTAAATACCACTATACATGACAAACGGAAATATTGACCTCGGCCTGCTTATCCTACGAATATGGTTCGGTTTGGAAATGGCCTTTGTGCACGGATGGCCTAAACTGATGAAGGTCTTCAGCGGCGACATGACTTTTGCCGATCCATTGGGCCTTGGTATGGGCGTTAGCCTGGTGCTTGCCGTATTCGGCGAGTTCATTTGTGGTATCCTTATTGCTGCTGGTTTTTTCACGCGCCTTGCGTGCATTCCCTTCATGATCACAATGCTGGTGGCCGCTTTTATTACCCACGGCGACGATGGTTGGGGAAAGATGGCCCTACCGCTGATGTACGTGGTTGCCGGTGTTGTGCTGTTGATTACCGGGCCGGGGCGGTATTCTGCTGATCATCGGTTTTTTGTTCGGAAGGTGGAGGGGTAAAGAACGGAGGATTTTTTAGGGCGCGAACGCGGGTGCCGGGGAAGGGGTAAAGGAGCAGTGCTTCAAAAAGTCTAGTCTTGGGTCTAATGGGCCACCCCGTAAATATCATTACCGTTAAGGGTCTTGGCGACTTGAAGAGTCTTCATCGAATTATCAAAACAGCCAGCGTCTTTAGTACATTTCGTACTGGTTGAATGCCTCCCCGACGAACGCCTTCATACCACACTTTAAGGGCCTTTAACCGGCCTCCCCGCCGACCGATCTGCCTAGCCAGGTGCATATGTTGGTGTTGGATTCTTAGGTGGAGGAGAGATTTATCAACCCGGTTTTCTATCCCGGGGATTTTATAAGCCTGCTCCAGTCGGGCAACGATTTTGGGCAGCAGGTCAATAGAGTGGTATAGCTTTGTCCTGTTGGTTTTATGCTGAATATAGTTGGTCGTAGTCGCATCCGCCTGAAAGAGGGTAGTGTGTATTAATGCGGTATTCAACCAGATGAAGTCATCGATCAAAAGATCGTCTTCATTAAATGGTTGCCGGACGAGCAAGTCCCGCCGTATAGCCAGTGGTAGCAGGTTGCGTGGTGTCTGCCAAAGTTGAACCAAAGCATCTCTATCATTCTCGAACGGTAAGGAAATCAGGTCGATACCGCCCCCGGTGATCCGCATATTGGTACGGTAAATTCCGTGTTTCCCCCCGGTTGCCGTAATGGCTTGGGTAAGTGCTTCGAGGTGACCGGCCTCATAATTATCGTCATCGTCCAGAAAGCAACAGTAAGTACCCCGGGCCAGTCTGACGCCCGTATTCCGCGCACCATTGAGTTCTCTGTTCTCCTGGTAGTGGTACCGGATGCGTGGATCATTGGTGAAAGGGCGTACAAGCTCTTTGGTGTTGTCTCTTGAGCCGTCGTCTACGATGATGAGCTCCCAGTCCACACGACTTTGAGCCAGGACACTGTCTATGGCGGCGGGTAGGTGGCTGGCCCGGTTGTAGGTCGGGATGACTACGGAGAAGGTTGGGGACACGAACTGGTTGGATTAGCGTAGCCTAAAGGTAAGGCCCTTTGCGGTCATCGTTTAAACCATTCCTTCAAAGCCATTGGTAGCAGGCTGGCGGAGCGTAGCCTGATTCTTTCGACGGTACGGAACCCGACGATCCGGTAGACACGCAGAAGCTTTTGGCTGATGATCGACTGGCCAGGTAAATCTAGGGCAATCTTGTTTGCTTCGAAGAGCCGTTCGAATTGTGCCGCCGCTTTATCCAGGTCGTGTGTGGCCAGAATACGAAGTGCCCGAAGCAGTGCGGCCAGGAAATAGTTCTTCTCGGTATTCCAATACTTTGGTCGGTTGTTGCACAGGTAATCATTTACCCGTTCCAGGAGATCAATGCGACGGAGGTTGCCCGCAATGGGCGCTTTAGTACTTAACCTGTTCGGTGAGGAATGCTGGTGGTAAAAGCTTAGCACTTCGGGGATGATCTGGTACTTTAGCCCTGATTTTAGTAGTTCGAAGTGTAGGTTGGGATCGTCATTGTCGGGTAGCGCCTCATCCCAGCCGCCAACGGCTTCTAGTGCTTCCCTTCTGTACATGTTGGCGTGGGTACAACCGATTTGGTACTGATAGACCAGCCCTTTCCATGGGTCTTCGTGGGGGATGTTGACGATGTCCTCCTGCCCTGGACTTACGATGCTGTACCCCCCGATGATCCATTGGGTATCCGGGGAGATACGTTTAAGCTGATGACTGATTTTGTTTGGATCGAGGGTGTCGTCAGCATCCAGAAATTGTATCCAATCAGCCTTGGTCAGTTGAAGGCCAAGGTTGCGTGCCGGGCATGCACCTTGGGTGATACATTTGGCGATGGTTAGCCTGCCTGGATTTTCTTCAGACAGTTTTCGTAAAATGTTAAGGCTTGCGTCATCAGAGTTATTGTCAATCGCAATTATCTTGATGCTGGCGTAGGTCTGATCCAAGACAGACTTCACTGTCGTAGCGAGCGTGTTTGCAGCATTGAAAACGGGTATGATGGTTGAAACTGACAAGATTGGCTCATTCTTTGATTGGGATGGTAAAGATAAGCACCACTCTTATGACGTGTGTACTATACGATAGGGCTTAAGAGGAGGTGAAGTGGGGTTTGTGAATCATTTATGTAAGTCTTTAATTTTATTCTCCAACTGCAAGTAGAAGTCATAAATATGGCTAGCAGCATTTTGCAGAAAATATGGCTGGTCGGACCAGCTGGCCAGAGTGTTCTCATCCTGGGAAAGGTACTGGATTTCTTTGGATAATTTTTCCGGACGTAACGGATCATAAAATACAATTGCCTTGGGGTTTATGATAGCTGGTTCGGGGCAGTTGTCGGCTCCCCAATACACGGGTATGCAACCCGCCATCATCGCGTGGAATAGTTTTTCAGTAACGTAGCCTTCGGCATTGGTATTCTCGGGGCAGATATTGAATGGATATCGACCAATGTAAGCCAGTTTTTCCTCATACCCTTTAAGCTCTTGCGCAACGTTTCTACGGAAGGGGCCGGGGTAAATCACCGAGAGGTGTTGACTGGCGATGTCCCCAATAATAGACCTTTGACCATTGGTGTCATGGCGAGCGAGTAGGGTGGCTCCGGGAATACGGTGTTTGACGTTGAGGCGGCGTTGCTCCCATTGGTAGAGGAGGTCTTTAATGGTCTCTAATGTTGCATCTGGTGGAAAACAGTCGATCAACCAGAGCGGGAACCGTAAGTGACGCTTAGCTTCCGAAGAATGGTCAAACCCAAGGGATAAATGGATGTCTTTCCCGCCGTAGTCGAAGTAGGAAGGATGGTTTACTAGGTTCTCTCCGCTCAGAAAAATCTTTAGGCCAGGGTGGCTTAGTTTTATGATTCTCCGGCGCCCAAATACGGAGTAGACGCCGATGGTTTTTTGGTTGTTCAGATGTTGAAGGGCAGGCCGTTGTAGGAATCGATAAAACCAAGTATCCTTAATTTCTCCATTTTGCCAGAAATTATAGTAGGCAAAACCTGTTTTTTTTAGAAAAACCCGGTTTCGCAAGAGTTGGCGCAGGTCCGATTGAAAGTGGCTAAGTGTTCTTTTGATTGATTTCTGTATCATCATTTAGTAGCGGTGTGTTTCGGTCCTGTAACCTGCCTAGCGCGGCAGCAAGTTTGCCGAGAGTACTGATAATTCCATTTTGCCACCTGAAATTTGGTCTGAAGAGTATTCGGCCAATATCATAAGGAACAGTAATAAACACAATTCGTATAACATCCTTGGCGAATTCGATTGACTTATTTTTCTGCACCGATACGGTCGCGTCCCTACCGTGAGCGTAAGCCATTTGAATCCTACTTCTCATAGAGTGCTTGTGTGGCTGAACAAGATGACTCATTTTCATGCCCGGGTGGTAAAAGATATGGTAACCTAGGTTTCTGATTTTATCCTGTACCTCATTTTCTTCACCATAACCGAATCGTTTTCCGGACATGCCGAGATCTGGGTTGAAGCCACCTGTTTCAACGAGTAAGGATTTGCTTATGGCCATTATTCCACCACTTAAATGCTCTCCAGGCTTCAATTTAGTTAGGCGGTCGCTATCTGTAGCCTCATAAAACCCCTGGTAATAGTTGTGTATCCATTTAGGAGCATCCTGTTCAAAATAATGGCTATACCGGCCTCCGATGATTTTAATGTCTGGATTGGAAGTGGCGACGCCAAATTGCTCAATCAAATCTTCATTGGGTATGCCGTCGTCGTCTAAGTATAAAACCCACTGGGTTTTTGTGTTTTCATAACCCGTGTTTCTCGCGTGGCTTAAGCCGGTTTTAGCCTCGTGAACATACCGAACATCAAATTCTATACAGGCCTTTCGGCAAGCTGCAGTCCCTTTATTGTCAATGACTAAAATTTCAAAATAATCTCGTGGGGTCGATTGTCGATCTAAAGCCGATAGGCACTTTCTGAGCAGACGGTCCCGATCATAAGTGCAAATTACAATAGTTAAGCTAAGGGGTTTTGTCATTAAATTCTATATTTCTGGCCTTGCTTGTCGCCGTGTGAGAAACCGCTTTTGACTACTTTTATTAAGCAGGGATGCGAGCCAGCAATGATTGATAAAATTACCTGATCAATACCACCTTTCCCATTTCTCGCGCAAAAAACTGATCCGTACCAGTGTCGTACTTCTCGAGTGCACTCCCCGAACTGTCAGTAGTGATTACCCGGTAGAGATAAACGCCGTTGGCCAGCATATCTCCGTACTCATCGGTACCGTCCCAAGCAAAGTTTGTTTGGTGAGTGCCAATTCTCAGCGCTTCACTGGCCGCTAAATCGATGTCCCGAACCACCCGCCCGGAGACCGTCATGATTTGAATGCGGAATACATCAGGAACCTCATTGCCGGTCAGGGTATAAACAAAGCGTGTCTGAGTAGTGAAAGGATTGGGGTAGGTAAGTACATTGGCTACCATCTGTTCATTGATGACCTCAAAATCCTTGCGTAGGGAAAGGGCGCCAGAGAAATTGGAACTACGGTCTTGCCCAACTACCTCAATGGTATACTTCCCGTTTGTAGTCAGGGAGGGCCGGAAGAAAATTTCAGCGGTATTATTTGCCGTAGTAGCCGGCAAGTACTCAATCCTGGAGTCCGAAAATGGAATACGTTCCTGCCTTCCGCTCTGGCCACTTTGCTGGTCATCGGGGAAGGTCAGCTCCAGGAAATAGGCGGAGGTGTCGTTCAGGGCCAGGTAGCGATTTTCATCCTTCAGAAGGATATGTATTTCAGGCTTAGCGCTTACCAGGTCGCCGTTATTGATGCGCATTCCGTCAAAAAATATTTGTAAATCCGGATCGATCAGGTCGGTACCCACCTTTACCCGGGAATTCAAAATATTATTGAAGAGGACATTCTCCGGCTGATCCTGGCGGGGATTGAGCATTACATTGTAGCTAAAGCCCTCAGAAAACGCTTCACTCGGAAGATTGAAGGTGAACTGGCCGGTAGCTCCGGATGCCAAGGGAGCTTTCTTTTGGGTGAAAGTCGTGATGTTGTTGGCCGCATCAACTACCGTGAGCTCTACCAACAGGCTATCCATACCAATTCGCGAGATGTTTTCGTAACCAGCATTAATGACCAGTTCCTGGCCCTGGTCAACTGAATCTGGTAGGCTGATGGAAATAGCAGGATTAATAGCTGCATCTCCGGGAGAGGTAAAGTTGAAATAAAGGAAGTCAACGGTGGGAGTATTCCTGTCTTCCTCGTCGAAAAATTCTAGCTCGGCCCAAAGAAAGGGGAATTCAGTAGGGCTAACGTCAGTAATGTCAATAGAAAGCTTTCTGTTCTGTAGGTGAAGGTATTCCTGCTCGTGAATCAAGATGTCTACACCGTCCGTATTTCGACCCATTACCTTGATTATGATGCTATCATTCTCGTTTAAATGTATGGCGGATAAAGAAGCTTCAACATTATCCCATGAAAGTGCTGGACCTGCGTCCGCTGTTCGCCATTTACCCTGGGGCCAGTTTTCGAGAATACTGGCTTGCATGACGATTGTGTCCGTCTGAGACCCTGCCAGTGCTTCACTAATTGGCCCCATTCCTTTTTGAAAAGAGAATAAATAGGGGACGGATCCAATTTCACTTAGTCCTCTGACTTGCAACGCACCTTCCGCCTCAAGTACATCGTATATGGTTGTACCCAAGCTTATGGAGTCTGTCAGCCAGCCGTTATTCACGTACTCGATACTACTACCACGTTGTGCGGAATAAAGCATCACGTAGGTGCCGTCGGGTACAAATTCAGTCATGAGTTGAATGAAACCGGCCCGTCCTTCTGCCGTTCTGGTGTCGAAATCCCAACTATCACTTACTCTAGGACGAGTGTTATACTCTCCCATACCCGGGTTTATATACCATTTTGTACTATTGGTACTATCAACTATGATCACTTGAATACCGGATAAAGTATTCCATTGATGAGGAGAATTTAAGCGTTGCCCGTTGTATTCAAACCGGGGCATTGAGCGACCCTGGTAAAGCGCATTGAATATCTTGATATCGGTAACACTTCTAGAAAAGCTCCATCCAAAAGCAGTACTGTCCGCCAATACGTTCTCAAACTCCCCATCAATAGTCTGCCCCATATCCTGCATCGCCCAACCAATCCTATCGTCAGGCTGATCAGCTGCCCAGGTAAACGAACTCTCACTCCAGATGAAGCCTGCACCTTCCGTGGAAATACTGTCCGGGCTGATTCGCCAGTAATAGGTCGTACTGTCTGCTGGAGCAAAGGTTGGCCGGTAGCGGATCACGCCGCCGGGGCTGTTAACCCTGTCGTTGGCCAGCAAAGTGTTGAACTTGCGATCGGAAGAAACCTGAATAAGGTAGTCCCGTTCTGGGGCAAGAACGTTAGTTGTCGAGGCGATGAACTCCAACTCACCACCAATCACCGCGTAGCGAGGCGGGAAAGCAACTTTAGCCGTATTCGCAATGAAGGTCAGCGGAATTCCCGACTGCCCACCAGTTTCCAGCTCATTGTTCAGTTCCGCAGCGGGAGAGGGGAGTTCCGCGATTTCGTTATCCTGGTCTACGGTAACAAAAATACGGTTCTGGCCCACAGCAACAATGCCCGGGTTAGGCAGTACGACCGAGATCATACCGTCATAGGTCGGAACGGCCACGCGTTCGGTTTTTAGTTCCACCACTTCACCGGAAGGGAGCTCCTGCCGGAAGCGGAGGTTCATGCTGTCTGAACCCGCCTTGGTGCCCAGGTTGAGGAGGCGTAGGTTGATGGTATAGGTTTCGTCCTGCGCAGGCACAACGTCCGGATCAAAAGAAATAGAAGCGGGGTCAACAACAAAGTCAGCCCCAGGCCGAGGATGCAAGCGGTAAGCAGGATCGCCACTAAGCGCAAACTGCTCCAGCAGGATACCCAGCGTGAAATTGGAGGTAGTACTGAATTGCTGGATGGTGTTCCGCATAGCATCACCGATGCCTTCACCATAGTTCTCGGTACCGATGTTGTTGAACAGCTCCTGGCCCCAGGTCCCCAGGGCCGAAATATAGCCGATGCCCTTGGACGCAGCAAAGGCAATAGCTCCCTTGTCCCGCAGAAAGATGAAACGCTCACTGATGCTGCGTTGCTCCGTGAAGGCATCGCCCGAGTAACAACCTAAGCTAAGCATGAAGGGGTACTTGCCTTTATTTCTATAGTTGGCCGGATCGTCGATACTGAAGTCAAAGGTCTGGCTACTGGAGTGACCCATGAAGGTGAGGATGGCCAGACCGTCGTTGATGCGGTCGAAAATGGCACCCTGGCGGCTGTCTTCGATGGGCTCCGAGCTGGTCTTGAAAAAGGAAGTGACATTGGCGGCCATATTACTTGCCTCAATGGTTCTATTCATAATGTTCAGCCGGCTTTTGATGCTGGATTGCTCGCCGGCGCTCGTGCCTCCTCCCAGGTGCATAACCTGCTTCTGCCAGTCACGGTCAGCGATGGTCTGCCCACCCAAGTTGATCTGTTCCTCGACTTCGCGGAGCTTGTCTAAATATATAGAAACTTCATCTTCGTTGATGGCGGAAAGGCGACCGACGGAAAGTTGGGGAGTGATTTCTCCTAGCCTGGCGGCTAGCAGATTGTCTGAAGCGGGAGAGCCAAAAGATGGGATAAAGTAGGTGGGAAGGCCCTGGATAAGGTCTTCAGTCGTTCGTACATCACGGTATTCTCGCCCTTTACCAATAATGAAAAGGTACTGCAGCTCCGAAGCGATCAGCTTTGCCGCAGAGAGGTAATTGCGCACAGCTACCGGGTGGTTAGGGATACCGTAGCCAAACTCGTCGTAAAGGTCTTCTACGTCGACGACCTCGACCTTGTAGCTGCCGCCTGCCACAGAGCGCCGGTAATCCGCCATCTGATCCACGGCAGTGCCGTGTAACCGGCGACTGGTGAGCATGATGTAGTTGGCGTTGTCGGGGGGTAGGGTAGAGGAGAAGTTGATGGACTGGGTAAGGGGCGCTTTAAGGTCCGAGTTGCGAACAACCAGCTGGTAGGTTACGTCGGAGCTGGCGGCGGGGAAGGTCATTACCGCGTTACCGCTTGCCGCTACTTCGGCGGAGACGATGTTGCCAGTTGTGGGGGCATAGCTCGTTATCCTTCCCTCTGCACCTGCGGCCGCGCCCAAATTTGTGAAATTGACCTGAGTTGCCGTAGTAGACGCAGGGATGGTGAAAGCGGTAAGCTCCTCGTCGTAGGCTGGCTCAGCGGGGTAGGTCACGGCCACCCACGCTACGTTCGGTTTGTCCCGGTCTTCGCGAATGCCCTTCAGGGAAATGGTGGTTTCTTCACCCGATGGAGTGAAAGTTGTCTGCTCGCGGATGACCCCCCAGCCCGATCGTACGGGTGCCGTCAATACCGTTCCGTCGGCGCTGATTTCCACCTCGTGGTTGCCAAAAGCCGTGCCGAAACGGACGTCGAGCGTAGCAGGCTGTCCGTTGGCTGCAGGCAAAGACAGCGGAATGGTGCTTTCTGTATTACCGTTACTGGAAAGTAAATCGCCACTACTGCGCTGCCCAAACCCTTCCGCTTTGTCGTAGTGCGAATAGTAAATGCTGATGCCGCCGCTGCGGAAAAAATTCTTAACCATATGTTCGCTGAACACCTGCTCCGAACGGCGCAAAATAGAAGAAGCGACGGTGCCGCCGCCGGAACTCGTTTCCTCGTATAGTTGGCCAGTGCCCGTGGTGAGGTAGTAGGCCGCCGTATCGGAATGCATGCTATAGCGATCGTTCAGTTGGTTCGCCTCCGGGTCCGGCCAGAGATGACGGTCCATTTTACCCCGGTTCTTTGCGCCGTAAAAAACAATACTCTCGTTGCTGTTCACTTGCAGGGGCACTACTTCACCGTTATGGTAAAGGACGAGGTCGCCGTTAAGCCCAGCCGCATTGATGTCGGCCGCAGCAATACGGTACATACCGTCTTCGGCTACCTGAACACGAAGGTGGGTCTGGTCGTAATTAATCCACTCATTACCGTAACTAATAGTGGCATCTGGTGCGACCATTTGCGCAAAAAGCGTACAGGACAAAAGCGTGAGGCAGAAGGTCGTAAAGTGGCGAAACATAGAGATAGTTATTCGTAAAAATGCATAGTAAAGGTAACGTTTGCAAACAATGACTCAGTTCAATTTATGGGCCTTTTGCTGGTGGACGTCAATTTTTCTGCGCGGCCGCTGGTGCAAAGAAAGGTTTCAAGAGACACTCCAAGGTCGAGGAGCTCCCGCTCCGAGGAACTAAGAGACACTCCAAGGTCGAGGAGCTCCCGCTCCGAGGAA
>JAPKCQ010000423.1 GCA_026421165.1 Lewinella sp. | reverse complement strand
ACCCGGCCTCGTCGCCCTGGTCACCGAATTCGTCCACAAGAACCGGGGAAATATCCTTGACCTCGACCAGCATGTGGACCAGCACCTGAACCACTTCTTCATGCGCATCGAGTGGGACCTGACGAACTTCGTGATCCCCAAAGAAAAGATCAACGACTACTTCAATACCCTGATCGGTGCAACTTACAACATGAAGTGGTCCTTGAAATTCACGGAGCGAAAGCCAAGAATGGTTTTGTTTGTGAGCAAGGCCAGTCACTGCCTCTACGACATCCTGCAACGCTACGGAACGGGGGAGTTCAACTGCGAAATACCAGCCATCGTTTCCAACCACGAGCAACTCCGCTACATCGCAGACCGCTTCGAGATCCCGTTTCACCACATCCCGATCACGAAGGAGACGAAGGCGGATCAAGAAGCAAAAACAAAAGACCTGCTTAAAGAATTGGATACAGACTTCATAGTGCTGGCCCGCTACATGCAGATTCTCTCGGATGATTTATGCAAGCACTTCAGCCATCGGATCATCAATATCCACCATTCCTTCCTACCGGCATTTAAAGGTGCCCGTCCGTATCATAGCGCCTTCACCCGTGGCGTTAAACTCATCGGAGCTACCAGCCACTACGTTACTGCGGACCTTGACGAAGGGCCCATCATCGCTCAAGACGTAGCTCCGGTGAGCCACCGCGACGGCATCAATGACCTCAAGCGGATCGGCAAGGACGTAGAAAAACGCGTGCTCAGCCGGGCCATCTACCTTCAACTTCAACACCGGGTACTACCCTTCGGCAACCGTACGGTGATCTTTAACTAGTCTGAGCGAGGGACTTCTTTCTTACGCGACAGACCAACAGACTAAAAGACCAACATGATCTCAGCAAAAAACATCACAAAATCCTACGGTAACCTTCAAGTATTACGGGGTGTAGACCTCGAAGTAGGCAAAGGCGAGATCGTGAGCATCGTCGGAAAATCAGGCGCGGGTAAGAGTACGTTGTTGCACATTCTCGGCACATTAGACCGCCCGGATGGGGGCAGTCTCACCATTGGCGGCCGGGATGTATTCGGGCTCAGCGATCGGCAACTGGCCGCCTTCCGCAATAAAGAAGTAGGTTTTGTCTTCCAGTTCCACCACCTGCTTCCCGAGTTTTCGGCGCTGGAGAATGTGTGTATCCCGGCCTATATTGCAAAAACAGACCCCGTAGAGGCTCAGAAAAAAGCGATGGAATTGCTGTCTTACCTCGGCCTTGCCGACCGCGCGGAACACAAACCCAACCAGATGAGTGGCGGTGAGCAACAGCGCGTTGCCATGGCCCGTGCCCTCATCAACTCCCCCGCTGTCGTCTTCGCCGACGAGCCTTCCGGCAACCTCGACTCCGGCAGCTCCGACGAGCTCCACAAGCTTCTCTTTAAGCTGCGCGATGATTTTGGTCAGTCCTTCATCATCGTTACCCATAACGAGGAACTTGCGCGAATTAGTGACCGACGGTTGGTGATGGTCGACGGCGTTTTATAGTAATGCGGCAGCGTACTACATTACTATACTACCACATTACTATCTTTCCGTCATGGTGTCAGAAGAAGAAAAGTCCGGTTCCCCAGAAATAACACCGGGTCAAAGCATCAGTAAGTGGTTCGAGGATTTCCTGGACCTTCGCGCGGGCAGCGACCGCGCGGGCGCCACCGAATCTATCGTAAGCGGCAAATTGATGCGCGGCTCCAACGCTTGGATGTTGGTTTGCTCGATCATGATTGCCAGTCTGGGCCTGAACCTTAACTCCGCCGCTGTCATCATCGGGGCGATGTTGATATCGCCGCTGATGAACCCGATCCTGGGCGTTGGCCTGGCCATCGGTACCAACGACCGCAACATGCTGTGGCAGGCCCTGAAGAATTTCGGCATCGCCATCGTCATCGCGCTCATCACCAGTATCATCTACTTTGCGCTCACCCCAATCGATGTTTTCACCGAGGAAATGCAGGCACGTACGGAGCCAACCATTCTGGACGCGCTCGTCGCGGTATTCGGTGGTCTGGCCGGCATCATTTCCGTTACCCGATTTGATAAGACGAGCGCCATTCCCGGAGTAGCCATCGCAACGGCTTTGATGCCTCCTTTGTGTGTGGCTGGCTACGGTATCGTCCTCGCCTTCTCCAATCCCGCAGAGGGTCTTTCCGTATTCTGGCGGGCAGGTTACTTATTTTTTCTCAACTCCTTCTTCATCGCCGTAATGGCCTACCTCATCATCCGCCTGCTAGGCTTTCCCTATAAGAAATACGTTAACGCGGAAGACAAACGCCGCAGCCAGATGATCATTGGGTTTGTCAGCGTGCTCATGATCCTGCCGGGGGCCTTCGTACTCAACGGCGTAATCGGAAATTTACGCATGGACCGTTCCGCCCGGGAATTCACCGCGAAGTACTTTCCTACCAGTAATTCCACTTACCTATTTAACCGGAAAAATCAGGGGCAACCACTACTCATTTATCCACTCAAAAATCGCTTACTCGACCGGGACAGCATCGACTATTATTCCAATCTTCTGCGCGATGCCCCCTACAATCTGAAGGGCGCACGCATCGTAACGGACACCAGCTTCACCGCTTCCCAAATGGCAGGTATCCAGAGCAAACTCAACACTATGGACAACCAGACTACCCGCCTGAGTACCGTAGAACAGCAACTCGGCTTCGTCATTGCCCGGCAAGAGCAATTGCGTGAAGTAGTGATTCCCGTTACCAGCGATTCCGTTCGCTACCAGGCACTGACCACGCGCCTTAAACTGGCCTTCCCCGGCGTAGAATCCGTCTTCGTCGCCAAGCGTAGTTTGCAGGATTCTTCCACCTATATTCCTTTGGTGGCCCTGCGCCGCAGCCTCCCCGGCCAGCGCCCTCCGGCATCCGCTGCTAAGGCCGAACGGGAGCGCCTGGATAAATACCTCCGGAGTGAACTTCAGGCGGATTCGATCGTGCTGGTGGTGGAAGACCTTTGATCAAAAACTAGAAAGCTAGAAATCAGGAACTAGCTCTCTAG
>JAPKCQ010000111.1 GCA_026421165.1 Lewinella sp. | reverse complement strand
GCTACGGCCGTTACGTCGATCAGGTAATCTGGCTCTACCACCATTTGGGAGGGGTAAAGGTGGCCGTCGTCGCGCAATTCGGCGTTGATAAGGTTCAGTGCCCGGGGTAGTCCGCTAACCTGCTTAACGATGGCGATGGCCTGGGCGATGAAGGGGTTGGGTACGTCATCCGTACCGTAGGGGATGCTGTAAATCTGTTCCGGCCTTTCTTCTTCCCGTACGTAGAGTAGCTCTTCTTCCTCCGCAAACTCAACGGCAATGACCCGCAGGGCGGGGAAACGCTGCTTAACTTCAGGCTTTACGTAGGGAGTAGGGTAGGGCAGCGTCAAGTAATCCACCCAGGGCTGAGGTACCGCTCCTCCGAATAACGCCCGGGTGAGTTCGGTGGCCACCCGGTAACCGGTGGTAAGGTGATCGGCCAGCTCTTCCGCCGATAACTTAGACGGCCTGCGCTGGCGAAACCGCCGCTCCTGATAAATATGAACGTTCGGCACCCCGAATTTGTGGGCCGCATAACTGATCCGGGCAAAGTTGGTGCTGAAGTGCAGTTTGTCCTTCTCCGTAGCCCGCTCGAAGAGCTCCAGAATGAGGCGGCGGAGGGCCAACGCCTGTTGTACCTCGGAGTACTTCGTGTTCTCCGCAACTTTGTCGAGCTGGCGGTAGAAGTACTTGCGGTAGGCATCCTGGCGTTGGGGGTCGGTCATTGGCACGAAGGTAATAACTGAGTTGTTGGGTTGGAGCGTCACTGAGTTGCTACCGTACGGGGTAGACGCCATTGGTAAGGCAGATGAGAGGAGAACACGACTGGCGGGTCAATAATCTTAATTCCAACGTTCTTTATATCCCGTGTTTGCGCTCCCAAAATAGAAATTTATCAGCAATACTCCTAGTGAAAATACGCTGTAGGACCTATTATACATGCCATGTCTATAACGTGTGGTAGCAACTTGGTGACGCACTAATTCTCCACCTCAGTTGTTACCTTTGCTGCTTATCCAAAACTCCCCTTTCCCCATGGCGGCAGCCCACGAAATCCAACCAGACGTAGAAGTAGCAAAAAACCTCGGCCTCACCGCTGCGGAATACGATAAAATCGTCGAGATCATGGGCCGCGTGCCCAATTTCAATGAACTAAGTATTTTCTCGGTTATGTGGTCTGAGCACTGTAGCTACAAAAACTCCATCATGTGGCTGAAGACGTTGCCCCGCGATGGCGAGCGTTTGCTGGTGGAAGCAGGTGAGGAGAATGCCGGATTGGTTGACATTGGCGGCGGACTTGCCTGTGCCTTCAAGATCGAATCGCACAACCACCCGTCTGCACTCGAACCTTATCAGGGCGCGGCAACGGGTGTTGGTGGTATCCACCGCGACATTTTCACGATGGGCGCGCGGCCGATTGCCAGCCTTAACAGCCTGCGCTTTGGTGATCCTAGTCTTCCGCACACCAGGCACCTTGTCGACGGTGTTGTTCGCGGAATCGGTGACTATGGCAACTGCTTCGGTGTTCCGGTAGTCGGTGGCGAGGTAGTTTTCCACCCGGTCTACAATCAGAATATCCTTGTTAACGCCATGTCCGTCGGTCTGGTGAAGCACGGGGAGACGGTTTCCGCTGCGGCTGATGGCCCTGGCAACCCCGTATTTATCGTCGGCTCTGCAACGGGCAAAGATGGTATTCACGGCGCGACCTTCTCTTCTGCCGACCTTACGGAAGATAGTGCCGACGACCTCCCGGCCGTTCAGGTGGGTGATCCTTTCCAGGAAAAACTCCTCCTTGAAGCCAGCCTCGAAGTTATCAAAACCGGTGCCGTTGTCGGAATGCAGGACATGGGCGCTGCGGGAATCACCTGCTCTACCTCCGAGATGTCAGCCAAGTCCGGTACCGGAATGCGCATCGACCTCGATAAAGTACCGACCCGCCAGGCGAATATGAAGCCGTGGGAAATCCTCCTCAGCGAAAGCCAGGAACGGATGCTCATCGTCTGTAAGAAAGGGATGGAGAAGGAACTCCTCGCCGTCTTTGATAAGTGGGACCTCGAGTGTGAAGAGATCGGTGAAGTAACCGATACCGGTCGCCTACACTTCTATGCCGGCGGTGTACTCGTTGCCGACGTACCCTCCGAGCCCCTCGTCCTCGGCGGCGGAGCTCCGGTCTACGAGCGCGAAACCGCACGACCGAAGTACATGGACAAGATCGACGCCTTCAAGGCGGAAGATATCAAGGTTCCGGCTGACCTGAAAGCCACGGCCGAAGAACTCTTCATCAGCCCCAACCTAGTCTCTAAAGCTTGGGTTACCGACCAGTACGACGGTACGGTACGGACCAACTCCATGTCCGAAAACCAAAAATCTGACGCTGCCCTGGTTCGGGTTAAAGGAACCACTAAGGCCCTTGCGTTAACGACCGACTGTAACTCTGCCTACGTCTACGCCGATCCCTATAAAGGAGCGATGATTGCCGTAGCTGAAGCGGCCCGTAACATCGTCTGCTCCGGCGGCGAGCCGGTGGCCATTACCAACTGTCTCAATTTCGGTAATCCTTACAATAAGGAGGCCTTTTACCAGTTCGTCAACGCCATCAAGGGCATGGGCGATGCTTGCCGCGCTTTCGGAACGCCGGTTACCGGAGGTAACGTGAGCTTCTACAACCAGAGCCAGTACGAAGGTGGCCGCGTAGAACCTGTTTACCCAACCCCGACCATTGGTATGCTGGGGATCGTGGAAAATATTAAACGAACCATGACGCTCGGTTTCAAGGACCAGGGCGATGTGATTTATCTCGTCGGTGACAGCCAGGACTGCATCGGTAGTTCCGAGTACCTGCGCCGCATCCACAAGGTTGAACACAGTCACGTTCCTCACTTCGAACTGGAGGCGGAGCTGAAACTGCACAAAGCAATTACCGGCTTGATCCAGAAAGAGCTTATTAAATCAGCGCACGATGTTGCGGACGGTGGCCTTTTCCAGGCCGTTACTGAGTCCGCTCTTGAAGGTGGCCGTGGCTTTACGCTGAATACGGACCCTACGTTCCGTAAGGATGCTTTCTTGTTCGGCGAAGCGCAGAGCCGCGTCGTTGTTTCTGCTGATGAGTCGCAGGTCGCAGGTCTTGAGGAGCACCTTCACCATTGCGGTGTAGGCTTTACTGTTCTCGGCCGCGTCGAAGGAATGGGTATTGTCGTTGACGGCAAAAACTGGGGTGACCTGGCGCAGTGGATGGTTCGGCATGAGCTTACGCTGCAGGCTGTCCTGGAGGAGTAAGTTTGCGATTTGGTGGTTTACTGAGTTGCTGTCGCTGTTACCAATCTCTTCGTTACGCTTATTCACCCAGGGCGAACGAGCGTAGCGAAGAGAGTGGCAACAACTCAGCGACTCAGAACTGAAAGACGGCAAACCCTTTCATCTGGCAAGTAGCCACAGTAGTCAGCATCGAAATAGATATTTCTACTTCTGGAAGGACCGTAATTGATTTGATTTTACGGGCGATGAGGGACTGGCCGCAAACGGTAAGTTGAACACCGGCTACTTTGAGCTCGCGGATCAGATCAATATTCGGGTTGTCGATGCCAAATTTTTGTTTGTAGGCCGCGTTGTCCAGCACGGCAAAGGTGGCGTCTCCGTGGATGGCGAGTACGACGGTCATTTGGTCATTGAAGCCTCCACCTACTTCGTGGAGGTTCAGCATGCGGGCTACGTTGTGCAGGCCGAAGCTGTAATCACTTGGTTTTTTACCTCCGCTTTTCAGATCAACTACGATCTTGTATTGGATCGTACTATCGGGGCGGATGGTTGCTTCGGGAATGGCGTAGACGCCCCCAAAATTCTGAACAACTGGATTTATTTTTTCCTGGGCGCGGCCGCAGGTGCAAACGAAGGTTACGAGAAGCAGTGATTGAAGTATTCTTTTCATCTTACAGGTACTTGTTAACTCAAATGGGGGGCAAAGATCGTAAAATTTAACATGATCAAACAATAAAGCCCATCCAGCCCACTTTTATTACGGAAGAATGAATCGGATGGGCTTCGTTATGAATGTTTGGATCTGTTCAAAATCCTACGTGCTCTTGCTTGTAGATCATTTAGTTTTGCTGGAGAAACACCCTAAAGTACGATGACGTAGTTCAGGCCAAGGCCGGGATATGTTCTCAACGTAAGTTCATGTTTCTTATCCTTTCGTTGCACCTGCGGCCGCGCCCCTTTCTAGCGGAGTCGCTAGGTCACAGAGTTGCTACCGTACGCACCGTTACGCTTGCTCTCTTAAGGCGAATGAGCGAATCGATATGAGTGGTCACAGGGTTAGTAACTCAGTGACGGACTCACTCCGTGACTCGTAACTGAACCCTTAAGAGTTTAAGGAGGTTATGTTCTAACACTGAATTTATTTACCTTGATTTTTTTTTACCGCTCACTACGGGTACTCCTACCGATCATACTCGCAATTTTGTTCTCCGCTTGTGCTAATTACCAGGCCCATACTCTCGAAGACGAGCCGGGCCTAACCGCTAGCGTAGCACCCGTTGGTGAACCCGAATACTCTACGTTTATGGTCGGTGACCTGGGTTATGACTATGCCCGTGGCCTTACGACGCTCGACGCGATGGTCCGAGCCATGCCGCCTGGGAAAAAGAAAAGCTCGTTGATGTTACTTGGCGACATTACCGGAAAAAAGGGGCTGCTCAAACAAGGCGGAGAGGAACGGGACCAACTCGATGCCATTGGCAAACTGCTCAGCCAGGTTCCTGGAAAGGTGTTCTACACGCCTGGAGAAAACGAACTGGGACGTGATGGGGATTTTGGTAGTTTGGACCGCCTGGAGGATTACTTTGAAGACAACGAAGAGAAGTTTGGTAAGAAAGTTCACTTCATGCCGAACAAACAATGTTCCGGCCCGGACGACGAGGAAATCTTCGAGCGGGTTGGCCTAATCGGCATCAATACTGCGTGGTATCTAGCGGATTGGACCCGCGACGAAGAGGTAAGTGAGGGCTGTGACTACCGTAACCGCGATGCGATGATGGCTGCTTTGGTTGACGAAATCAAGGGTTACCGCGATCAGGTTAAAATTATCATGATGCACCACCCGACGCAGAGTAACGGTAACCGGGGCGGGAAATTTAGCTTGGTTCAGCATCTTTTCCCGCTTGCCGACGTAATTCCTGGTGCTTATATACCGCTGCCTGTAGTTGGGTCTATCATCCGCGCCGTTCAGGGTGTTGGTGGTGGGACTCAGGACGTGCAGAACCTGCGCTACCAACGGTTCATCAATAAACTTAAAACTGGTATTGACGACGAAGCCAATATAATCTTCGTGAGTGGGCACGAGCACAACATGATGCTTGTGCACGAAAAGGAATATATGCAAATTGTGGCTGGCTCCGGAAGTATTCGTGGCCCTGCTAACGCGGGGAATAACGCCAATTTTGTGGCCGGGCAGATTGGTTATAGCCGTCTTGACTTTTATCCCGACGGGTCTGTATTCACGGGCTTTTACACCGTTGATGAAGACGGTAATGAAAACCGCGCATACTACCGCCGAATAATTGAAGACCGTAACCAACAGCAGGATGAAAAAATTGAGGTAGTTCCCTACGAGAAGGTCAGCTCAGGTATGGTTAAGGCTTCCGTACTCGGTAAAACGGGAGAGAAGACGATCGCTGGCGCGAAGCAAGCGATTCTGGGTCGGCACTACCGAAGTCTGTACAACGTACCAATTGAAGTGTCGGTACTCAACGTCGATGAGGTTAACGGTGGACTAACTCCTTACCGTCGTGGAGGTGGCATGTCGACAATGAGCCTTCATACGGCGGGTGGAGACGGCCACCTTTACCAAATGCGTTCGGTGCGGAAGAACCCCTCCCAGCTCCTTCCCAGTATGTTGGAAAAATCTTTCGCTGCTGACCTGGTCGCTGACGTCTTTACATCGGTTCATCCTTATGCGCCCTTGACTTTGCCAACGATGCAGAAGAAACTGGGTTTACTGGGGGCTGATCCCGGCCTTTTCTACGTGCCTAAGCAATCCGGTCTCGGAGTGTTTAATACCAACTTCGGCGGAGAGATGTACTGGCTGGAGCAGCGCCCTGATGAAGACTGGAGCGGTACCGAATTCTTTGGGGGCAGTAAAAAAATTGTCAACAACAGTGATATGCGCGATCTCGTCCGTAAGAGTTGGAAGCATTTCGTGGACGACGAAAACTTCGCCCGCGCCCGGCTTTTCGACCTATTGATCGGAGACTGGGATCGCCACCGGGGCCAGTGGCGCTGGGCCGCCTTCAAAGAAGGACAGCGCACGCGCTACCTGGCCGTAGCCCGGGATCGGGACCAGGTGTACTCTAACTACGATGGCCTCCTGCTCGGTGCCGCCCGGGTATTCGTAGGAGAATCCCGGAAGCTTCGCCCATTTACCGGGAAATTGGACAAGGTGAAATGGCGGTCTCTAAATGGTAAGTGGAACGACCGGGTGTTTCTTAACCAGCTTACACGAGCGCAAATGAAGGAACAGGCAGAAGTTATTGTCAGTATAATTGTCGACGATGTCATTGACGAAGCACTTAGTAATTTTCCTGCGGAGGTGATGGAATTTAGTCTGAAGAACGAGCTTATCGGCGAAAAGCTGAAGGGACGCCGCGCGGCGCTGGTTAAGGCTGCCGATGATTACTACCTCAATCTTGCCGTGCGCGTGAACGTGCTCGGTACGGAAAAGGACGATTACATCTCGGCTAAAGGCTTAGACAACGGAGACCTGCACGTACAACTTTACGACGCGAAGAAAGAGGGTGGTGCCGATGAACAGTATTACGATCGGGTATTCCACAAGAACGAAACCAAAGAAGTCGTCATCTATGGCCTGGATGGAGACGATCGCTTCATGCTGAGTGGAAACCGCAGCGGGATTGGCCTGCGCCTGATTGGTGGTACTGACGGAGACATGGTGATGGCAGAAGGCAAACTCAGGGCCCGTGTCTACGACGAGAAAAAAGGGATTAAGATGAAGGGCAATACGGTTAACCTGAGGAACCGTACGTCCGACAGTCACCCAGATCTTAACCAGTACGACTTTAAAGAGTATAAGGCAAACACAACAACTCCCGTTCCGGCATTCGGTTTCAACGTAGATGATGGATTACTGTTGGGGATGGGCTTCACCACTACCCTAAGCGGTTTCAAACCGGACCCTTTTAGTACCCAGCACACCGCGCTGGCTACTTACAGTACCAACGGGTTTTATCGCCTGAAGTACGATGGGGTTTTCAACGATTTCTTTAGCCGCAGGGCTGACCTCATAGCCAAGACGTACTACTTCAGCCCCGGCTCGGTAGCCAACTTCTTTGGAATTGGAAATGAAGGAGTGGGCCAACCGGAAGAAGGCCAGACCGAAGGACTTGACGATGACAATATTCTGGAGTACAATCGCGCACGCCGTGAGGAGGTGATGATCAATCCCCAGCTAAGGTTCCGGGGCGAAAATAGTCGCCGCTCCTTTAGTCTTGGTCCGTTTTTCCAGTCCTTCGGACTGGATGAGGGTACACCCGACTATGCATTGATACGCAACACTCCCGGTATTCCCGACCGTGTATTTAGCAAGCAGAACTATGTGGGTGTTGGAGCGCATTACTCTGCCAACAGCCTGGCCACACCACTTATGGCGGACAACGGCCTGAAGTATGATTTCTACGTGAAGCAAACCTGGAACCTGAACAATAGCGACCTGACGAACTTCAAGGTAGGCGGCCAGTTCAGCTTCTACCGGATGATGAGCAAGGGGGTCAGCTTTGCCACCAGAATTAGTTTTGAACACAACGAAGGAAGTCCTGAGTTTTATCAACTGGCTAGTATGGGCGGTGGTATTAATTACCGGGCTGCGCGTGTTGATCGTTATTTAGGAAACACTCTCTTTACGCACAACATTGATTTTCGGTTCCTCGGTTTTGCTTTTGGAAAAAAGGAAACGCCGACGGTGGCCGGCTTCATTCTCGGCTTCGACTACGGCCGGGTTTGGCTGGAGGGAGAGGAGGAAAGTGGCAAATGGCACGTCGGCTACGGTGGTGGTTTATGGGCTGCTCCGCTCGGTGCAACCATACTTAGCCTAACTTACTTTCAGGACAGCGAGCAGAAGCGGATTGCTTTTGCCGCAGGCTTCCCCTTCTAGGACTACCTTACGGGTGATTTTCTGATCCAAAACTTATATATGAGCCTTATTGAAAGACCCAATCTCATGTCCTTGCTCATCCTTGGTGGAGTCGTTCTCATCGCCGGAGGCTACGGCTTGGTTACCTATACGCAAGCCCCCGAACTGGAGCACTACGACGTTGATCCGGACTATGACTTTGGCTACGATTTTGAACGGCCGGATAATGTGGTAGAACTACCAAAGGACCTGGAGGAAATCAGTGGCATGGCCAACTGGTTTACGGAAGACGAAGTCATTGCAGTACAGGATGAGGATGGTAAACTATTCATTGTAGATGTAAATACTGGTAACATTAAAGCCGACTTTAAATTCGGCAAAGACCGTGACTACGAGGGTATCTGCCGGGTAGACAGTTCTATTTATGTATTGGAGCGGGATGGTGACGTACACCGGATACAGTACGTTCCCGGGCAGAACGAGTACGACTCGAAGAAAACGGAAACGGACTTTAGTTACCGCAACGATACGGAAGGTATTTGTTACGATCGGAGAACGAACAGCTTACTGATTGTACCCAAAGACCAGGGGCTTAACCCTCAAGACAATGACTATCGGCGAGGTGTTTATGCTGTCGACTTAGCAACGGAACAGCTGGAACCTCAGCCACGCTTTTATGTAGATGAGTTCGCCGTTGGGGAAGCCGTTTACGGTAAGCGTAAGCCCTATAAGATAAAGCCTAGCGGGGTTGCCGTTGACCCGCTAACTGGTGATATTTACGTCATTGCTTCAGTGGGTAATATCATGGTAGTCATTGATCGGGAGAGTGATATCAAGCACATTGAACTGTTAAAAGAAAAGACTTTCACCCAGCCGGAAGGAATTACCTTCAACAAAAAGGGTGATTTGTTTATAAGTAGCGAAGGCCGGGGAGGAAAGGCTTTAATCGTTACCTTCCGCCGGAAAGTAAGTCTGGGGGCTGAAAAAGTTAAGCAACAATAATACCATGAGTGAGGAGGAGAACATAAAGGAAAACGATGAATCAAGCGATCAAAATAGGGTTCTTACGTCAGCACGTGCATATGTCAGGCGTCGGTTCAACGAGGAACTAGCACCAATCTACTTGTTCCATAACCTTACTTATTCCGTTGAGATAGCAGATAAAGTTGTTGAAATTGGCAAGGGTGAAGGGCTTAGTCCGGAAGAGGTAGAGCGTTTGGAAATTGCCGGATTATTTTACCCGCTTGGTTTTATCGGTGGAGACGAGGAGGTTTGGCTGCGCTCGGCGACTGAAATGCGGGAGTGGGCTAAGCAGGAAAATTATAGCCTTAACGGAGCAGATAAGTGGATACCTGCAGCGCAGAAAGCCACGAGAGAGAGCCCATTACCCGTTCGTGCTTTGCACGATGCGGCCTGGTCCTGGTTAGGCCGTAAACGTTATGATCGGCGCTACGATTTGTTGCAGATGGAGCGGGAAGCCCGGGCTGGTAAGGAGGGTGACCCTATCGCTTTTGGGGTGGAAATGCAAGAAAAACTTCTCCATTTTCAATACTTGAGCATATTCGGACGGGAAGAGTTTGATAAACGCCGCCGTAAAAACGTTACCGACCAGCATAGCGATAATTATAAGATTACGCAGAACGAGATGAAGGCCCGGACGGGCAAAAATTTTGGCCGTGGTATCGATACGATGTACCGAACGTCGTTCCGAAACCACATCACCTTGAGTAAAATTGCGGACGGTAAGGCAAATATGATGATCTCTATTAATACGATCATCCTTTCGATCGTTATCACGGTCTCCGGCGCGAGCCTTAGCTTTTTCGAGGAGACTTTTTTCGAGAACCCTGAATTCTTAATACCCATCATCAGCCTGTTGCTCAGCTCACTGATTGCGGTGATCTTTGCCGTCTTTTCGGCGCGACCAAGCGTAACGGAATACCGGATCAAAAAGGATAAGCTTATCACGAGTAAGGAGGCCAGCCTTCTTTACTTCGGAAATTTCCTTAAGCTTGAAAAACGAGAATTCATAGACTATATGTCTACAATGAAGCTGGACCAGAATGCCCTTTACGATGACCTAGCGAGGGACTTGTACGACCTGGGTGCTGTGATGCATAAGAAATACCTGCTGCTTACTATTAGCTACAATACTTTTGTTGGCGGTCTTGCTCTGGCGGTGATTTCGTTTTTGGCGGTTTATTTGTTGAATATATTGTAGCGCTGGGGTTTCCATGTGGGGTCAGAATTACTGCTTGCACTCATACGCAAGTGATTTGGAGGCCGCTGAAAAATTGTCCCGTATTTACACGGAAGTACAAATCACATCAAGGTGTTAACCAGCGAAATTTCGCTAAAATCTCCTTGCCAACCCCAACCGCATAGTCTACCTTTGACCACATGATACAGTCGATCATTTTTATTCTCGTCTCCGTGGTGGCCTTTGGTTACGCATTCGTGCAGTTCCGGCAGGTCTACCGCAACATTCAACTCGGTAAGGAAGAGGCTGTAGAAGGCCCCATCGGTGATCGTTGGAAAAATATGTTACTCGTAGCCATGGGGCAGAAGAAGATGTTCAAGCGCCTGATTCCTGCAGTGCTGCACTTTACTCTTTACGTCGCCTTTGTCTTCACTCAGATTGAACTGGTCGAAATTTTTATCGACGGAATCTTTGGCGTACACCGCTTCTTTGCCGTGCCGCTAGGAGGGCTGTACACCTTCATCATTAGTACCATCGAAGTACTTTCCGTACTGGCCTTCATCGCAACGGTAATCTTTCTTATACGCCGTAACATACTTTTTATCCCCCGATTCAATAAGCCAGAAATGACTGGTTGGCCCAAGCTGGATGCCAACCTGATCTTAATCTTCGAATTAATTCTCCTTCTCTGTATCTTCACTATGAACGGTACGGACGAAGTACTGCAGCGCCTCGATCCTGGTCACTATCCGGATACCCACCTGGCAATCACAAGCTGGATGGGCCCCATAATCTTCGGTGGCCTGGAGCAAGGCGCCCTGGAAGTGCTGGAACGAATAGGCTGGTGGGGCCACATCGCCATGGTCTTCCTCTTCCTGAACTACCTGCCAAGATCGAAGCACCTGCACATCATGCTCGCCTTCCCGAATACTTGGTACTCCCGCCTGAAGCCGAATGGCGAAATGATCAATATGCCCGAGATCATGAATGAGGTAAAATCGATGATGGGGCTCGGAGATCCTAATGCGCCTGAGCCCGACATGAACGCCGAACTTCCTGAATTTGGCGCCAATGATATCTTTGAAATGAGCCGCATCGATCTGCTCGGTGCCTACAGCTGTACGGAGTGTGGTCGGTGTACGTCGGTTTGTCCCGCCAATATTACTGGTAAAAAACTAAGCCCCCGAAAAGTCGTAATGGATTTGCGTGATCGCTCCGAAGAAGTAGGGGAGAACATTCGCTCCGGAAACGCCGAGTTTGCTAAAGACGATAGCCAACCCGTATCTGCCACCAACTACGACGATGGTAAGAACCTTTGGGACTTTATCTCCCGCGAAGAAATTCACGCCTGTACCACCTGCAACGCCTGTGTAGAAGCCTGCCCCATACTCATTAACCCCTTGGAAATGATCATGAAGCTGCGCCGCCACGAAATTCTTACCGAAGCTGCTGGGCCTCAGGATTGGCTGCCGTTGTTCAATTCCATTGAAAACCAGCAGCGAGCTTGGTCCGTAGGGACCAGCCGTACTGCTTGGGCGGAGCAGTAATGATCTCCTTCAATTATTCTTTAATTAACCATCTCCCAGGCTACAAAAAGTAGATACCATGAAGGTCAAAACAATGGCACAATTTGCCGCCGAAGACAAAATGCCCGAAATTCTATTCTGGGTAGGCTGTGCAGGTTCCTTCGACGACAGGGCCCAAAAGGTAACCCGCGCCTTCGCAGAAATTCTGACCTCCGCAGGTATTGAATTCGCCGTGCTCGGAGATGAGGAAGCCTGCACCGGCGATCCCGCCCGCCGTGCCGGAAACGAATTCCTCTTCCAGATGACCGCCCTCCAGAACATCGAAACGCTGAATATGTACGGCGTAAAGAAGATGGTAACGGCCTGTCCGCACTGCTTCAATACCATCAAGAATGAATATCCAGCCCTCGGTGGTCACTACGACATTGTCCACCATACCCAGCTTCTGCAGGAGTTGATCGACAACGGTCGGATCAAGATGACCGGTGGCGGCGAGTTCAAAGGCCGGCGTATCACTTACCATGACAGCTGCTACCTCGGCCGCGCCAACGGCATCTACGAAGCGCCCCGCGAAGTACTTCAATCCCTTGATACCCAACTCGTGGAAATGAAGCGCTCCAAAACCAACGGCCTCTGCTGTGGCGCCGGCGGTGCCCAAATGTGGAAGGAAGACGAAGCGGGAGACAAGCGTATCAATATGGAACGGATCGACGAGGCGCTGGGTACCGGTGCTGATATCATCGCGGTCAACTGCCCCTTCTGCCTTACCATGATGTCTGACGGCGTTACCGCTAAGGAGAGTGAGGCTATGGTTTATGATCTTTCTGAGCTTATTGTTGGGAGTATGGTTAAGTAAAAGGTTGAGGAGCGGTGCCCCAACT
>JAPKCQ010000422.1 GCA_026421165.1 Lewinella sp. | reverse complement strand
CTTACGCTGGTCAGACCCAAAGCCCTGCCGCTTACGGTTCTCCTGCCCGGACGAGCCAGTCAAACACATACAATCGTCCCACTGCCTATGGTGCTCCCTTGCCCCAGGCTTCTGGAAACTACGCAGTACTAAGTGCTCCAAATACACCATCGGTAGTTTCCCGCGAAGTACAACCAGTTACGGTTTCCAGTCAGCCGCCTACTTATAGCCGCTACCCTGCTCCCGCCACGACCCCTGCTCCCAGCTATAACCAGCCCCGGGCTTACCAGCCTACAAATGCCTACAGCAACCCGGCTCCCGTTTACCAACAGCCAGCCCCCGTACAACGACAGCCCACTCAGGCTAACCCTCCACCGTCAACGGTAAAGCGCTACCAGAAATCTAGCACCGTTCCCGCACGTACCTATACGCCGAGTACCTACACGCCCCAGACCTATAGTCCTCTACCCAACACCCAGGCACGTGGCGTTGCTACTCCGGCGGTGGCAAGTGCACGCCAGTACGTTGTCCAGCTCGGCGCTTTCAACAATGAGACCTACGCCAAAGCCCGCGTAGACCAGCTCAAAAAAATGGGACTGAGTAACATTTTTTACCGCACGGTGAAAAAGTCCGATGGTCAGTTTATCAACCGTGTTTACGCCGGCACTTTCACCTCTATAGCAGAAGCGCAGCAGGCAAGGAGAATCATCAAGGGAACCTACCAGATTGTGGGTATTACTTCTACACTCTAGAACAATAACACAAATGAAAATGCGGATTCTCCTTCCAGAGAGTCCGCATTTTTTATGCTGCCTCCTCACACCTCCACCGAAGGTTATCGCGTAGCGATTGACCATAAGCACCCCCGGAGAAATTCCGGACCACCTGAGCAACCCTTCAAAGCCCGTGGTGCGAAGCAACACCCACCGTACAGCATCGTAAGTTCGCGGCATCCGCAGTACCTTCATCCGAAACCCACCAACATGAAAATAATCCAGAACAAAGAAATCCTCGCCCCCAAAGGCCACTACAGCCCCGTAATAGAACACAACGGTACCCTCTACCTATCCGGCCAGCTCCCAAAAGGTGAAGACGGTAATATCCCTGAAGGCATTGAAGCCCAGCTAGAGCTCGTCCTCGCAAAAATGGATCACCTCCTCACGCATTCAGGCAGCGATCGTAACCACGTACTCTCCGTAAGAATCTATATCCCCGACGTGGCCTACTGGGACCAGGTTGACGCCACCTACGCAAGCTTTTTCGGAGACCACCGCCCTGCTCGTTGCGTAGTTCCCAGCCGCGAGCTACACCATGGCTGCTTAGTAGAATTGGAAGCGGTGGCTTGTGTCGTTTAGCGTACCTTTGGGCGCTGCCGCAGGTGCAGAATTTAGATGAAAGAGCAAGGGCCGTCAACTACCCAATCGAATCAAGCATCTCTTAATCCTATATCCTGCCTAAAAATCGAAACACGAACTGCAAGTTTCGATAATCCTTATTGATATGACCTTCGCCGATCTAAACCTGAACAATCAGCTTCAAAGTGCCCTAGCCGAGATGGGCATCACGAAGCCCACTGCCATCCAGGCAAAGTCTTTCGCCCCCATCATGGCTGGCCGCGACGTAATCGGCATCGCCCAGACAGGTACGGGTAAAACCTTTGCCTATCTGTTGCCCTGCCTCCGGTTGTGGAGGTTCACCAAATCGCCATTTCCACAGGTACTTATCATCGTACCCACCCGTGAACTGGTGATGCAGGTAACCCAGGAGGTAGAAAAGCTGACAGAATTCATGTCCGTAGAAGTCGTCGGGGTCTACGGCGGCACGAACATCAAAAAGCACAAGGCGGAAGTCGAAGTTGGAGTAGACGTACTCGTCGGTACTCCAGGCCGCCTGGGGGACCTACTCAAAGACGGCGTTCTCAAGCTTAAAAACATAAAACAATTGGTGCTCGACGAGGTCGATGAGATGCTCGACCTGGGCTTCCGCTCTCAACTCAACGACATCGTCGACTTTCTACCGAAGAAGCGGCAACACCTCTTCTTCTCAGCTACCATGATTGATGAGGTAATGACCACCATCAGTCAGTTTACCGACTACTACGAAGTAGTTGAAGCTGCCCCCTCCGGCGCGCCGCTGGAGAACATCGACCAGTACGCCTTTGAGGTGCCAAACTTCAACTCCAAGGCCAACCTCCTGGAACTACTATTAAAAGAGCATCCGGAAATGAAAAAAGTGCTCGTCTTCGCCGGCACTCGCCGGATGGTAGACGCACTGTACGAACGCCTGGAACCAGTTTTCGGCGAAGCCCTCGGCGTCATCCACTCCAACAAATCCCAGAATAACCGCTTCGGAACCGTAGCCGCCTTCGAGAATGGAACCTACCGTGCCCTGATTGCTACGGATATCGTCGCCCGTGGCCTTGATGTATCCTCCGTTACCCACGTCGTAAACTTCGACGTGTCGGACAATGCCGAAAAGCACATCCACCGCGTCGGCCGTACCGGCCGGGCTAAAGAGAAAGGTGTCGCTCTGATGTTCGTCTCCGAAAAAGAGGCAGACTTCAAAAAGGGTATCGAGAAACTCATGGGTCGTGAGGTTCCTATCCACCCCCTCCCCGTTGGCACCGAGTTGTCCGATGTGCTCATAGCCCTGGAGAAAGAGCCTGAATTCGTAGCCGAAAACACCCAGTTCATCCGTGTAGCCCCGGAGCGTGCCGCCTTTCACGAAAGGAGCGAGAAGAACAGTAAGGTTGTCGTCCGTGAAGGCCGTAGAGATAAGATGATGAAGAAATATAAAAAACCCATAACCCGGGGCCAGAAGCCGAAGGGGAAGAAAAAGAAATAGTTACAGTGTCCCTAGTGGTCTGTCATCACCTCGAACTTCCAACCGCCCGTAAAGCTACCTGCGTCAGCCGCTCAATCCTCCGCGGAGGGCGGAGGCTGGCGTAATCAACCGCCGAGAAAAACCAGCGCTGCATCGCGTAGGTAGCGTACAATCGAAAGTAGGTATAGTCCCCACCATATTCTGCAGCAGCCCACAGCCCTACGGCACTCTCGTAACGGTTACAATCCAAAGG
>JAPKCQ010000110.1 GCA_026421165.1 Lewinella sp. | reverse complement strand
ACACCAAAATTCATCAGCACCTTACCCACAAATTCAATATTGACAGACCACTAGAGTAGCCTCCGGCTTCTTTACTTAGTGCGTTTTAGGACCGGACCATTGTAGCGGCTGGGCCAGACCGCCGTAGTAGCGCGTGATTATTCACGTCTATTCCGTAACATCGTACTCCTTAATCTTCCGGTAAAGTGTCCGTTCACTAATGCCGAGTTCGGCGGCGGCTTCTTTGCGGCGGCCGTTGTGCTTGCGGAGGGCTTTTTTGATGAGCTCTTTTTCGGCGTTGGCGAGGCTGAGGTCTTCATCTACTACTTCACTTTCGGCGTAGGCGCGGTGCATGTCGTGGTCTACGATGATGGGATCGCCGGAATCGTACTCGGACTGGTTGGAGCGTGGCCTCGAACCGCTCCCTGCACCTGCGTACGCGCCACCTCGTGAAACTTTGGGATTAACATCTAAATCACGTAAATCGTATGCCTCGGTAGCCACATTACCCGCATCGGCAGCAAAGCGATCAATCTCGGCTGCAGCGGCGGGGTAGTTACCCGGCATGGCCAGGGATTGTACCCGCTCTACATCGCGGACGCTAAGGTTGTTGCTGCGGATGAGGTCGGCGATTAGGTTCTTGAGTTGCGTCATGTCCTCCTTCATATCGAAGAGTACTTTATAGAGAATATCGCGCTCCTGTAAGTTGTTGGCGGATGCACCCGGCTGGTCTTCCCTGCGGATGGCCGGTAGGTTACGTTTCATCAGTTGGGGCATCAATTCGGCAAGGTCAACTGCCGAAAGCTCCCGCTTCTCGGAGAGGATACTCATGCGCTCCGCTACGTTCTTCAGTTCACGGATGTTGCCCGGCCAGGTATACTGTTCTAGTAACCAGCGGGCTTCTTCTTCGAGCTGAATAGCTTCGATATTTTGTTTCTCAGCAAAATTGTTGGCGAAGTAGCGGAAGAGTAAGTAAATATCTTCCGGCCGTTCGCGCAGGCTGGGCATTTCGATCGGAACGGTAGAAAGGCGGTAGTACAAATCTTCTCTGAATTTGCCGTCGTGCACCCGTTCCAGCAGCTTCCGGTTGGTGGCTGCTACTACCCGGACATCGGTCCTCTGTACCTTATTGGAACCCATCCGGATGAATTCTCCGTTCTCCAGTACGCGCAGTAGGTAAGTCTGCGTCTGGGCGGGCATTTCGCCGACCTCGTCAAGGAAGATCGTGCCACCGTCCAGGGTTTCAAAATAACCCTTTCTGTCTCCCGCCGAACTGGTGTAGGCACCTTTCACGTGGCCAAAAAGCTCAGAGTTGATCGTCCCTTCCGGTAATGCACCGCAGTTAATGGCGATGAAATTCTGGTGTTTACGGGCGCTGTTGTCATGGATGATACGGCTCATCACCTCTTTACCGACGCCGGACTCTCCCATGATGAGCACGGAAAGATCAGAAGCAGCTACGCGTACAGCAGTTTGAAGGGCGTTCTCCAAAATGGGAGAGCGTCCGACGATGCCGTAGCGGCGTTTTATGGTGTCGATGTTGGCCATACAGTTGGCAGCTTTTAAGCCGCTGTTTAACAGCCTTTAGGCTGTGATTGATTTATTGATAGGACAGCCTGAAAGCTGTCGAACAGTAGCTTAAGAGCTGCTGAGCGGTTGCCCGAACAGCGTAGCACTGGTGGAGTCAATAATCTTAACCGTAACGTAATCTCCCGGCTTCTCTCCGGTACGTTTAGGAAATACAACCATCCGGTTTTGTGTAGTCCGGCCTTTCCACTCCTGATCAGACTTTTTAGAATCGCCTTCGATCAGCACCTTAAAAGTCTTGCCAACTTCAGCGGCATTGAGTTCGCGGCTGATGCCAGTTTGCAGCTCAATGATTTCCGTGAGGCGGCGTTTTTTTGTCTTTTCCGGTACGTCGTCCTCAAATTTTCGAGCGGCGGGTGTGCCGGGGCGTTCGCTGTAAAAGAACATGTAGCTCATACTGTAGCGGGCGAACTCAAGTATGCTAAGGGTGTCCTGGTGGTCCTCTTCGGTTTCGGTGCAGAATCCGGTGATAATGTCGGACGAGATGGCGCAGCTGGGCATGATCTCGTAGATGCGGTTCACCTTGTCGATGTACCACTCCCGGGTGTACGTCCGGTTCATTAGGTTAAGGATGCGGCTGTTGCCGGACTGTACGGGTAGGTGGATGTACTTACAGACGTTCTCGTGGTCACGCATGGCGTAGAGGACATCGTCGGTAATATCTTTTGGGTGGCTGGTGCTGAAGCGGATGCGTAGGTTGGGATCAACTGCGGCGGTCATCGTCAGTAGCTCGGCGAAGTTTACGACTTTGGTGGTTTCAGGGTTCTTCCATTTGTAGGAGTCCACGTTTTGGCCCAGGAGTGTTACTTCCCGGAAGCCATTATCGAAGAGGTTGGTAGCTTCGGCGATGATGCTGAAGGCGGAGCGGCTACGTTCGCGGCCACGGGTGAAAGGAACCACGCAAAACGAACACATGTTGTCGCAACCCCGCATGATGGAGATGAAGGCGGTTACACCGTTACTCTGCAGGCGGATGGGGCTAATGTCGGCGTAAGTCTCCTCACGACTCAGGAGAACATTGACGCCTCTTTCGCCGTCTTCAGCGCCGGCTACGAGACCGGGCAAGTCACGGTAGGCGTCTGGTCCAACGACGAGGTCAACTAGTTTTTCTTCTTCGAGGAACTTGGCTTTCAGGCGCTCCGCCATACAGCCGAGTACACCGATCGTGGTGCCGGGCTTCCGTTTCTTGATCTTATTGAAAACCTTTAGGCGCTTGCGCACGGTATCTTCCGCTTTCTCGCGGATGGAACAGGTGTTGACCAGGATCAGGTCGGCCGCTTCCATGTCCCTGATCGGGGAATAGCCAGCTTCACCTAAGATAGAGGCTACGATCTCGGAATCGGAGAAATTCATCTGGCAGCCGTAGCTCTCGATGTAGAAATGCTTGGCTCCTGGCTTCTTTGGCGCAAATTCAGCACCGAAGGCTTCGCCCTGACGCTTTTCGTCAATGGTCTTGGCGTTAAGGTCCTGGATGGTAGGATTGTCGTTGTACATAGAGGTTGACCTTTAAGGAACGCGAAGATACGTTAGGGGTGTGACAAATTGGCAGATTTCAACGGGTGTCTCACTATCGCTCCGCAATTTTTCAGGAGTATGAAGGTGGCAGGGAGTTGCCGTCGCTTCATTGGTACAGTGTAACTTAGATTAAACTGTACTAGGTCATCTTCCTAATCTAAAACAACGATGGGCTGACCCTGCCTTTGGCATCGGTCAACCCATCGCTAGTAGAAGAACCCATTATGGGTGCTAATTCGAGGTAGTCTCAATTCATCTTAATCGAAATAGAAGTCTTACGGCCAAATGCCTTGCCCATCTGCTGTTCGTATAATTCTAGAAAACGATCGTGCCCTTCTTTAGAAGCTTTCTTACCGTTCACCTTCAGGCTTTCTCCGTCTACGGAGAGCTTGCGCAGCCGGCCGGTGTCTTCGATGAGGCCTTCGCGCTGAAGCTGTTCTACGAGCACTTCGTAGCTGGCTTCGCGGCGCTCCGTGCGAACTTCTTCGCGCTCAAGCTCACGCATTTGGCGGTCGGCGGCGCGTTCCATGTCGCGGCTCTGGCGTTCGAGGTCACGTTCTTTCCGTTCAAGATCTTGTTCCTGGCGTTCAAGATCTCTTTCCTGGCGTTCCAGATCGGCCTCCATCCGGTTTTTATGGCCTTCCATTTGTTCGATCATCGTTTCCATTTCGCGGATCTCGGCTTCGGCTTTATTGTGTTCTATGGTGGGCATTTCGGAGTTCAGGCCTTTGGGGTCCATGCCGTTGGAGTTCCATTCGAAGGAGCGGCCTGCGCCGAGGCTGTCCATTTGCCAGTTTCCTTCACCATCGCCGCGAAATTCGAAGCGCATCACGTTACCGTTGCTTTCGAAATCGAACATGCGTTCGAAGGTTTCGCCGAGGCGTTCGCCCATTTTCTCGAAGTCTTCGCCCATGCCTTCGAAGCGCATTTCAAACTTTTCGCCCATTTTCTCGAAGTGCTCGCCCATGCCTTCGAAGCGTTTTTCCAGGCCTTCCAGGTTTTCTTCGTCAGACCAGCGGTACATCTGTATTTGGCGTTCGGATTGGCTGTTGTTTTCGGTAGTACCTATTAGTTCCTCGACACGGTCTTGGTGCTGGTCGTATTCCGATTTCGGCACTTCTTTCCCGTCTATTTTGAGGGATTTTATCGCACGGTCTTCTACGACGACTTCAATGGAGGAGCCGTTGCGATAGGAGGTCATTTTGTGGCGTCCTTCGGGCAAACTGTCAATGTATATGGGCGCGGCCGCAGGTACAAAGAAAGTTGAAAGAGCATCGTTTTCCGCGGCGGAGATGGTCGTTAAGGATAGCAGTAGGCCAAAAAGGGTAAGGTAAAGTTTCATCGTTGGTTAGTTGTTGTGTTTACAAAAATACAGACTGTAACTAAGACTTTCCAGGTAGAGCTGATCATGAAAAACCCGTAGGGATTGAACGATGGGAGCGGTAGCGTAGTCCCAGGCAATTATGGCACGACCAGTTGGAGCAGGCGGTACGAAGTGGGGTATTGGGATTTGTCTTAACCATCGTCTACCGCAAAGACGAACCTGTTCTGCCAAAGGTTGCACGCTAACGAACCAACAAACCAAAATACTAACTTACCTTACTGCCTATGCTAACTGACTACCACAAAGCCCGTCAAATAACCCTCGCCCAGTCCTTTAACTGGGGCGAAGAACGCGTGCCGTTGGCCGAAGCAGGCGGCCGGGTCCTTGCTGAGTCCCTGCGGACCGACCGCCCACTGCCACCCTACGACCGCGTAACGATGGACGGCATCGCCATCAACCACGCCGGCTACACTACCGGCCGCCGAGTCTTCAAAATCGATGGCATCGTCGCCGCCGGAGTAGCCCCCGCCACGCTGACCAATCCGGAGCATTGCCTGGAAGTCATGACCGGAGCTGTCTTGCCACCAGGAACCACCACCATCATCCGCTACGAAGACCTCGTTCGGGAAGGCGACCACTTCGTTTTACCGGATGGAGTGGAAGACGCCAAAAATATTCACCGTCAGGGTAGTGATGCTGCCGAAGGCGAAGAATTAGCGTTAGCCGGTTTACGCATCGGCGGAGCAGCCATCAACCTCCTTGCCGGCTGCGGCTACGCTGAGGTACGGGTGAAACGCTTTCCTTACGTGGCCATCGTTGCCACCGGAGACGAACTCGTCGGGGTAGGGGAGACGCCTCTGCCGCACCAGATTCGGATGTCAAACGTATTTCAGCTCCAGCACCAGTTAGCAACCGGAGAGCTTCAAGCCTCCACGCATCATTTAGCGGATGATAAAATCGAGCTATCTGCGGGAATTGAAAGGTTACTGGCAGACAACGATGTGCTTATCTTTAGTGGCGGCGTCTCCAAAGGGAAGTACGATTTTTTGCCGGAGGTACTGGCCGCGCTTGGCGTTCGGAAGTTATTTCATGGGGTAGCGCAACGACCTGGAAAACCGATCTGGGTAGGGCGGACGGACGATACGATGGTTTTCGGCCTGCCGGGCAACCCTGTTTCCAGCCTTACGGGTCTACTGGCTTACGTTGGCCCGTTCCTGCGTAAAAATCAGGGATTGGCGGAACGCGTAGAAATGCGGGTTTTGGCGACGGATTTTTCCTTTGGCAAAGACCTCACCTTATTTCAAGTGAGTTCCATCGATCCGGCCACCCAGCTTGTTCATCCGGTGACGAACGCCGGCTCCGGTGACGCTTCCAGTATGTTGCGGGCCGACGGACTGCTGGTTTTACCCCGCGGGCGTTCAACCTTTGCGGCAGGTGAGGCTTTTGAGTTTATCCCATTCGATAAGATATTATGAAAGAAGCACATCAGAAACACCCACCGCTCGTCCGGCCCAATGGCGATCATTATGCGCGTACGGATATTGCTTTCGTAGGGTCTACCTGCGCGATTATGGATACACTCATTACCAATTGGGCGGTGAAATTACAGCCGGATTACCGCACGTTGACCGTGATCGGAGACCACGCCGAACCATTAGCTGGTACGCTGCTTCAAATCGGTACTAAGCGTTTCGGAACGCCTGCCGATGATTGGAACGGATTTGACGAACGCCTCCAGCGGGGCCATTTTGATTGTGCCCTCATTAACGGTAACCACTACCCGGCGGCGCGGCAGATTGTTTTTATCGACGAGAAAAAGGCTTCTACTTTAGAGCGCCGTCGTGAACAGCTCACGGACGTACGGGCCATCATTTTTGTTGATGAGGCTCGGCAGCAGGTGCCAACATGGTTGAGTGAGGACTTGGCCGGAAAACCTGCTCCTCCGACCTGTACGTTGGCGGCGGCGGAGAGCGTTGTCCTTCCCCTGCTTCTCAACTTACTGGGCACCCGCGTCCCCGCCCTGAAAACCCTCGTCCTCACCGGCGGGAAAAGCCAGCGGATGGGCCAGCGAAAAGCCGACCTGGTGTACCGCCCCGATGGCCAATCCGAGGCCGAACGCATGGCCAAAATATGTCATGATTTACTACCCGGGAGCGTCCACATCTCCGTCGCTGATCCGGATCAGGCACCCGTTGGTAACTTCCCCAATCTGACCGATCGCTTTCCCGACCTCGGTGCCGCCGGCGCCATCTGCACCGCCTTCCTTACCGACCCCAATGCCGCCTGGCTCGTGGTCGCCTGTGATTTGCCCCTGCTCGAAAAGGAACAGCTCTCAGTATTAATTGAAACCCGAGAACCCGCTCGCCTGGCCACCGCTTACCAACTCGCCTCCCAGCGCTTCCCCGAACCGCTCGTCGCTATCTACGAACCCAAGGCTTACCCGCGTCTATTGCAATTTCTGGCCATGGGCTATGCCTGTCCGCGTAAGGTGCTCATCAACAGTGATGTGAAGACGTTGGTAGTAGAAAACGAAGTACTGTTTACTAATGCCAATACGAGGGAGGAGCGTGAAGTAGTGCTTGCTTTACTTCAAGACCAATAATGACCGGTGATTTTTGCAGCAGGCAGTAAGTGCGACCCTTTATGGTGGCCCGTGTAAGAACCAATATTACAACCTACCTTGCCCGTCCTAACCGAGCCTTAACCAAGCCAATGCCAAAACAAACCACCCACCACCTGCTGATGGTCCGTCCCCGCGACTTCGCCATCGGCAGCCCGACGCATATCGATAACCTTTTTCAGGCCGTAGCGCTACCAGAAGACCAACGGGAAATTGCCGCAGCCGCGCAAAAAGAATTCAATAATTACGTAGAAGTCTTACGTGCCAACGGCCTGCGCATCACCGTTATGGAAGACCAGGAAGGTATTGCTACGCCGGATTCTGTCTTCCCCAATAACTGGTTCAGTACCCACGATGATGGCCTCTACGTCACTTACCCAATGTTCTGGCCCCAACGCCGTATCGAGCGCAGGGAAGACGTACTGGCAATACTGGACCGCGATCACAAAATTAACCGTACCCTTGCCCTTGAACACTGGGAAAACGACGGACATATCCTGGAAGGAACCGGTAGCCTCGTCCTCGATCGCCAGAACAGAATTGCCTACGCCTGTTTTTCCGAGCGCGCCACCAAATCTGCCATCGAAGACTGGTGTATAGCGATGGACTATTCTCCCATTACCTTCAATGCGTTGGATAAACGCGAGGGGGTGATTTATCACACCAACGTGATGCTCGCCGTGGGCAATAAGGTAGCCTTGGTCTCCCTCGACAGTGTCCGGGATCCCGCCGAGAAATCAAAACTCACCGAAAGCCTGGCCCTGACGGGTAAAAAGATCATCGGCCTCTCGCTCGATCAGGTAGATGGCTTTGCCGGCAACGCGCTGGAAGTGACGACCCCGAACGGACCGGCATGGGTTATGTCGACTACCGCCTTCAATGTGCTTGATACCGCCCAGAAGGAAGCGCTCGGAGCTCCCATTATCCACGCGCCACTACCCGTAATCGAGAAATACGGAGGGGGTAGTGCGCGTTGTATGATTTCTGAAATCTTTTTACCTGAGAAATAATGGGTGTAATGGGTTGAGCGACCCTGGCGCGATTCTTTAAAGTCAAATTGCGCCAGAGGCGCTCAACCCAATTCAAAAATAACGACTAACTTAGCTCTTATGCCTAACTATCAAAACCTCCTCGTAGAGGAAAAAGACAATATTCTTCACGTAACCATCAACCGCCCCAAGGCCCTCAACGCGCTGAACCACCAGACGATGAAGGAGCTGGAACAATTATTCGGCACGGATTATGCTGGCCGGAAAGACATTACCGGCGTTCTTCTCACGGGGTCTGGCGACCGGGCTTTCGTAGCCGGGGCGGACATCAAGGAGTTCATCAGCGTTGCTTCTGAAGGCTCTGGTAAGGAGATGGCGACAAAAGGCCAGGATGTGTTCTTTCTGATCGAGAACTTCCACCGTCCGGTACTGGCCCTTATTAATGGTTTCGCGCTCGGCGGTGGGTGTGAGCTGGCGATGGCCTGCCACCTGCGAATAGCCTTCGAAACGGCCCGTTTTGGCCAGCCAGAAGTTAACCTCGGCATCATCCCCGGCTACGGAGGTACCCAGCGCCTGAACCAACTGATCGGTAAAGGGAAAGCCATGGAGTTGACGCTGACGGGTAATATGATTAATGCCGTGGAAGCCCATTCCTACGGATTGGTAAACTACTGCCTGCCTGCGGATGAAGCCTGGGCCAAAGCCATGGAACTTCTGCAAACCATCGGTGCCAAAGGCCCCGTTGCCATCGAAGAGTCCATCCGGGCGATCAACGCCTACTACGCCAGTAGCGATTTTGTCGCTGAAGCAGAAGCCTTCGGTCGCGCTTCTACTACTGAAGACTTTATGGAAGGGGCTTCGGCTTTTGTGGAGAAGCGGAAGGCGGAGTTTAAAGGCGTGTAGGGTTAGCTGCGGAAACAGTCGGCTTTACCCAGTTCCAATCCCGTGTTTACTTGATTCTGGTGGTGGTTGATGGGCGGCAGTCGTTGCGTCGGGTTCGGGAATAGGGGACTCATAAGTTTCTTGCACGACCTCCCTGCCAATATTCTTAACGCAAAACGGCCGGTCTTCCGCAAGGAAGACCGGCCGTTCTACTTAGTCGAAAGGCTGGAAGCGCTTACTGCACCTTCTCTAGCTCAACGTAAAATACGAGTTCAGCGTCAGCGGGGATACTGCCGTCAGGTGTACCGTCAGCACCATAACCCAGTTCAGATGGGATGAAGAAGGTCGCTTTAGCACCTTCCTTGAGGAGCGCGATGCCCTCGTCCCAACCGCGGATAACGCGGCCGGTGCCGAGCTGGAAGGGGATACCTTCGCCACGGCCGAAAGACTGGTCGAAAACAGAACCGTCGGCGGCAAGCTGGCCGATGTACTGAACGATTACGCCTTGACCGGCTTCGGCCTGGGGGCCGTTTCCTTCTTCGTGAATGACGTACTTGAGACCAGATTCGGTGGCCTTGATGTCGGCATCAAGCTTACCGTCACGGTAGTCCGTTACGACTTTAGCTGCGTAAGCAAGGCGTTCGGGTTCGAGAGCACGGATCACGTTGGCTTTCTCCTCGGCTCCGGCCTGCTTGACTTCTTGGCGGGCCGTGAAGTCTACTTCGGAAACGATTTCTGTAATGACTACGTCGTAAAGAACGACAGAGTCATTCTCCATACCGGGCGGCTTGGTGGGGAACGTTTCGATGTTTACGCGAACGACGGCACTGTCACCAATGCGCATGTTGCGAACCACATCTTCTACCGGGCCTATTTCGTCCAGTGTAGCCGTTATTTCAGCAGCCTGAATGACGGGAAGGTCGCCTCCTCCAGTACGGGTACTGAAAAGGGTGCTGTCTCCTTCCGTACGCATAGCAGCGTGGAAGTAGACGAAATCACCAGGTACTACTTTGTCGCCGCTGCCATCAGCGGTAAAAAGTTGGTAGCGGTTGCCTAGTTCGGTTGTCTGCATGGCCGAATTTCCGCCTTTGTCGCAGGCGTAGAACATTGCGCTGGCAAGCAGCAGGAATAATAATGATCTCATAATTATTGGTTGTTGAATTCGTAGTAGGCCGCGTCAATTTCAGCGGCATAGTCTGGTAATAGTTTTTTGAACTTGTTGATGGTGGTACCTAGTGGCGCAAAGCTTGCTCCGCCGGCAGCATTTTTGTGTCCACCTCCTCTGAAGTGGGATTTACAGATTTGCTGTACGTCCATTGGCCCTTTGGATCGGAGCGACATTTTTACGATGGTCGGCTGTTCGTGTATGAATGCTGCAATCATCATGCCAGGCATACGAAGGACGTAATTCACGATGCCTTCGGTATCACCGCGCTTGATGTCGAAGTGCTTATAATCTTCTTTACTCAGCCAGAGAATACCGGTACGGAACTCGGGCAGAATTTCCATGCTCACGAGACAGTGACCGAGAATGCGCAGTTGCTTCTCCGTCATGCTGTTCCATATGTTGTCCTGAATCTTATAGTCGTCCGCTCCGGCTTCAAGTAGTTTGGCTACGATGCGAAACAGGGCGGGGGAGGTGGAGAACTTGAAACCTCCCGTATCGGTAACGATGCCAGTGTAAAGACACTCGGCAACTTTAGGGGTAACCCAGCCGGCGTGCCCCAGATCAGCGATGAATTGGTACACCATCTCGCAGGTCGAACTGGAAGATGGGTCACTGAACATAAAGTCTGCAATCGGCTCAGGGAAGAGGTGGTGATCGATCATTATTCGTGGACGCTTGTCTTTATCAAGGCCTGCGGACACTTTGTCGATGCGGTCGAAGGAGTTTAAGTCAAGGATAAAGAACATCCCTGCCTTGTCAATTGCGGCGCGGGACTCTTCCTCTTCATCGTCATAAATGAGGATGTCACTTACGTCAGGTAAAAAGGCCAGAAAGTCAGGGTAGTCGGAAGGTAGAACAACCTTTACCTGGTGGCCCTGGCTTCTCAAATAATGGTACAAGCCCTGGCTGGACCCCACAGCATCGCCATCCGGGTTACGGTGGCTGAAAATTACAATATCCTTCGGGCTGGCCAGCAGCGCTTTTACTTCGTCGATGTTTGGTTTCATTGGGGTAGTACTTACTCAAAAGACGGGCAAAGATAAGTTAAGTTGGTGAGTTATTGAACTGGTGGGTCGTTGGGCTGCTATCGCTGTTGTCGTTCGAAGTGCTATGCTTATCCCCCTAGCGCGAACAAGCGTAGCGCCGTGAGTGGTGTGTGCGGTAGTAACTCGGTAACTCAACGACTCACCAACTCACTAATTGATTATCTTTGCGGCTTCAAATCACAAAAAACCAAACTAACTATGGCTACCAACCGCACTTTTACCATGATCAAGCCCGACGCAGTTCGTAACGGACACATCGGCGCCATCCTCGCACAAATCAATGCTGGAGGGTTCAAGATCGTGGCCATGAAGTACACCAAATTGAGCGTTGAAAAGGCTGGAGAATTCTACGCCGTTCACGCCGAGCGCCCTTTCTACGGCGAACTCGTTGAGTTCATGAGCAGCGGGCCTATCGTTGCTGCTATTCTGGAAAAGGATAACGCTGTTGCCGATTTCCGTACCCTCATCGGTGCTACCAACCCCGCTGATGCTGCCGAAGGTACCATCCGCAAGAATTTTGCCGCCAGTATTGGTGAGAACGCCGTTCACGGTTCTGATAGCGATGAGAATGCTGCTATTGAAGGTGATTTCCACTTTGCGGGAACGGAGGTTTTTGCCTAAAGCGAGTGTTAGAAGCTAGAAGCTAGAAACTAGGAGCTGGGAAACTAGAAACTAGAGGACCAGCTTCTAGTTTCTAGTTCTCTAGTTCCCCAGTTTCTAATGGATTTTACTTCCCTGACCATCCTCGTCCTAGGCGACGTAATGATTGACCGTTACCTTGAAGGTAAGGTCGAACGCATCAGCCCCGAAGCGCCGGTACCGGTTATGCGGTTGGGAGAAGAGGAGAACCGCTTGGGTGGCGCCGCCAACGTTGCCCTCAACCTTAAGGCCCTCGGCGCTACACCCTTATTGGCGGGCCTTGTTGGTGATGATGCAAACGGTACTGTTTTCCGAGAGCTGATGCAATCGCATGGCTTGTCCACCGAGCTAATCGTAACCGATTATGACCGTTGCACTACCGTTAAAACCCGTTTGGTGGCTAGCGGCCAGCAGCTGATGCGGGTAGACCGCGAGGACACACATGATGTTCAGGGCGCGGCCGCAGGTGCACTGCAAGACGCGGTGAAAGCAAAGTTAGTAAAAGGCTCCGTCGACCTCCTGTTGTTTCAGGACTACAATAAAGGAGCCCTCTCCGCTGAAGTGATCAAAAACGTTGTCTCTCTGACCCAAGAACACAAGGTTCTCACTGCCGTAGACCCTAAAGACCGCAACTTCATGGCCTTCTCCGGCTGCAGTCTCTTCAAGCCGAACCTTCGCGAAATTCAGCAGCAGGTAGACTTTACCGTCCGTCCCGTGCTGGAGGACCTGGACAAGGCGGCTAACGTACTCTTCAGCCGCTTACAATGCTCAGCGGTGATGATTACCCTAAGCGAACATGGCATCTACGTCAGCGACAAAAAAACCTCCGCTATCTACCCGACCGACGCCCGTAAAGTCCGCGATGTAAGCGGTGCGGGAGACACCGTAATCTCCGTTGCCTCCTGCGGCCTCGCCGCAGGCATGTCGTTAAAGGATATCGCCAAGCTTTCTAATAAAGCTGGTGCTCAGGTAATTGCGAAGAGCGGGGTTGTTGCCGTAGATTTACTCGAATTA
>JAPKCQ010000421.1 GCA_026421165.1 Lewinella sp. | reverse complement strand
CGCAGATTACCCCAATATTTAATGTTGACAGACCACTAGGATGATCCTGTGATTTCGGTCTCCGTGGCCGCTTGGGACTTTTTGTCCTTTCTGCACCCACTACCAAAGGCAGCTGCGAATCGAAAATAACCGATTAGCCACTGTACAAATATTCAAATCCTGGTACGTAATTGTGGTGCTGGAAAAGCTAACTTTGCAGTGTTCCTGAAACTTATCACACTCCCCAATAAATTCAAATGTCTACAACGAAAACCTCCCCCCTAAGCGACCGCGTGCTGCGCATGAAAGAATCTGCCACCCTGAAAATGGCCCAGCTTGGTCGTGAAGTGAAGGAGCAGGGCCACGATGTGATCAGCCTCAGCCTCGGCGAGCCTGATTTTGATACGCCGGTTCACATTAAGGACGCAGCTAAGGCAGCGCTGGACCAGGGGGAGACTAAGTACACACCCGTACCAGGAACTGCGGCCCTTCGTCAGGCCGTGTCCGATAAGTTTAAGCGGGAGAACGACCTTCATTATGCTCCGGCGCAGATCGTGGTAAGTACTGGTGCTAAGCAGTCGCTTGCCAACCTTGCTCTGGCTATGCTAAACGAAGGTGACGAGGTTGTAATCCTAGCTCCTTTCTGGGTGAGTTACTCCGCCATCGTGGAGGTGGCTGGCGGCGTACCGATCACCGTAGGTGCGGGCATCGAAGACGATTATAAAGTAAGCGCCGAAGCCATCGAGGCAGCGATTACCGACAAGACTAAATTCATCCTTTTCTCTTCACCCTGCAACCCAACTGGTTCGGTTTACACCAAAGATGAATTGGCAGCCATCGCCAAAATGCTCGGTAAATACCCGAACGTTTACGTAGTGGCTGACGAGATATACGAACACATCAATTTCACCGGTAAGCACGCCAGTATCGGCACAATGCCGGAGGTGAAAGACCGGACGATTACCGTCAACGGTTTCTCCAAAGGCTTCGCAATGACCGGATGGCGCCTTGGTTATATCGGTGCTCCGTTGGAGATTGCTAAGGCCTGTACTAAGCTTCAAGGCCAAAGTACTTCCGGCGCCAACAGTATCGCTCAGGCTGCGGGCGCCCACGCCCTGAACACCAGCCTGAAGCCTACCGAAGAGATGCGGGAAGCTTTTGAAAAGCGCCGTGAACTTATCATCGAAGGCCTTAGTAAAATCGAAGGACTTAAAGTAAATCGCCCTCAGGGAGCCTTTTACATCTTTCCCGACGTAGCCGCTTTCTTCGGCAAGTCCAACGGTGAATTCACCATTACTACTTCGGACGATCTTAGCGAGTACTTGCTGATGAACGCCCACGTAGCCACGGTAGGCGGCAGTTCCTTCGGTGCCCCAACTTGTATCCGGATTAGTTACGCTGCTTCTGAGGAGCAGTTGACGGAGGCTGTTGCACGGATTAAGAAGGCGCTGGAGGCGCTGGCTTAATACCCAGCAACATCATCATCTGCATTTCGGCCATCAGCAGCGGCGGAAATAGAGCCATCCTTCATCCGCTGAAGGGCCTTTATTACGGCCATATACTTGACCTCTCGGAATTTATAGCCCATCGCTGTAAGTTCTTCTTTTACGCCGTTAGCGAGTGCTTTTTCCTCGTGGAGGATTACGTCCGGCATCCACTGGTGATGAAACCTCGGGGCGTCTACTGCTTCGACGAGGGTCATATCGAACTCGACTACATTGAGGAAGGTCTGGAGGACTGCTGTAATGATGGTAGACCCACCGGGTGCGCCTAGTACCATAAACAGCTCGCCGTCTTTCTCAACGATGGTTGGGGTCATGCTGGAGAGCATCCGCTTGCCAGGTTGGATGGCGTTGGCTTCCTTCCCGATCAGGCCAAACATGTTAGGAACACCGGGCTTGGCGCTGAAGTCGTCCATTTCGTTGTTGAGGAAGAACCCGCCGCCGTCGACGATTACCTTGCTGCCGAAGTTGCCGTTCAAAGTCGTCGTGATGGAGACGGCGTTACCCGCTTCGTCGATGATACTGATATGGGTGGTCTCGTACGTCTCACGGATGGCATTGAGGCCAGCACCGATGAAGTCGGAGGAGCCAGCGGAGTCTGCGTGGAAATCGGCCATGCGCCCGGCGAGGTACTGATCATTAATTAGGGAGTCTGTAGGGACGTGGTAGAAATCGCTGTCACCCAAGTATTCGGCACGATCAGCGTACGCCCGACGCATCACTTCTACGGTTAGCTGGACGGCTTTGGTAGACTGGAAGCCATACTCCGCCAGCGGATAAGCTTCGAGCATTTCAGCCATCTGCGCCAGGGCAACGCCACCACTGCTGCTGGGCGGCATGGAGATGAGTTGGTATTCTTTATAGGCTTTTTTGATGGGCTGGCGCCAGCTTGTTTTGTAGCCGGCGAGGTCTTCGTGAGTGATGAGACCGCCTCCCGACTTCATCTCGGCAACCAGTAGGTCGGCGGTTTTACCGGTGTAAAAACCTTTTGCGCCCAGATCACGAATTCGGGACAGGGTAGCAGCTAGGTCCGGCTGTTTTACCAGCGTGCCTTCGACGGAAGTAGTGTCCAGAAATGGGCTACTGGTATTGAACTGAGCAAAGTCTTCATGGTAACGCTTCAGGCGATCTACTTCGGATTGACTGAGGCGGTAACCGTTTTCAGCAAGACTGATGGCGTAGCCTACCAGTTCATCCCAGGGTTTGGAGCCGTGTTTGTTGTGCATAGCTTCAATGCCAGCTACGGTGCCCGGAACGCCGACTGCCCGGTGGCCGAGGGTGCTGAGTTTTGGAATAACGTTGCCTTCTTCGTCGAGGTACATGTCGCGACTGGCGGCAGCGGGCGCGCGTTCGCGGTAATCAAGGGCTTCCGATTTTCCGTCTTTATCCCGGTAAACGAGAAAGCCACCACCACCAATATTGCCGGCTCGGGGATAGACTACGGCCATTGCGAACTGCATGGCGACTGCTGCGTCGATAGCGTTTCCACCGTTTTTTAGGACCTTCAGGCCTACCTCCGTTGCTTTTGGGTGAGGGCTGGCAATGGCCGCTTTGGTGAAGGTGCCAGTTTTTTCAGCGGAGTAGTCTA
>JAPKCQ010000109.1 GCA_026421165.1 Lewinella sp. | reverse complement strand
GCGAGGAGTAAGGTGCCACACTTCTCGCCCTTAGAGGCCTCGAACAAAACGGAGCAACTTTCCCTCCTCCCACTGGTCTGCCATAAGCTGGTAGCCTACGGGCAGCGGACTGTCGGTTTCGACGGGGATGGCAATCGCAGGCAAGCCAGCGAGATTAGCGAGCACGGTGTATATATCGGCGAGGTAGTTCGCAACGGGGTCGTCGGTCTGATCACCGATGGGCCATGCCGGGGTGGGGCTTACGGGCATAAGGATGAAATCGTGCGCATCCAGGATGCCCTGGAGCTGGTCACGGATGAGGCGGCGGACCTTCTGGGCTTTGCCGTAATAAGCATCGTAATAGCCGCTGCTGAGTACGAAGGTGCCCAGTAAAATCCGTCGTTGCACCTCGGTGCCGAAGCCTTCGGTTCGGGACTTGGTGTAGGTTTCTTCCAAACTGTGGGCGTCTTTGGAGCGGTGGCCGTAGCGCATCCCGTCGAAGCGGCTCAGGTTGGAGCTGGCCTCGGCGGTGGTGAGCACGTAGTAGGCCGGCACGACGTAATCGAAGTAGGAGAATTTTACGGGGACCATTGCGTGGCCGGCGGCGCGGAAGCCTTGGACTGTTTTCTTCATCGCCAGCCGGATTTCTGGCGCGAGGGCTTCGCTTTCCATCAAGTCTTCGAAGTAGGCGATGCTTTGGGGCTTGCTATCAACGGGTTGTTCGCTGTAGGCGGGGAGTACTTTATTCGGGGCGGTGGCGTCGTACCTATCCGCACCGGCGCTGAGCTCGAGGACCAGGGCGATATCGTCCGGGTTACTTGCTAGGTAGCCGATCTGGTCGAAGCTCGACCCGTAGGCGATCAGCCCGTGGCGGCTGATGCGGCCGTAGGTGGGCTTAAAGCCATAGATGCCGCAAAAGGAGGCGGGCTGGCGGACGGACCCGCCGGTGCTAGAACCCATGGCGAGGAGGCAGGTGCCGGCTTGAACGGAGACGGCCGCTCCGCCGGAGCTTCCGCCGGGGACGCGGGTCACATCGGCGGCATTGCGGGTGGGGCCGTAGAAGCTATTTTCGTTGCCGGAGCCCATGGCAAACTCGTCGCAGTTGGTACGGCCGATTACGATCACGTCTTCGTCGAGGAGACGTTGAAGTGCAGTTGCGGTATATGGAGAGACGAAGCCGTCGAGGATCTTTGAGCCGGCGCTTACGGCGTGACCGTCGTAACAGATCACGTCCTTGATGGAGAGAACTACCCCAGCTAGTTTACCCAACTTTGTACCTTGCGCCCGCGCCTGATCCTGCCGTTGGGCTCTACGCATCGCTTCTTCCGCAAACACTTCTACGTAGATGTTCAGGTGGGCGTGCTCGTTGATGGCGTCGAGGTAGCCGTTGACGAGGTCGGTGGTTTTTACCTCACCTTTTGCCAGTGCTTGCTGGCTTGCTTTTATGGATTTGTACGCCATGGCGCTAAGGTAGTTCGTTAGTTTTTTAGTTCGTTAGTCTTTTGGTCCGTTAGTCCAATGCGTCCCATTCGTAGCCACCAGTATTGTATCACTGCCCGCAACACCATAAACGACAGCAAGCTCCCCCACAACCCCCAGTTTTCATAGTGGCGGCCAATTAGGAAATAGATGATGAGGTAACCGGCGAAGGCAAGTAGCATTGTTTGCCGCATGGCGCGGGCAGCGGTGAGGCCGATGTAGATTCCGTCGAGTAGGTAGCAGGGCGCGGCGGTGAGGCAAAAGGCTACTACAATTGGCAGATAATAAGTTGCAGCGGCCAGGGTTTCTGGCGCGGCGTTTTCCGGTGCAAAGAGACTTAAAATATGGGTGTTTCCGAGTGCGTATACCAGCGCATAGACGCCTGCGAAAGCCATGCCCCAAAGGAAAATGAGGCGAATGACTCGGCGCAGTTCGGACGGTTTATTTGCGCCGGAGTATTTCCCAACAAGGCTTTCGGCTGCGAAGGCGAAGCCGTCAATACCGTAGCTGAGCCAGTTCACGAGCTGTAGCAAAATCACGTTGGCGGCCACTACGGCGGTACCGATATCGAGGGCGTTAGCGCGGTTGTAAAAGAAGGCATAACTCAGGGTGAGGAAGAGGGTGCGTAGAAAAATATCGCGGTTGATGGAGAGGAATTCGCGTAGGGCGGGAGTGGTGTCTTTAGGGCGCGAACGCAGGTGCAAAGAAAGCTTTTTGAAGCGCAGACCACCCCGCCGGCATTCCAACCACCAGAGCACCAGGCCGAACCCGAACCCGAGGTATTGCGCTACCACCGTTCCCCACGCTACGCCCTGGATACCCCAGCCAAGGCTCTTTACTAAATACCAACTCAATGCCATATTTGTCGCGTTAACGATCAGTGTCAATACCAACGGAAAAATGGCATTCTGCCGCCCGAAGAACCAGCCGAACAGCACCATTTGTAATAAAGCCGCTGGTGCCGCCAGGATGCGGATGTAGAAATAATCGTCTATCAGCCCGACCTGCTCTGCCCGTAAATTCAAGAGCCAATGCGTTAGTTCCGCGAAGGGGTATTGAAGTAAAACCAATAGTACCGAAATTACCGCAGCTAAAAGGGCCGCGCGGGCTAGGGTAGCCATCTGCGCCGCCTTGTCCTCAGCTCCGTAGGCGCGGGCGGTTAGTCCGGTGGTGCTCATCCGCAGGAAGCCAAAGTTCCAATACACGAAGTTGAAGGCCATCCCGCCCAGCCCCACCGCCGCGATATACCCACCTCCTAAACTGCCCATTAGGATTGTATCAAAACTGGTGATGAGCGGAACGGAGATGTTGCTCAGGATATTGGGGACGGCGAGACGGAGGATTTCTTTGTTCATATTGGCCGGTTACCTGACTTTTTAGCCGTGAAGGTTAAGCGACCTTTGGGTCGCTGGGCAAAGTTAAGTTGGCCTGAAGGCCGAAGCAACCTTCACCGCCTAATTGATTGTTCAAACAGGCCGTTGCCTAACCGTTCGGACGCCCTCAGGCTACTGTTCTTGAGGCTTCAGCCAGAAGGCAGAAGAACAACCGCCTAAAAACTGTCGAATAGATTCCGATGTTAACATTTAAGACAACCTTATCGACCATTTTTTGGTCTTTAGCTGTTAAAGACCCGTAATTCGTTTAAAATTAAGACCAGATGAAAACCTTCAACCTCCCCCTTTTTGTACTCCTCGTCTTCGCCTTATTCACTTACTCCGGCTGTGGAGAGGATTACGGTACGGATAACAGCGTTGTCGACAGCCTCCGCTATGACGGGCCTCAGGACAGAGCTCCCTCTAACGGTACTGGCTTCAACACCTTCGCCGCCTACTTCCCTCCGCAGGAGACCCAACCTTACGTCGGTCGCCGGCTGGAGAAGGTAAGCTTCTACCTCCAGGATATTCCCACACAAACCGTAGTCATCATCTACGCCGAAGGGACCGATGGTCGTACACCAGGAGTTGAACGCTACAGCATCAACCTCACTCAACGTATTCGCAACGCTGGCTTCTACGAGCATACGATCACCGACGCCGTCATCGATATCAGAGAAAACGAAGGCATCTGGATTGCCGTGGAAACAGATTTGCCAACGGACGGCTTCCAGGCCATCGGCTGCGACGACGGCACCAACTACAACCCCAACGGTGACCGCTTCCTGCCCCCCACCGGTAATACCTGGACGAGCTTCAATGAAATTACCGGTTCGGAAACGATTAACTGGAACATTCGGGGCTTCCTCGCGGAAGAGTAGTGTGATAGTGTAGTCGCTACCACACATTTTTGCACGGATGCTCGCTTCGCGCGTGCGGCTTCGCCTTAGGTGACTGAAAAGTTCGTGAAGGCAAAGCCGCACGGACGAAGCGAGCATTTTTTGTTTATAAAATGAGGTAGCGACTACATTACTAACGAACTACATTACTAGCTTGCGGCCGCGCTATATTTTCGCCCGCCAACCAACCAATCAACCTCAATATGTTACGCGATCGCTTCCATTTACCAAAAGACAAAATCTACCTCTGCGGCAACTCCCTCGGCCCGCAGCCGAAGGCGGCGGCGGAGCAACTCGCTGTTGAAATGGAAAGCTGGAAGGTCCGCGCAGTGGAAGGCTGGTGGAATGGCGACACCGATAAAGGCGGTTGGCTGGGCTACCACCGTCGCGTGGAAGACACCCTGTCCAGGGTCGTTGGTGCAGAAGCGGCTGAAGTCACCACCGCCAATGCCCTTACCGTAAATCTTCACCTTCTGATGGTCTCTTTCTTCCGCCCGGAGGGGCGCCGACGGAAGATCATCATGGAGGCCGGAGCGTTTCCTTCGGATCAGCACGCGATCATCAGCCAGCTGAAATTTCATGGCCTTGATCCGGAAACCGACCTGATTGAGATCGGTCCGCGCGCGGGGGAATTCACCATCCGTACTGAAGACATTACGGCCGCCATCCACGAAGGAGGCGACGAACTCGCTCTCGTTCTCTGGAGCGGTATTCACTATTACACCGGTCAGTTCTTTGAGCTTGGCGCAATTGCGAAAGCTGGCAAATCTGTTGGTGCGGCGGTTGGGTTTGACCTGGCGCATGCGGTCGGTAACGTCCCGCTGTCCCTACACGATTGGGGCTGCGACTTCGCCGTCTGGTGTTCCTACAAATACCTCAACGGTGGGCCGGGTGCGCCGGGCGGATTGTTCGTCCACGAGCGCCACCACCACAACGAAGACCTGCCCCGCTTCGCCGGCTGGTGGGGCCACCGCGAAAGTGACCGCTTTCTGATGCGCCGTGATTTCCGGCCCGAAGTCGGCGCTTCCGGCTGGCAAATTTCCACTGTACCCGTACTGGGGATGGCGCCGCTGCTTGCCTCCCTACCCCTTTTTGATGAGGCAGGAGGTATGACCGCGCTCCGGGCCCGCAGTCTTGAACTAACCGGAAGACTCTACGAGTTACTCGATAAGCTACCCGGCTTAACCATCATTACCCCCGCCGACGAAAACCAACGTGGCACTCAGCTTTCCGTCTACGTACCCGGCCACCGGCCCGATCTGGAGCACCAGCTCTCCGCAGCCGGCCTGATTGTGGATTACCGGCAGGATAATCTATTGGGCGGAGACGGTGGGGTACTCCGGCTTGCTCCGGCACCGCTTTACGCGACCATGGAAGAGGTTGAACGGGCGGTAGAAATCCTGGCTAAGGAACTAGCTCCTAGTATAGTGTAATTTAAGTTTGATGCACTAAGTCGCCGGACTTTTGCGGCGTGGCGAAATGAGGATTTCAGCAACGAAGCTAGTTCCTAAGCACCCGCCGAAAAGCCAATGTCTGCAGCGCATCAGTAGCTAGTTTTCCAAACACATCACCCCGTTCTGTCATGCTGTGCAGGTGCGTACGCGCCCAGCCGAAGATGGCGGGGTCGAGCAGGGGAAGGCTGAGCTCCCAGTGGCTTTTCAGGTCATTTTGAAGCTTCCAGGGCAGGGTGCTCATTTCGCGCAGCGTGGAGACGAGTTGCAACACGAAGGCCTTACTTATGCGTTCGGACCACGGCTCGTTGCGGCTCAGGGCCAGTATGCGGGCCAGCCCCCCGTAGTGAAAGGCATTTTTCTCGGAGGTAAGCAGCTCGTGGAAAATATCGAGAAAGGTGGCTTGGTCGAGTCCGGCGGTGATGGCGGCGGCTTCCTTCATGGGTAGTTGCGCGGGGTTGCCCTGTAGAGCGTAGCTGACGAATTCGGCGCGGACGCCAGGAGCAGGGAAGGCTAGAATAGCAGTGGCTGCGGCCCGCATTTGCTCTTTATTTAAGGTGTTCCAGAACTCGGGGAAGGAACGGTCCGTCAGCTCGGGCAGAACGTGCGGGGGCAAATTGGACAGAAAGAAAACGCTGGCCGTTTCTTGTTTTTTCAGCCCACCATAAGCTTCGAGTAGTTCGATGGCTTCGGCTCCCCGGAGGAGGGAAACGATTTTACCGGCCTCATCAAAAGCGCCGCTGGTCAGGGTGAGCATGTCTTCGAGGGCGACCGGGTCTCCGGCGAGAAGCAGTAGCCTTAGGATAGCGCGACGCACCCCTTTTCGTTTGGGGGGAAGGCGCTCCCGGAGCCAGGGAATGTCTTCCGGTCCGAGTTCGGTCGCCAGCGAAGCGAGGAGGTTTTCCTGGTTCTTCGGAGATTGCTTTTTCCAGATCGTGGTGAGGGCCTCGCGGGCGGCGGCGGGGTCTTTGGCCCGCAGGCGTTGGAGCAGGAGAATGCGGCGACTGGGCGTTGCTTCCGCTTTCCAGGCTGCGGTCAGGTCGTAGTCGGGAGAGAGTTCTGTCCAGTCCGGGTTTTGGCCGGCGAGCCATTGCGCTCGTTTTCCTCCGGCGGCCAGTAACTTTTCCGTGTAAATCAGATCGGAAGGGAGTTTGCTCATGGCCTCGTTGATGAGTTCGGGGAGCAAATGTGGCGGGAGTAGGAGTTTACGCTCGTTAAGTACGGCGACGGCCTCGGGCAAGACGCTGGGGTAGGTGCCGCGCAGGATAAGCTCCAGGGCGCGGCTTAGGCGGGGCTCCGGTAGTTCGCGCTCTTCCGGCGGGGCGATACTGGCTGGTATGTTGCCCTTCGTCCCCGGGGTGAGCCGGTGGAGGCGTTCCGTTATGGCGTAAGCGGCCAGCAGTTGTTCGGCGGAGTCGGAGGTGGGGTCTACGGCGGCTTTGGCCTCTAGCCATTCGTTGACGGCGAGGTCGGGTGCCTGGCGGGCGGTGCCAAGGGTTAGGTTGGAGAGAAGGTCGGATTGCCGTAGTGGTTTGGGCATAGTTGCAAGGTAGGAACTTCGCCCCAGTCGGGCCCATCCAGGGTGGGTAAGGACGTTACGAAGCAACAAAAAGCGTTTTGTTTTTAGTCACTCCGCGACTCCGGAACTCACTCTGGAAGGGTTCGACCGGGACAATGTACGTCCTTGCTAATCCAACTTTTACTGCACCTGCGTCAGCGCCCCAAAAATCATAATCAACCGACGACCGCCAAATACCGTTTGCTAAGCATGCTAAAGTGGCTCCTCATTCTTCCCATCCGTATTTACCGCGTGACTTTGTCCCCGCTGCTCGGTCCCAATAAATGCCGGTTCCAGCCCACCTGCTCGGCTTATGCCATCGAAGCGATCCAGGAATGGGGTCCGCTGAAGGGGAGTTGGCTGGCTACGAAACGGATCTGTAGTTGTCACCCTTGGGGACCCTTCGGTCCGGATCCCGTGCCGAAGAAGGCAGATAAGAGAAGTCAGAAATCAGAAGTCAGTTAGCTCCGGTCCGTGTTATTTGAGGCCTGAATTTTGAGGTCTACATTTTTAATCCCTTACCTTAGCCTTCCCAAAAAAATAAAGCTTCATGTTGCTGCGTAAACTTTTATTCTTAACCTTTCTTTTCTCCCTCAGTCTGAGCTCCTTCGGCCAGGGTATCGAATTCTTCCACGGTACGTGGGAGGAAGCCCTCGTGAAGTCCGAAACGGAAGGTAAGCTCATCTTTGTAGACGCCTACACGACCTGGTGCGGGCCCTGTAAGAAAATGAGTGCCAACGTATTTCCGGCAGCTGAAGTAGGGGAGGTTTTCAACGCCAACTTCATCAACGTTAAGCTGGACATGGAGAAGGCGGAGTCCGTTTCTTTTCGTAGAGTTCATTCCGTGCGGGCCTACCCCACCCTGTTCTGGATCAACGGTAAAGACGAAGTTGTGCACACCAGCGTTGGCGGTAAGCAGGTCGCTAGCCTGATTACGGTGGCCAACGCAGCTATCGCCAAACAGGACGATATCGAAACCCTCGCCGCAGAGTGGGAAGCAGGAGACCGCGACCCTAAGCTCGCCTTTACCTACATCCGCGCCCTCGTGCGCCGCGAAGAACCGCACCTGAAGGTTGCCAACGATTACCTCCGCGATCAAAAAGACCTCACTACTACGGACAACCTCAACATCATTCAGGTATCCGCTACTAACGCCGATAGCCGCATCTTTGACTTGTTGATGAAGAACAAGGCCGCTCTCATCGCTCTCAACGGTCAGGATGAATTCGACGTATCGGTCAAACGCGCAGTGAACGCTACTAAAGCTCGCGCCCTGGAGTTCAAAGACCCTTCCTTACTGGAAATCGCCGCCAAGAAACTCTCCGCCGTAGACCCTACGGCCGGCAAACGACTCAAACTGGAGGGCGAATTCGAACTGGCAGCTAAGGGCACCGACGAAAGAACTTTCGTCAAAGCCATGAAGAAATACCTCAAAAAAGGCGTGAACGGTGACGCTGATCGGCTACAAGACGTCTACCAAACTGCCGCGATTTCCAAGTTCATCACCAGTGACAAGGTTCTCGACATGGCCATCGAAGCAGCTGCTGCCGCTGCCGCCTCCGCCGCTGCCGATGGTGGTTTCGAGAAGTACTACCGCCTCGCCAACTTTCTCCTTGAGCAAGACCGTGCCGAACAGGCCCTTACTTACGCCAAAATGGCTAAGGAGCTGATACCGAAAGGTAAAGCTAACTATGCACGTGCGGTGGATGGGTTGATTAAGAAAATAGAAGACAAGAGCTAGTGCAGCCTCACGCAGCAGTACTAATTTTCTAACTCCTAATTTCTAGCTCCTAGCTCCTAATTTCTAACTCCTAATTTCTAGCTCCTAGCTCCTAGCTCCTAGCTCTTAGCTCCTAGTTTCTAATTCTTACTCTCTTGTATCCAGACCTCTCCTACTTCTTTCACGACTTCCTCGGTACCGCCCGGGACAACTGGCTAAGCATTTTCAAAACCTTCGGGTTCTTCTTGCTGATGGCCTTCATCGTTGCGGCCCGGCTGCTGAAATGGGAGCTGCAACGGCGGGAAAAAAATGGCCAGTTCACTCCCGAACGGGTGACCATTGTGCCGGGCAGTGGGGTAACGATCTGGGACTATATTTTCAACGGCTTCTTCGGTTTTGTGCTGGGCTATAAAGCCCCTTACGCAATCGCTAATATGGAGGCTTGGAAAGAGAGCGCTGGTAGTGTTTTAATGTCTACTGAGGGGTGGTGGTCTACCGGTTTGCTGGCCGCCGCCGCTTTCGTGGGGTACTACGTTTACCTCGCCCGAAAACCGGTGGAAGGCAAGCCGTACGAGAAAGATGTTTATCCCAGCGAGCGGGTGGGCCCGATCACTATGATGGCAGCCCTGGGCGGCATCTTAGGCGCCAAATTTTTCGCTATCCTTGAATACATGGACCGCTTCATCGCTGACCCGCTCGGCGTGCTGTTCAGCGGCGATGGGCTGGCTATCTACGGTGGTCTTCTCGGTGGTGCGTTGTTTGTATACTTGTACCTACGCAAGCATCGAATTACGCCGGTTCCAGTACTGGATGCGGTGGCTCCGGCCCTCATCATTGCCTACGGTGTAGGGCGTACCGGCTGCCAGCTCAGCGGCGATGGCGACTGGGGAAAGGCGGCAAGCGTACAGCCCGACTGGTGGTTTTTGCCCGACTGGGTATGGAGTTTTCGCTTTCCACACAACGTGCTCGGGCGGGGCGAAGCCATCCCCGGCTGCGATGTGGAATACTGCACCCAGCTGGCCGAAGCCGTTCACCCAACTTCAATCTACGAAATGCTGATGGCGTTTGCCATTGGAGGCTTGCTTTGGGCGCTGCGTAAGCGACTGACGAGCATCCCCGGTCTGCTGTTTTCCTTCTATCTTTTCTTTAACGGCGTGGAGCGTTTTTTCATTGAGTTCGCCAGGGTCAATGACCGGTATAATGTGTTTGGTGTCGAGCTTAGCCAAGCGCAGATCATTGCCATCTGCTTTATGTTGGCGGGCTTGCTTAGCGGCTGGCTTTTCGTTCGGCGGGCGCGGACGCAGGTGCACGGGAAGGGTTAAGCGCACGGTTGCTTAACTTCGGGCATGCGCTTGTTTCTAGCCTTCCTTTTTACAGTATGCGTTTTAAGCCTCGCGGTACAGTCTTAATCATTGGCTTACGGCCTTGCGGATTTTTTGAGCAAGGGTAATGGTCAGGGTTGCCCACGTCAGACTCTTCTCCAAGCCTGCGGCCGCGCCAAAACGAAAGAACTGGAATCCTTTCCTCCTAAAAGACTAAAGAATTAACGGCCCAACGAACTACCTTTACGTCTCATAAAAACAAGCAACGATGAAATTCGGCGTAATCCTCTTCCCCGGCAGCAACTGCGACGACGACATGGTCCACGTACTCGGCACCGTAATGGGCCGCGAAACGGTAAAACTGTGGCATAAAGATCAGGACGCGCTGAAAGATTTTACGACCGACGACTGCGTGATCGTACCCGGTGGCTTTAGCTACGGAGATTACGTCCGTGCTGGTGCAGTAGCACGTTTTAGCCCCATCATGGACTCTGTGATCGATTTTGCCAAGCGCGGTGGTTACGTTTTTGGCATCTGCAACGGGTTCCAGATTCTCTGCGAAGCCCACCTGCTGCCCGGTGCACTGCTTCGTAACCGTGACCAGAAGTTCATCGCCAAAAATTGCTACCTCCGCACCGAGACGACCAACAGTGCCGTTACCTCCGCCCTCCAGGTAGGTCAGGTACTCAATATCCCGATCGCCCACGCCGAAGGCCGCTTTTATGCGGACAAGGAAGTGATTGCCGACCTGAATGCCAACGATCAGGTACTCTTCCGTTACGCCGATGGAATGGGTGAAGCTACGGCCGCAGACAATCTCAACGGCTCCGTTGAGAACATCGCGGGCATCTGCAACGCCGGGCGCAACGTCTTCGGCATGATGCCCCACCCCGAACGGGCCAGTGAGTCTACGATCGGTAATACCGATGGCCGGGCCATCTTCGCGGGGATGATTGAGGCCATTGAGGGCGCGGCGGTTTCTGCATAGAAAGTATCTGTTCCGGCCGAGTTCCGGGGTCGCGAAGCGACTAAAGACGTAACGCCTTTTGTTGCTTCGCAACGGTAGAACTCGGTATGGAAGGCCTCGACCGAGACGAAGATCGTCTCCAAAACTTTTCAAGGCGCCAGAAAATGCGTTGCTGAGTATTCCCGGTTTTAGGTTACTCTTCCCCATGGGGGAACAACTCACCAACTCAGTTGCTACCTTGCAGAAATGAAAGGCAAAGACCAAAATACCTATGACGCTATTGTAGTTGGCACTGGAATAAGCGGTGGGTGGGCAGCGATGGAGCTGTGCCGAAAAGGCTTGAAAACACTGGTGCTCGAACGTGGGCCCGAACTAAAACACGGAGGTTACCCCACCGCTAACCTCGACGTTTGGGACCTGCCCTACAACGACCAGTTGCCCAAGGAAACCATCGAAAAGCACTACCCAAAACTCAGCCGCAAAGACTACATCACCCGCCAGAGTACCGTTCATCATTTCTGTAAGGATGATGAATATCCTTACTCCGAAAAACGAAGGTTCGACTGGATCAGAGGCTACCATACCGGCGGCCGCAGCGTAATGTGGGGCCGCCACTGTTACCGCCTCAGTGATCTTGACTTTGAAGCCAATGCGAAAGAAGGAATCGCCATTGATTGGCCCATCCGCTACGCTGACCTTGCACCCTGGTACGACCACGTCTCCCGTTTCGTTGGCATTTCCGGATTTAAGGAAAACCTTTCCCACCTACCGGATGGTCCCTTTCTGCCAGGTATACCGCTCAATTGCGTAGAAGAAAAACTCCGCGACGCCGTACACGCTAAATGGCCGGACCGTCGGGTAACCGTTGGGCGAACGGCGCACCTCACCGCCTACGACCCCAAAATACACCTCGGCCCGCGGGGCGCCTGCCAGTACCGCAACCGCTGCATTCGTGGTTGCCCGTTCGGAGGTTACTTCAGTAGCCTCTCCAGCACCCTGCCAGTAGCTGCAGAGACGGGAAACATGACGGTGGTGCACAACGCTGCCGTTCGGGAAGTGATTTACGATGCGGATAAAAAAAGAGCCTCCGGCGTGCGCGTACGTTTGAGCGATAGCGGAGACGACGTTGAGTTTTACAGCCGGGGCGTTGTTTTCCTAAACGCTTCCACGCTCAACTCCGCTGCGATCCTGCTGGCTAGTAAATCCGGCGCTCAGCCCAACGGACTCGGTAACGACAACGATATGGTGGGCCGCAACATCATGGACCACCACCACCGCACCGGTGCCACCGGAAGTATGGAGGGATTTGAAGATAAAGCGGTGAGAGGACGTAACCCGAGCGGCCTCTATATTCCCCGCTTTGTCAACCTCGGTAAAGACAGCAAGCGCGATTACCTGCGCGGATTTGGCTACCAGGGCGGCGGTGGACGTGGTGGATGGCAACACCTGGTTAAAGAACTCGCCGTGGCTCCCGGCCCGGACCTTAAAGCCGGCCTGACCCAACCAGGTGGATGGGGAATAGGCGTCACGGCCTTCGGGGAAAGTCTCTCCAACGAAAATAACCGCATTACCCTCAACCACGACCTACTCGATAAAGATGGTCTGCCTACCCTGACGATGGACTGTGCCTTCGGCGAAAACGAACGCTTAATGCGTAAAGACATGAAAGTCTACGCCGCTGAAATGCTCGAAGCCGCAGGTGCCAAAAATGTAAGTATGTACGAACAGGAAGCTCACCCAGGGTTCAGTATCCACGAAATGGGATCGGCCCGGATGGGTCACGATCCTAAAACCTCCGTTCTGAACAAACACAACCAGGTTTGGAATTGCCCAAACCTTTACGTTACCGACGGCTCGGCAATGACGAGCGCGAGCTGTGTGAACCCTTCTCTTACCTACATGGCCCTTACTGCACGGGCGGTGGACCATGCCGTGAAATCTTTGAACCGACGGGAGTTGGGAGCTAGAAGCTAGGAGGAACTAGTGGTCTGTCAACATTAAATATTGGGGTAATCTGCGATGCCTTTTGG
>JAPKCQ010000420.1 GCA_026421165.1 Lewinella sp. | reverse complement strand
AGACAGGGCCTGACAAGAAGAACACGGCCATAAAAGCCAGAAAAAGTAATTTATTAGGTCTCAAAATGTACATAATTGAAGTTTTAGAGGATTAATTTAGGGCGCGGCCGCAGGTGCTAAGAAAGTTTTTGAAAAGCAAGGCCAGCGGGCTATTATCAGAAGGTGATCTCTTGTTTCCCACCCGCCAGTAAAAGAGAACCAGCCTTCAGGTTCTTTTTGGTTACTGGTTTGCCGTTCAACTTAAGGCGTGAGCTCCTCCCCCGCTGCAGACTATTCAGGTCAAGTTCTACGCTCATTCCTCCAGGTATTTCAAGCATAAGCTTGCGTTGATCTTCCTCAGTATCCCACGCTATCAGGAGTTTGCCCAGCGGAGTGGGCACCTCTCCTCTCACGGCTTTCACCCCTGAATCGGGATATTTAACTTCGACAACGTGAAATCCCGGAGAAATCGGTTGGGCACCCAGTACATACTCTGCAAATAGGGCTGGAGGGAAAGCACTCTCCGTCTGCGCATCACTTCGTGACTTATCCCTCTGCCCCTTGCTGGTTCGGCCCGGACCAGTAACCCACCATTCCTCCCAAAGGGTTTGGTTAGTATCTGGCCCAATCATCTTATCAAACCGCTTCCGGAACATGGCGAAGGAAGCTTCAATATACCCCGCTTCACACAATCCTTTGTGCAAAAAATAAGACATTGCGGGAGTAGCTACTAACATCCCGGACGGGCGGCGAAAAAGGTCGTTCTCTTCGGTCTCCAGCAGCTCCTGGGCTACGGCTTTCGCTTGTTGTTTGTCGGCAATCCCAAGGGCCAGTGCTAAGCCATTTGCTTGCTCGCTAAAATTGCCGGAGCGGCAGCCATCAATGTAAGCGTCGGCGAAGAGCTGCCGGTCGCTGTCCCAAAGGTGAATGCGCAGATTTTCGCGCAGCACTTTAGCTTTACTTGTAAAAGTGGACGATTCGTCCGGTACATCAAGCCAACGCAGCACATCGGCAAAGTCGTCCAGTGCTCCGAGGTAGTGGCCATTCAGGGTGAGGTTAGCGCCCTGCCTGTCTAGTGGAGAATGGTCCAGCCAGTAGGGGTAAGGAGGGTCATCCAGCATACCCAGTTCGTCGGTGTAAGCATCTAGTAAATCCATCAGCTTGCGGGCCGCAGGAAGCAGCTTACGGGCCGTTATAAAGTCACCGCTGTAGAGCAGGTAGTTCCGCATACTACGGATCCATAAACAGTTAGCATCAAGGATGACCATGTAGTCTGCTCCCGCCAACGGTGCATAGGCTGGCATTAAGCCTCCGGCTTCCTGTTCCTGTGCGACTTGCATCAAGTAGCGACGTTGTAGCGCCGCGTCGGCAAAGAGCCAATAGTTTCCCAGAGAGGCGTAATAGCCGGTTTGGGCGTACTGCCGTCTTTCCCGGTAGTTGTCGGTATAAGCGTCCGTTGTACAGGTGCGAATGGTTTTAGCCGTAGCCTCCATGTAAGCTTCAATCCAAGGCGCATCTGGGGAAGTAATCTTACCCTGGCGCTTGAAAGGATAGTTTATCGATCGGATACTAAGTTCTTGGAGGTGAACAGCTCCTGCATTACCAGTGATGTAAAGCGTTAAGTAGCGTGCCGGCTTGAAGTAAGTGGCTTCCCATTCATCCATTTCACCGGAGAGAATGATTTTATCGGCGAAATCCGAGTCCAGTATTTCGTGCCTAAAAACGCCATCGCGTACGTATGGCGCGGTAAGAAGATTTACCTCCGTACCAGGCGGTCCGCTGATTTTCAATCGGGGTGTGCCACTATGGACTTTTCCCAGATCGAAACGCAGCACCCAGCTTTTCCCTTCCTTCGCCACCGGGATTTCAAGGCGGGTTGCCCCTTTTTGAAACCCGGGAAGGCCATCCTTAAAACGTTGATCAATCCGCTCAGAAGTAGAAAAATATTGAGGTAGCTCGGTCCGCTTAGTCCATTCAGCAACGGTGATTTCTTCTGCTTGTAGGAGGGTAGTTGCCGGCACCACTTCTTCTATGAGCAAGGGGACATCACGCGGCACCAAACGAGTCCAGGGAGGAGTAAGGTGTTGAGGTTCCGATCCCTTTACGGATTTTGGCCAACCCTGTTCACGCATCAGTGGCTGGGCTTTTGCCCAGTCGGAGTCGTCATAGCTCGCCAGTTGCCAACCACGCTGTCGTTTACGAAAATCCACCAGGTCATTCACGACCAGTTGAAAGCGACTAATTGGGAGAGCGGCTTCGTTCCAACCCCGGTCCGGTGCTACCTTCCACTGCTCGTCTGTTCCTAATTCTGCACCTGCGGCCGCGCCCAAAAAGTCTAGCTGCGCAAGTAAACCTCCTCTGCCCTCCTGATGATAAGAAGTCGTGCCCTTGAGGTAATGAACCCGAACCGCAATTTGATTACGACCCGCCTGTAGGTAAGATGCGACCTCCAGTTCGTCGAAAGATTGATGATGAGGGGCCGATCGTGCCGGTCCCCGCCGCAAATATTCCCCATTAACGTACAGTTCATACTGGCTGCTGGCGGTGATCCTGAAAGTAGCTTTAGCCGGGACTTCGTCTAGCGCGAAATCACGACGGGCCAGCATAGCACTGGAGGCATTTCCTTCGGGTAGCCAGATCCATTGCGCCGACCAGCCCGGATGTTCCTCCGGTGCTTGCGCACTGATCAACATGGGCAAGCACCACAAACAACACCAGAAAAAGAAGCGCATGGGTTAGTCGATTGGTCGGGTAAAACGGTTCGGGTGAAGCGTATTGTAAATAGAGTCTTGTAGTAGGCCGAGGAATACGGGAGCTTGGTTTTGTGTATCCCATTTGCTCCAGGCCTCTTCCAGACTTTTGACTTTGGCTTCCTTGATAGCGGACAGATCATTCGCTTCGCCAATGTCTTTATCCAGATCATACAACTGCAGCCCGTCTTTAAAACTAATCAATTTGTCTGCGCCTTCCCGGACGGCATGTTTCTGCTGGTCGACCTTCTTCCAAAAAAGTTGATCGTGTGGAGGACCGTCAACTACTCCCTTTAGATATGGCAAAAGGTCAACACCATCCAGGGTGTTCTTGGCGGGGTTACCACCCA
>JAPKCQ010000108.1 GCA_026421165.1 Lewinella sp. | reverse complement strand
CAAAGATGCGGCTCTGGATGTCGGCGGGAATGCCCGGCCCGTTGTCTTCGATGTCTATACAGAAATTATCTCTTTGCCTGTAAGTCCGGATAGTGAGGCAGCCGTCGTCCTGCTTGCCGAGAGCATCCAGAGCGTTAACAATGAGGTTGGTCCACACCTGGTTGAGTTCGCCAGCGAGGGCTTTGATAGAGGGCAGCTCACGGTCCCACTCTTTTTTCAGGTCAATGCCCTTATTGAGTTTGAATTTCAGCATGGTGATCGTCGAGGCTAGGCCTTTGTGAATGTCGATGAACTCCATGCTCGGGTCGCTGTCCATGTGGCTGTAAGACTTGATGGACGATACGAGCTCGGAAATTCTACTGCTGGCGGTCTGAATTTCACCCACCAGCGATTCGGTGGTCAGCGATGTTTCTATCCACCAAATTATGGGTTGGAGTGATTTTTGCGGAACTACCGCAGCGATTCGGTCGAGGTGCTCCGGTTGGAATTCCCAGTCAATCAGAGTCTCGGCGATTTCGTCGCCGTTATGGATGTCGTGGTCTTCGAACCAGTCCATAAGGTCGTCGTTGCGTTCTTCGCGCTCCATCAGGCTGAGGTCCTCTCCGGCATTTTTACGGCCGGTATCCATTCGTTCGAACAATACCCCATTGAGTACGTCCACATCGTCTTCGCTCACGCGCATCGTTACGGTAGCTTTGAACCGTTCTGGTGTCTGCTGCATGTGTCGGTGTAACTCCTGGGCCGAGCGGATCATCGCTGCGGCGGGATTGTTGAGTTCGTGGGCAAGGCCCGCACTCATCTTGCCCAGGGCCATCAGCTTTTCGTCCATTAGTCGCATCTGCTGAAAGTCGCGGACGCGGTTAGTCATCACGGCCACCAGGGCTTGGGTGAGGGCGTAACTTTGGTTGACCATTTCAACAAAATGGTCTTTATGTAATTGTAAGACATTGGTGGCGGCGGTGGTAATGCCTTCGGCAGCAGTTTTCGTCATTCTGCTAAAGGGTAGAATACCGGTAATTACCGGTGCCGTCCAGATGCCCATTTCATGCATGCGGCTTTCGTTTTCCCGACGGAGCAGGTAGCCGCCGGAAACGATCAGTTGCATGTGATCCGCGGCCTCGTCATATCGAAAGATGTACTCATCTTTCTCCAAACAATGGTAACTACTACTGTCAATCATCCACTGCAGCGCAGCATCGTCCACTGCGGAGAAAATATCGAAGGCACGGAGTTGGGCCAGTAGGTCATCAGGTTTGGGGCAGCTTCTCATGCGTTGCTAACGCGGTGCCGCAGGGTATGGTTGTTAATAGGCGTTAACGATTATCACGCGAGCGCGGGCGCGAGGTGGGTTGAAGTCTGCACGATGCTTGAGTAACTAATCCTGTAGGGGGCCAACGATAGTAGCTCTAGACTCAGCGTAGCGGAGTCCGGGGTTAATATGGTGGCTAGGAATGATTCTTCGGCAGTGCGAAGCGCTGCGTTCTAACCTGTTTTTGCTTTAAAAAAGATCATCCACCCACCGCCAAGGCATCCACCCGGCAAGGTTAAGCCGGAAGGTCGCCCGCTCCAGTAAATCCCCGCGTTGTTCTAGCAGTAGTTTCGTGTCGGGGTCCGCGATCAGGGGGACGAACAAGCCTACCTGGCCTTTCATGGCCGTCAACGAAATACCGCCTACCCAGCTGAGTTCTCCGTTCAGGGGCTCGGCGCTAAGGCTCTTGAAGCCGTAATAGCCAGCATCCAAGAAAAGGCCGAGTGGCAGGTAAGCTGGCAGTGCAGGTAGGTCGGCATCGATATTTACCGCCGTCATGTAACTGTTGCTCATTCCGAAGGCGAAAGAAGAACTAATTGGTGCCCGGAAACCACCCTGTCGCTGCTCCACCTGCTGGCCGTAGATGCCGCCGAGGTTCCGGCCGAGGTAAAGGTCATCGTAGCGGTAGTTACTGAAGGCGTTGTCCACCAGCGAAAAGCCAGAGTTGCTGCGCACCGCACTCTCCCGCAGCTCGTTGGCCAGGAATACGCCGCCGAAAAAGCGGTAGCGGAGGAAGCGGTTTTGCTCGTACTGATAGCCGCCGTTTAGTTCGACCTCTAGTTTTAGGTGGTTGTCGTTGAAGGCTGTCTGGTCGTTAGCGATTTTATATTCTAGCGTTATTCCGTAGCCAAAGGGGGTGAGTTCTTTGTCTTTGCCCCGCCGGTAAGTGGCCCGGACAAAGCTGTTACGCTCTTTACTGGAACCCATAATCATGCCCTCGTTATCGAAGTCTGGCCGGTCCTGATTTAACGCTGTAAGCTGTAAAACAAAACTACTACTGACCTCAGTTATCGGAGCGTGGCGAAAACTAAGCTCCATCTCTCCCGCCAAACGGGTATAGCTGTACGGTTCATCCGTACGTCTTAGCGTGAAATCACTGAATTTCTGAAGGCCAACCTTGTATTTAAATTGTTGAAAGGTGCCGGATTGAAAAGGGATGCGCTGCTGCGTACCGATAAAGCCACTAAGCTTCTTACTTTCAAACCCAAACATCGGAGCAATTATAAACTCTAGGTTTTTAGGCTCTAGTGTACGGTTATGAACGGCTAGGCCTAGCAGCGGCCCATCGTGCTCGTTGAAGCCAACCAGTGGTGCGAGGAACAACTGGTGCTTTCCTGCCTTCTCCTGATCAGTAACTAAGCCTACTGCCAGCTTCTTTTTTGTAAAATTATCGTTGCCTGGGTATAAATCTAACGCCAGAGGTTCAACGGCTGGCGGCATAATACGGAGGCCCTTCTGTTTGGTTTCGGACTTGACTACGATGTCAGAGGTCTTGGTAGTCATCAGCGCCTCACTAAACCAGGGCTCCGTCTCCAGTTCCAAATTTTCGTTGATGACTCGGAAAAAGTCCTCCGGCTGCGGATGGCGGAAACTCCACGCTTCGTAATAAGCCTTCATCGCCCGGTCGAAGGCTTCGGTACCGGCCAGCGACTCAAGTTCTTCAAGCGCAAGGGCGGGTTTGCTGTAGGCCTGAACCCAGTAGTTGTTTTTACTCAGGCTGTCGGAACGGGTATCTGGTGCTTGGTCTTTACCCTGCCGGGCGAGGTAGCGGTAGCCGAGGCGGTCATAATCTATGCTGCGGCCGAGTATCTCAACGCCGCGGGCCCGTTCGGGCCAGAATTTCGCCATGTAGCGGTGTTCGTAAAAGGAGTTCAGCCCTTCGTCCATCCACGGGTGGTCGCGCTCGTTGCTGGCTAGGATGCCGTAGAACCAGTTGTGGCCGACTTCGTGGGCGAGCACATCGTCCAAAACCGCCGCATTGCCACTAAGACCGATTACGGTAATCATAGGGTATTCCATGCCTCCGCCGGCGCTGAGCGCTGATTGTATACCCGTCACTTGTGGGTAGGGGTAAGTGCCGATTTGCTCGGAGTAGAAGCGGGTAGATCGTTTTAGATAATCGGCCGCTTTGGTCCATAAGCTTGCTTCGGTGGCGGTGAACATGGCCCAGACGTCAACGGCTTTGGTTCTATCTGGGAGTTGTAGTGTGTCGTGGAGTATCCGGAACCGTTTATCGGCAAACCAGGCGAAATCGTGAACCCGTTCGCCTTTCCAGGTAACTGTTTTCATTTGCGGAGAAGAAGCGGGATAGGGCTCGTTAACGTAACCTTCGTTCAGTTTTCCCGCGGCTTCCGCACGAGCTAAATTTGTGCGGTCAGTTTCAGCTTTTGCTAGTAGCCAGTTACGTTCTTTCTCTTCCTGAACCACGCCGGTAGCGCCGACGACGTAGTTTTCGGGCAGCGTTAGCCGAACGGTGAAGTCGCCGAATTCGCTGAAAAACTCTCCCTGGTCGAGGTAAGGCATGGGGTGCCAGCCGTTGTGGTCGTACACGGCGGGCTTGGGGTACCATTGGGTCATTTGGTAGGATTGGCCGACGTGCCCCAGACGGGAAAAACTGGCGGGAATCTTTATCCGGAAAGGGGTTTCGATAACGGCCGTGCCGCCGGGTGGGATCACGGCGGGCAGCAGCACGTCGGCGATATCCGGAGCATCGCCGGAAATCTGAAAATTAGCCGCTTTCCCGTCCATCGTAAAGCTCAGGCTGTCGAGCGTCCCCCGGCGGCTTCTGTCGGAAAAGTGGAAGCGGGTATTACCATTACGGAGTTGCTGCTTGGCAAAGTCGGTAGCATCGGAACTGAACGCACGCGGCCAAAGGTGAAACGGAATGGTGGATATGGGGTTGGGCGAATTATTGGTGTACGTCAGTTTTAAGTGGGCGTGCAGCTCGTGCTTCTTGTCGTCGAGCCGGGCGTCGATTGCATAGCTAACTTCTTGTTGGAAGTAAGTTTTCTGGGCGCTGGCGCAGGTGCAAAGAAAGGTTAGAAGCAGGGTGAGGAGTACGGTAGGGCGCATGGTATTTGGTTGAGGGTGCAAAATAGAAAATAGGGAGTTAGAAACTAAGTAGTAAACCAAAACAACTATTGCATTCGATTAGTATCCCGGCTACGCTTCGCGACCGTCAGTCGTAGAGATATTTTCATCCTGCTTTAGGTAGGATGGAAATATAACACTTGGGCTTTCGGTCGCTGAGCGTAGCTGAGGGGCTCTTGTTTTAAGCTGGTTACCTATGGCCGACTACTTAGGAGAGACTAGCTCTCTAGCTTTTAGTTTCCTAGTTTCCAGCTCCCTAGCCCCTAGCTTAGTTAATAAAGGTTAACAAAGGTTGAATCTGCCAACTAAAACGGTAAGTAAACGGTCTAGTACTTAGGTTCTACCAAGTAGAAGCACGCTATCCATAAAAGTTATTAAAAGTGCACCATCAAATGAAAAATCTCCTTCTAATCATTCTCGCTGCCGTCGTTGGTGGTTTCGCCGCCCTGGGTGGCGCGCAGTACCTCGGTCTCAATCAGGAAATCAAGTACGTTGAAGTACAGGCTCCTCAGGTAACGAACTACGCCAATTTCGCGGAGTCGAGCTCCACCGTGAACGTCAATCCCGCCCCTTCCGCCGGCTTCGCCATCGCCGCCGAAAAGGCCCTGCCAGCAGTGGTGCACATCAAAGTCTCCAAAGAAGTTTCCGGATACGGCGGCCGCGGCGGTCAGGGCGTTGACCCCGATGAGATTCCCGATGCCTTTCGTGACCTCTTCGGTATCCCCGAAGGCGGCGGACAAGGCGGTGGTCAGGGCGGCGGATCGAGCCCACTACAGCAGGGTTCCGGTTCTGGCGTAATCATCAGCCCGGACGGCTACATCGTCACTAATAACCATGTGGTGGACGGCGCCGAAACGCTGGAAGTCATCCTAAACGATCAACAAACCTACCAGGCCGAAGTGATTGGAGTAGACCCTACCACCGACATCGCCCTGATCAAGATCGACGCCACCAACCTGCCTACCGTACAGTTCGCCGACAGCGATAAACTCAAGATCGGAGAGTGGGTAGTAGCCGTAGGTAACCCTTTCAGCCTCACGAGTACGGTAACCGCCGGCATCGTTTCCGCTAAAGGCCGTAGCATCGACATCGTTCGTCGTAGCGGCGGAGAGCTGGCCATCGAATCGTTCATCCAGACCGATGCCGTAGTGAACCCAGGTAATTCCGGCGGTGCCTTGGTTGATGTCAATGGAGATCTCGTAGGCATTAATACCGCCATCAGTAGCCCGACTGGTGTTTTTGCGGGCTACAGCTTTGCCGTTCCTTCTGCCATCGTCAAGAAAGTCGTAAAGGACCTACGCGAATTTGGGATCGTACAGCGCGGCCTGCTTGGTGCCCGCATCCTTGAGCTCAATACCGCCTTTGCGAAAGAGAAAGGCATAGACCGCGATAACGGCGTCTACGTCTCCGAAGTGACCGAAGGCAGCGCCGCAGAGAAGGCCGGCTTACTGAACGGCGACGTAATCATCGGCGTAGACGGAGTAACCACCCTCCGCAACTCCGAATTGCTGGAGCAACTCGGCCGTCACCGCCCGGGAGACATCGTGAACATCGAGTTTGAACGAGACGGAACTACAAAAACCGTCAGCGCCGAACTGCGCAACGCCAACGGCGATACCGGCGTCATCCGGCCGGAACCGAAGCCTGAGTCTATCGTAGAGCTTGGCGCTGATTTTGTCGGACTTGATGAAAGCACAGCCAATCGGTTAAACCTGCGTAGTGGCGTCACGGTTGCTGATATCCGTAGCGGTGTTATTGCCGAGCAGACACGCATTCGGCCAGGGTTTATTATAACCAAAGTGAACGGCCAGCCGGTGAAATCTGTCCCTGACTTTCAAAGATTGATCGATAAATCGGAGAGTACTATTTCTTTGGAAGGCGTATACCCCGATGCGTTGTCGCGGGTTATGAAGTATGGTATCATCAAATAATACCTTTCCCCAAGGTAACCAGTTGAATTCTTTTTAGATACGGCCCTCTACCTTTGGTGGAGGGCTGTTTCTCTTAGTGAGCCCCCTGCTAGGCTTTCGTATGGGAGAACCATAAAACGTTCTTGAAAGACATTAAAACTTCTCCCTTAGTGCATCCCAAAGCCCCCTCCATGCGTTCATAGAACATGAGACGTATTCTCCTCATCCTACTGCTGATTTCTACAACGATAAGGCTTCCGGCCTTTAATAAACTGCCGGATACGGTAACGGGTACATTGCGGTTTTCTGTAGACAACATCAATTATGCGGGCGGGACCATCTGGGTAGGTGTTTACTTGTCCGACGATTTTCTTGACCGGGGGAAAGCCCGTCTGGTTGCCGTAAAGATCAGCAAAACGGGAGGTAAGTACATTGAAATCCGGGAAATGACCGTCGGCCAGGAATATGCCCTCGGGCTTTTTCATGACGAGAACGACAACGGTGAATTTGACACCAATTTCTTCGGCCTGCCGTCTGAGCCGTGGGCTTTTAGCGGTGAATTGAAGAGTAAGTTTCGGGTTCCCAAATTCGCGGAAGTGAGTTTTCGGTTTAACGAAAATGCTCCAGCGCAAATATTGCGGTTACGTACCTTGTTCTGATGAGGAGAACATAAAATATTGTATCAACCCGGGTAGGGGGTACGGTAGTATTTCGGTGTCATAATGATGTGTTTACGGCTCGTCCTATCACCCTTATCCCAACCTTGCTCCTGCGTCCTCGCCTCAAAATTTCAACCACATGAAATACATAAGCTTTTTCGCTTTATTTAGTGTTCTTTTTGTTCTCGCCTGCCAGGACGACGACTACAATCCGACGCGGTCCGAAAATATCACTACAACCATTCAGTTCCGTGCGGAATACGACAATACTAACCTAGCGATCCAGAGTGCGACTTATGCATATCCTACCGGGGCGGAGTTAAAGGCTACCCTTTTCCAGTACTACATCTCTGACCTGGTGCTGTTGGCCGCCGACGGTAGCGAAGTAGGTTTGTCGGACATCGAACTGATCCGTTACGAAGATGCCACGGCCGATAATATCGAAGAGCGTACCTACGATGTACCTTCCGGTGATTACGTTGGCCTGCGTTTCGGCCTGGGTGTAAAACCCGACCTGAACGCCACAGACCCTAGCAACTTCGCGGCCAACGATCCACTCAACGAAAATGAATTCTGGAACGCCAACGCCCGCTACGTTTTTGCCAAAATTGAAGCCAACGCCGACCTGGAAAACGACGGGACTTTCGACACCGGGCTTTCGTATCACATGGGTAGTAATGATCTCTACACCACCATTACGTTTGCCGGAAATTTCAATATTGACGGTGACGGAGACCCCCAACTTGTGATCACGGCAGACATGCTGAAAGCCCTCAGCGATGGCACCAATACTTTCGATATTGCTGACCCCGACAAGCAGCGCGTTCACGGCGGTAACCAGGCCGTAGCCACCGAAATTTGGGGGCGGCTGGTCAGCCAGTTTGAGCTTTCGCTTCAATAGTTCCCGCTTTATGATAAAGCCGAGGGTTTTAGGATTTTGGGCTATCCTGCTGTGCTTAACCGGCTGCCAGCCTGCCCTCCCAGCCCCGGTAGCGGTCTCCGAACCTGAGCACTTCGCCAAGATCCTCTACCCAGAGGACAACCCGACCACGATAGAAGGCCTGGCACTCGGTAAGCAGCTCTTTTACGACCCAATACTATCAGTGGACAGTACCATCAGCTGCAGCAGCTGTCACCTACCTGAGCTTGCCTTTACCGACGGTCGCTCCGTCAGTGTAGGCATCAACGGCCGCATCGGTAAGCGAAACTCACCCGGCCTGGCCAACATTGGCTACTTGCACCAAACGCTCTTTTGGGATGGCAGGGCGGATGACCTTGAAACCCAGGCCCTGCACCCCGTCGCTGATCCTAACGAAATGGGCGGTAGCTGGCCGCTACTGATCAGCAAGCTTCGTAGGAATGAGAATTACTGGCCCGCTTTTCAGCGCACCTTCGGCCTAATTGAAATCCGGGAATTAACGCCGGACCATGTGGGCAAAGCCCTTGCACAGTTTCAACGGTCACTTATTTCGTCTGACTCGAAGTACGATCGCGTGGAACGTGGTGAAGCCGACTTTACCGAAGTCGAAAAACTGGGTCACGCGATCTTTTTTGACCTAGCTGATGAGCCCGATCCAGAATTTCACGGCCTACCAACGGGAGAATGTGCCCACTGTCACATCCCGCCTCACTTCACCAATCAGCGGTTTTTTAACAACGGCCTTGACGAAGCGCTTTTACTCGAAGACTTCAAAGACATTGGTCGGGCACTCGTAACCGGATCGGTCTACGATAACGGAACCTTCCGTACGCCTGGGCTGCGCAACGTCGCCCTTACGGCTCCTTACATGCACGATGGACGGTTCAATACCCTAAAGGAAGTGATAAGTCACTATAATTCCGGCGGCCAGTACGCCGAGAACCGCAACGCTAATATTTTTAAACTTGGTCTTTCTCCTGACCAGGAAGGCGCACTGGTAGCTTTTCTACACACCCTAACTGATAGTTCGTTTGTTAACAATGCGGATTACCACCAGTAGCAACCAGCCGTATTATGAACCGTCTTCTCTTTTTGTCCATAGGCTTTACGCTTTTTATTGCCGCCAGTTGCGAGCCCGGCGGCCCGCTGTCGTGCCCGGAATGTCCGGTCAATCAAGAGGGACGTGACATCACCGGCCCGTCAGAACCCACGGCTTTTCTTTTAGAGGCAGAAGTGCCTGATTATATGCCGCGCCCGATCCTGGACGAGAGTAACCCGATGACCGTGGAAGGCATTGCCCTGGGGCGCCGACTGTTTTATGATAGGATTATGGGCAGAGACAGTTCTTTTGCCTGTGTCGACTGTCACCAGCAGGATAAAGCGTTTACCGATGGAAGGGCATTGGCCGTAGGTGTTGGAGGTGAAGAGTCTCCCCGGAGTGCCATGTCGATCGTTAATCTGGCTTTCAATGCCAATGGCTTTAACTGGGACGGTAGCTCGGAGCAACTTTGGGAACAAGCCATTCATCCCGTCGAAAACATGCTAGAGATGGATGAGGACTGGGAACGTGTGCTAGAGCGGTTACGCCTGCATAACGATTATCCGGGGCGCTTTCGTGCCGCTTTCGGGATCAATAACACGGATCAGATTACCCGGGAAATGACGGTGAAAGCTATCGCGCAATTTGAACGAACAATCATATCTGCGGATAGCCACTTTGACCGGTTTTTCTATCAAAACACAGAGTTCCTGACGGAAGAAGAACAGCTTGGTGCGGATAGCCTGTTTTTTGTAGAGAATGTGCCGGTCGGTGTGCTGCATCCCGGTTGTGGGCACTGCCATAACAAGCCTTCCTTCGGGGACAACAAATTTAAGAATAATGGCCTTGATGATGTCGCCAGACTCGACGATTTTATAGACAAGGGTAGGGGACGAGTAACCGGGAGTCGCTTCGATAACGGCAAATTTCGAACACCTACGTTAAGAAATATTGCACTGACTGCTCCCTATATGCACGACGGCCGTTTCAATACCCTGGAGGAGGTCCTGGATCAATATGAGTTCGGAGGGCACGGGGTAGAAAACGAAGATCCCAATATCACCGGGTTCTCCCTGAATGAGCGCGAAAAGTCGGCCATGCTGGCCTTCTTGCGCAGCCTTACCGACGAAACTCTTCTAACGGATGAACGCTACTCTAATCCTTTCTGAACTTTAGCCTAGCCTCATTCTTCCAGTTGATGTTTTTTGGCGCTGGTGCAGGTGCAATATAGATTTCTATGTTAAAGTTTGGATTTTTATAGAAAAACCGGGCTGTCTCGCACCCTTTTCCGGCCTACTGACGAACTTCTTTTAAAATATAATTCACAAAATATATTACTTAAATTCTGATTTTCAGAACATTATGTGTTTAAAATGCAATTTTATTAGTCACTATTAGTCGAATATGTCTTTTCTTTTAGCAGAGCCATACCTCATATTTGTATTGTCAAACGAAAGCAAATACCGAAGAACGCTTCGGGAATTGAAATTATACAGAGATTAGCCGAAGGTAGTAAGTCGGCCCGGACAAATAGAACGGTCGACTTACTACCCCAAGTTTTATCTCCCTTGTTTTGGCCACTATCACAGAGACTTCGGGCTTCAGCCCATGTTTTTCGCAATATTTTTATGAGATTACGATTTGTTAGAAGGGTCATATCCAGCCAAAAAGCTGGGTGTGACCCTTTCTTTTTTGGGAATTGTGAACATCACCACCGTTTAGCTATTTGTCTACAATGCAAGCTAATGCCTATCTTGCCAACTAAATTACTTTCGGGTTTGCCGGAAAAAGAAATTTGAGGACTGTTTACGAAAGAAACAGGTTTGACGGATGAACGGTGCTATTCAACCGGGAAGCGGAAGCCTTTACGCTTAATGCCGGTCCCCAAGTGTCGGTCCGATTTAAGCCGGCGGCCACTCAAAGCTGCACAGTATTATTTATCCCATTTGCTTTAAATCATAATTCCTATGTTAAAATATCTACTTTGTAGCAAGGGCCTTCGCAGCGCCTTGTTTTTGGCGCTAGCCTTTTTTTCTTGTTCCGTTTTCGCTCAGCTTGACGTGACTGTAACGGGTAATAATATTGCCTGTTTTGGACTTGCTAATGGAACGGCCACCGCTCAGGTGGCGAATGGTACTGCGCCGTTCACTTACCAATGGAGCAACGGAGGGAATACCTCTGTCATTTCGAACCTCAACGCTGGCCTATACGGTGTTACCGTTACTGACGTCAACGGTCTTTCTGGTACGGGAGCCATTACGCTGACGGAACCTACGCGCATTACCGCTACTATTTCTGAAGCAGCTGAGTGTTCTGGCCCGTTCATTATTGGGGCTGAGCCGCAAGGGGGGGAGGTGCCATACACTTATAACTGGTCTAGCGGAGCCGATACCAGAGCCGTTAGTGTTCCCGCCGGTGATTACTGTGTAACCGTTGTTGATGCTAATCTATGTGGATATGTGGCCTGTACCACCGTGGAGGGGAACCCTCCCGTGGTTACCCTCGTCGACGTAAACGCTCAGTGCGACGGATCCGACGATGGAGCCATTACCGCCAACCCATCCGGCGGTTTTTCTCCTTATTCTTATGCCTGGACAACGGGTGCTAACACGCGATCTATTACTGGCCTTTCACCGGGAGTCTACCGGGTTACTCTCACCGACGCGAGGGGCTGTACGGCTATCGCAAACTCCGTTATTACCGAGCCAAACCCCATCACCGGTAATATCCTCGGTGATAACACCGTTTGCCCGGGCATAGTCGATGCATTTATACGCATTGCACCGCAAGGAGGTACTCCACCTTACTCCTACGAATGGTCTCCTGGTGGACAAGCTGGCCAGAGTATTGGCCCACTTGGTCCAGGGACTTACTCGGTTATTGTAATGGATGCCAATGAGTGTACCCATGTTGATACTCACGTTATCATCGAGTCTCCGGAAGTTGAGATCAATATCACCGGAGATATACTGCTCTGCGGTGCCGGAACTACCGGTTTCTTAACGGCCTTCCCTCTCTCTGGCCCAACCAGCCAGTATACCTACAGGTGGAGTACCGGGGCTACCAGCCCGACGATCAACAACGTCGGCCCAGGAAATTATACTGTCACCGCTACGGACGTGAACGGTTGTGCCGGAACCACTTCGGCTACGGTACGTATTGTCGACCTCTCTTTAGATCTCAGCAGCACGCCAACGACCTGCTCTGACAATAGTAACGGTACGGCCACAGCCGCCGCTACGGGAGGTGACCGGCCTTATACTTACCAGTGGAGCAACGGTGGAACTACCGCTACGATTACTAACCTTACTCCAGGGGTATATACTGTTACCGTTACGGAAGCTAATGACTGTAAGGTATCAGGTGACGTTCAGGTCGGTGCTTCGCCTGCGCCCAACATCAGCGCTACGCCAAGTAACGTTGTGTGTAACGGAGATAATAACGGAGCGATTGCAGTGACCGTTTCTGGCGGAACTCCAACTTATAGCTACCTCTGGAACGACGGCGTCAGCGCTGAAGACCGCACCAACCTCCCTATCGGCACCTATAGCGTCACCGTTACGGATGCCAATGGCTGTACGGATGATATTGCCGTTCAGATTAATGGACCCACTGCCCTTAATATCGAGGAAACCATCACTAATGCTTCCTGCCAGGGAGATGCTTTTGGAAGCATCGTATTGACGGTTACTGGCGGCATTAGCGCTTACTCCTACGCCTGGAGCAACGGCGCGACTACTCGCACTATCAACAACTTGTCTGCAGGCAACTATACCGTCACGGCTACGGATGCAAATGAGTGTTCTCTGGTTGAGAGCTATATCGTAACCGAACCAGCGCCTATTACTCTTTCCGGCATAGCGACCGATATAACCTGCTTTGGCGACAACAACGGTTCTATCGACCTGA
>JAPKCQ010000107.1 GCA_026421165.1 Lewinella sp. | reverse complement strand
TACGGACCTCATCGCCGCTTAACAAAATCAAGTAGGTTGTTTTGTTGTAATGTCGGTCCTCAAGTACTCAGACAAAATTAATCGCGCCATCCTGCTCGGCATCTTTTGAGCCTGGACTTCGTTAAAAAGCCTCGCCAACACTACGGTGTTGCCTACGTTTCGCTTCGCGGCTTCTTCGAGGTTTTGCCTCGTTTAGACTCAAAATCTACCAGATCAGAATGTCGCATTAATTCTATCCGAGTACATTAGCCACCACTAACTACTATTGGCCATTTGAGGTGAAAATGTATTCGCGCCAGCGAATAAGGCCCTCCCACCGGTCGCCCGTACAGGCAAGCGTTTTTACCTCGTGTTCTCAACGGTAGTATAACAGTCCCGGAGGGGTGCCTAGCATAACGATGGGTGGAACCGCAGGCGCAACCCATCGCAAATTGGACCCCACCTTAGTCCCATCGAACCCTGGCCAAATACAACTTGTTAGTTCAGTAGATTGAACGGACAGTAACTTTATCCTTAGATGCATCTTTTGAAATCAGGAGCGTTAGTAACCGATTTCAAAAGTTCATCCGGGGTGTAAAACCGAGATCGGAGTTATACTACCGTCGGTTACATGAGGTGCCCTTGTGCTCGCGAAGCGAGCGCGGCTCTCCTCAAGCGAGGCCAGTAGCGGCGATCCCTTGCGGTCGCCTGTACTGGGCCACGTTTGCCACTACGTTTTCACCTCATGTGCCCGACAGCAGTACAGCACGTTTTCCCTATGTTGAAAAAAATCCTCCGTTGGTTCCTAGCTCTAGTAGGCGTGGCTGTGTTCCTGCTCGGCTTAGCGGCTTGGTGGGTGAGTGCGTACCTGAACTCCAACCAGGAAAAAATCCTGAGTGAGTTCGTGAGTACCTCCGGACTGAGCGTCACCTTCCGGGAGCTGGACATTAAGGCCTGGAAAACCTTCCCGCTTATAAACTTTACCATTGATAGCCTGGTGGTGCGCGATGATAAGCGGCCGGTAAACGAGCAACCCTTATTCGCCGCAGAACACTTTAAGGGCTCCCTCACCCTCGGAAACCTGCTCTTCGATACCCTTCGCCTCAACCGCTTTGAACTGCGCGACGGAGCGGTGTACATTGCCAGCGACTCCGCTGGAAATTTCAACCTCGGCCTGCTCAATAAAGAGAAAGAACCGGGAGATACCTCCACCTTCAACTGGCTCAATCCCGAAATTGATTGGAACGGAATGGAAGTCCGTCTCTCTAACCTAGACCTGGCCTTCCTCCGCCCGGACCGGAACAAACGTATGGTCGTTCACCTGGATTCCTTACTGACCAAAACCGAAAGAACATTGCGCGGGATTACCACCGATAGCGAGCTTGCAGCCTTCGTGTCCGGAATAGCTTTCAATACGGACAAGGGGAAGTTTCTCGAAAAGTCGGCCTTGAGCGGTCAGCTCAAAATCAAGAATGATAAAGGTGTTTGGAGCCTGGAGCAGACGGACCTCCGGATTAGAGGCGAAACCTACACCTGCGCCGCAGAGCTGAAAACCGGAGTATATAAAGGCCTGCAGCTGCGGGTAGAAAGCCCCGTAGCGCACTACGATTCTATGACGGGATTGCTGCCGGAGGAACTGCGCGAGGAGCTGAAAAAGTACCACGTAAGCGACCGGTTTTACGTTTCTGCTAATATCTGTAGTAACCTGGTGCGTGGAGACGAACCGGAGATCGACATCGGCTTCACGCTGGCGGGTAACGACGTTCGCATCAACGAATTTCCTTTTCGGGAGGTCCATACCCGTGGTGTTTTTGTTAACCAACTGGCTACGGCCGAAGGCGGTATTCCCGGTAGCAAGAAGAACTTTCGCATTGAGCTGGATACTTCGAGGGGCCATCAGGGGCCTTTATCTTTGCGGATGCCGCGGGCGGTCGTTCGTGGGGTAGTTGGGGATACGTATCTGGAGGCTCCGATACGGATTACCGGTCCGGCACGTGAGATCAACGAACGGGTCGGTACGGAGAACTTCATCTTCGGTCCCGGTCGGTTTTCGCTCTCGACTCGCGTGAATGCGTCGCTTAACTCGATGCCAGGAATTATTCAATCGAGCGAGGGCAAGCTTACCCTTTTAAACGCCAGGGTGCTGTACAAACCAGCAGGTGTGAGTTTCCCGCTTCGCTCGTTGGTGCTTAACAAACGGGGCGAAGACATCCGCTTTAAGCTGGAAAGTGGCGAGCTCAGTACGGGCTTTGATTTCGAGATGGCGGGTAAAATTGACAACATCCTGCCGCTCCTGCTTGAACGCCCGGCGGACAGCATTCGCACCGACGTAACCCTTCACGCACCTCGTATTCGCTGGATGGATTTTCTTGCCATGTTCGGAAAAGGCGGTGTGTTTGCGGGAGAAGAAGAGGAGGCGCGCACGCAGGATGCAATGGAAGGTGATCACCAGGTCGCCGCCATGAAAAAAGCACTCCTCGGACTCCAGGCGTCCTTTCGCCCCCAGGTTGAGGCCCGGTTCGATACGGTGGCTTACTACGACGTTCTTTCCGTCAATAACTTCACCACCGGCCTTCGCTTCGATGGAGATTCTTTAGTGTTGGAGCGGACGAGCTTCGACTGGGAAGGGAGTACGTTCGGCTTCGCGGCAAGGCTGGGGCTTAACCAAGCCTCGTCTACCCCCTTCCGGCTGAACGTCGCGGCTGAACACCTGAACCTGAACCGGCTTCGCTCCTCCCTGGAGTACTTCGGACTCCAGCTGCCTACTGGCATCGGATCCCTACCGCATGACCTGGTGATCGGCTTCCGTCACCAGGGCGTAATTAACGACAACTTCGGCATTAGCCCGGTCCACAATACGGGTGATTTTACCTTCCAGGAGGGTAGGGAAGGTCTGTTTTCTGGACAGATAAATTATGCCCCGGGCCCGGAAGGACTGCGCACCAAATTACACCTTGAGGGCAATCCCCTCCTGATAAACCAGCTCTTTGCCGCCGAAGATTTCTTCTTCGGCACCGGCCGCTTTCAGATCGACCTAGGCATTGATGGAAGACCAACGGACTTGATCGACCTGGTAGAAAACGCTGACCTTTCCCTGGAGGTCGACTCAAGTATGGTGGAATACCGACCGGCCGGGGTCTTCGTGCCGGTGCGGAGACTCTTCGTCCACTCCGCCAACGGGCATGTGGACTACGACCTGGAACTCTTTTCAGATTCTACCCGCAGGTCTGTCGCGCTAAAAGGCACACTAGACCGACTTACCGCCTTCCTCTACCCAGAGCAGGGAAAGACCTTCCGGATGAAAGCGGACGCTACGGCACAAAGCCTTCGCTGGTCCGATATCCAGGATTTTATCCGTAGTAGTAAAACGGACGAAGGAGACAACCCCAGCTTCGATCCGCAGTACCTGCTCTCCGCTACGGGGGGAATCTTTAAGGCTTTTCGGCCAGAGTTAAGCCTGCGCGTAGACACCTTCTGGACGGATGATGAAACGATGCTGACCGACGTAAAGTCTGGTCTCCGCCTGGAAGAATCTACCCAGCTGGTCCTGGAAACATCGGGCTTTCGTCTCGGAAACGGAGAGGTGTCATTTTCCGCTACGTACGATATTGATAAGCAACTGAAGTCCCCGTTTACGGTCAAGTGGCGAGCGGGCTCTCTGGCGCTGGGTGCGGTACTAGAGGTGTTAAAAGGGATGAACGTCACCCTGCCGGAACAAACCGGAAGCCTGGCTGGCGTACTTTCCATGGACGGAGACATGGTCAGCCTTCTCGACGAAGAACGCCAGCGCATCATACTGGACAGTACCACCGGAGACCTGACGCTCCTTCTGGCCGGTCTGGAACTGGCCAACTGGCCCGTCTTGCGGAAAATCGGCCGTAAAGTAAAAATGAGAAAACGCTTTGAGACCCTCCGCTTCGCCCCACTGAAGCTAAAGTTGAAGCTTGAAAACGGAAGGGTTTGGCTGCCACGCACGGAGGTCCAGTCCACCGCACTCCAGCTATTCGTTGAGGGCAACTTCGATACTTTGAAGGGCCTCGACCTCTTAGTAGCTATCCCCCTGCGCAATATCGGCCGGGGTCTGCTGGATACACCGCCTGCGAACACGGGATACGCCGCAGCTGGGAGGAAAGTCTACCTCGTATTGGAACGGGACGAGAATGGAGTGCCCAGAATGAAGTTCCGCCTCGGTCTCAGGAAGTATTTCCGGGAGCGGGGGAAACTAGAGGAATTTCGCAAGCGGAAGCGGGAGGAACGGGAGGCTCGCCGCGCCTTAGAGTGAGCTGCCTCCGGCAGCGAAACAGGACCGATTCGCTTCCGGCAAAGAGTATTCCTGCCGGAGGCGGTTCATTCTCGTCTCGCGGCCGGAGGCCATCCGCTCTAAAGCGGTGCGAAGCACCGCCGTTCGTGTGGTGTAGGTGTCGGTTACCGTAAAGCCTTCAGTACCATTTCTTTCATAATCTCGTATCCCTCCATGGTTGGGTGAACACCGTCTGGAGCCATTTCTTTATCCATACCGTTGCGATCGTTTTTGAGCGCGGTATGGTAATCCAGGTAGTGGGCGCCCTTCTCTTCCGCCAGTTCTTTTAGCCGTTCATTGAGGCGAACGATGGCTGCCGAACGGTCACCCAGAGCCGGACGCCAGGAAAAACCAGTGGCGGGCAGGACGGAGGCCAGGATCACCCGAATGTTGTTCTGGGCTGCGATGTCGATCATCGAAGCGATGTTGCCTACGGTGTAGTCTTCGCTGTAGGGGCGCGTGTTCTCCGCCACGTCGTTTGTACCGATGTGGATGATTACGGTTTCTGGCTTCAGGTTGACCACGTCTGGGCGGAAGCGCAGGAGTAGTTGTTCGGATGTTTGCCCGCTGATGCCGCGGCCGGCGAAGGAGTTGTTCTCGAAAAAGGCAGTATCACGGGCGTACCATGCATCGGTGATGGAGTTGCCGAGGAAGACGACTTTACTCGTCCGCAGCGCATTGTCTGCTTGGTAGCGTGCAAGACCGGCAAAGTCGCCCTGTCCGTAGGAACTAGTAGTCATTAGTAGAGTTATGAAAGGAAAGAGGAGGGAGCGTAGCATAAGGAACTTCTTTAAGATGATCTGGTGGCATGAAGATATTTACTTTTGAATGGGTTGAGCACCTCTGGCGCGATTCTTTAAAGAGAAGTCGCGTAACCCACTCCGAAGTGCAGTTAAGGACAACGCCGCCTTCAACCTTTACTCTGCATCCCGCGTTTGCGCCCCGAAGTACTATTATGTTGGTATTTTTTAAATTGCCCAACAATTTTCCCTATATTGTGCTTGGAAAAAGTGAAAAGCACCACTTTATCGCTTCTTCTGGTCTAGATCGACACTTTTTACCACCAACATAGTCGCGTAAAGAATTTTAAAAAGGGGCTCAGGGAATAAAAGAGTACCGGAAGTAGGAAAAGATGTACCAGAATTAGAAAAATATTGACACTTTATTGAGAATTAAAATATAACTTATAATTTTTTTGCTATCAAAATGATCAGTTTCCTCCTTTTCTACTCCTTGTGAGCGAAAAAGAAGTGAAATAAAGTGTCTAAAAGTGGGAACTTGTGGGAACGCGCTGTATTTTTACAGTACTAGGAGGTTGTGTACGCCCCTTGGAAACCGCTTTATGGTACTTGAATACAACCTTATCGGCGAATATGATGTGTCCCTTGACAGCAAGGGCCGCTTTCGTATTCCTGGTGCGTTACTCAAGAAACTTGGTAACCGGGACGAGCTAGAGTTCGTTGTCAACCAGGGCTTTGATAAATGCCTGACTATGTATCCTCAGCCTGTATGGACGGAGGTGAAAAAAGAAGTTGACGAACTGAGCGATCTCAGTCCCCGCCATAAAACCTTCAAGCGGATTTTTTACCGTGGCGCCAATGAGGTGACTCCTGATTCCGCAGACCGGATCCTGCTGCCCAAGCGGCTTCAGGCCTATACGGAAGGGGAGAAGACTCTCATTTTGTGCGCCCGCAATGACAGAATCGAAATTTGGACGGAAGCCGCATACGACGAATTGCTGCAAGAGGCGCTGGAAGATCCGGCGGCACTTGCCGAAGAGTTGTTCGGTACTCCTAAGGAGAAAACGGAAGAAGCGTAATGGCTGAATACCACATTCCCGTAATGGCCCACGAATGCGTGGAGGCTATGGATCTTCGTCCAGGAGGAATTTACGTAGATGTAACTTTCGGAGGCGGTGGCCACAGCCGTCTCATTCTCGAAAAAGCCGGAGATATGGACATTCGTCTGTTCGGCTTCGACCAGGATGAGGAGGCCCGTGTGAACGCCCTTGACGACGAACGCTTCACTTTCGTAGCTGCCAACTTCCGCCACTTACGCAACTACCTGCGTCTGCACGGAGTGACTCAAATTGACGGGTTACTCGCTGACCTGGGGGTCTCCAGCCACCAGTTCAACCAGGCCGAGAGGGGATTTAGTTACCGCTTCGATGCGGACTTGGACATGCGCATGGGCAAAGCAGCCGACCGCACCGCCGCCGACATAGTGAACAACTATGAAGCCGACGATCTGCAGCGGGTGTTCGGGGAGTACGGCGAAGTGCGCAACGCTCGCTCGTTGGCCCACGCAATTGTGGAAGCCCGCGAAAAAGCACCCATCGTTACCATCCAGAACTTCCTGGATGTCTGTGATCCCTGGGTGCGCGGTACGCGGCCACGTTACCTGGCGCAAGTGTTTCAAGCTATACGGATAGAGGTTAACGACGAGATCGGCGCACTTGCTGATCTTTTGGCCCAGGCCACCGACTTGCTGATACCAAACAAAGGTCGACTCGTTGTTCTCTCTTACCACTCACTAGAAGATCGCGTCACGAAAAATTTTCTTAAAACAGGCAACGCGGACGGAAACGTCATCAAGGATTTTTACGGGAAAATTGACCGTCCCTATAAAATCCTGACGAAGAAACCCGAATTGCCCTCCGCCGAAGAACTCGAGCGGAACAGCCGATCCCGCAGCGCTAAACTGCGGGTAGGCTTAAAAAAAGGCGAAGAGTAGTCGTCGTGTATTGATTGTTGAATTAGAATTGCTGGATTTGAAGAGGATTTGAAATTTGAAAAGCGTATTGACCTTGCCCGTCCGGAAACGTGCGGTAGCAAAACGCTTATTCTTTATCATTTACCTCCTACAGCTTTTCTACTAAGGTGTGATTAAAATGGCAGCAAAGCGCAGCTCGGGACCGTTCTTCGACGCATCCTCCTTCATCCTAAACAACCTTGGCTTTCTCGCTTTTCTTGGCGGGCTGGCTCTTTTGTACATCGGTAACGCTCACTACGCAGAATACAACGTTCGCCGTATTCAGTACCTCGAAGACGAGATCAAAGAAAAACGCTGGCTTTTCATGTCGCTCGAAAGTGAGAACATGTACAACGGCCTGCGCTCCGAAGTGGTGGAGAACGTCCGGGAGGATGGGCTGCGTATGCACCGGGGGAAGCCTAAAAAGCTAGAAGTCAGGGCTTCAGAATTTAGGCGATAGTAACTCGACTCTAAATTCTAACGGTCTAAATTCTAAAAATCCAAACTTTTAAAATGTCTTCAGTCAACTACAAAGACGCCGTCCTAATCAGGATCTACCTAATCTTTGCCATCATGGCGGCGATTGCGGGTGCGTTGGCGTATAAGACGGTTGATATTGCAATTGTGGACCGGGCGATCAACCTGGAAAAGGGAGCCGAGTACTTCCAGGAGCGGGAGGTGAAGCCCGAGCGCGGTAACATCTACAGCAGGAACAGCAACCTGTTGGCGACTTCCGTGCCTTACTTCACCCTTCACTTCGATCCCTTCGTCGCACCACCGCGTACTTACTACGATAACATCGACAGCCTGGCTTACCTGCTTAGCCTGCATGTAAACGACAAGCACACTTCCGGGGACTGGCGTGATAGCCTCACCTTCATGCGGGATAGCTTCAGCAAGCCTGCCCGTCATTACTATAAGATTGCCGAAAGCGTTAGCTACCGGGAGCTGCAGCAGATCAAACGTTTCCCTATTTTTAACCTTGGCCGCTTCGGTGGAGGGTTCATCGTTAGTAAGCGGGACGAACGTAAGCGTCCCTTCGGCTGGCTGGCTCGCCGGACAATCGGTAAGATTGACGGTAAGAAAGTTGGCATCGAGAATACTTTTGATGAGGACCTGGCCGGCGTAAGCGGCAAAGCTCATATGTTCAGCATCAGTAAAACCGATGACGTTTGGCTACCGACGGATAATCTTGCCGTTGTAGAACCCACCGCTGGCTCCGACGTATACACAACCCTCGACGTAAACATTCAGGACATTACCGAAAACGCCCTCCACCGCGCTATGCGTAAGCACCGCCCGGATTGGGGTGCAGCGGTAGTGATGGACGTGAAGACGGGGGCCATCCGCGCCATTGCTAACCTGGGCATGAACACCACCCGGACGCAGTACTTCGAGCAGTACAACTACGCCATCCAGCGGAGTACTGAGCCGGGCTCCACCTTCAAGTTGGCTACCATGATGGCGTTGCTCGAAGATGAAAAGGTTACGCTCGACGGCGAAATAGATATTGAAAATGGGGTGAAAGAGTTCTCTAAGGATAAGGTAAAAGTGACGGACTCCAACCCGATGAGTAAGTACTGGAATGTGATCTCTATTCGTCAGGCCTTCGAGCAATCCTCCAACGTGGCGATGGCCAAGCTGGCGGATAGCCTCTACGCTGAGGGTGAGTTCTCCGCCCGCTTACAGTCTTTCCACCTGAGCGAAAAGACGGGTATCGAGCTCTCCGGCGAGGGAACGCCGATGATCAACGATACGAGCCGTGCTGAATGGTCGGGCATTTCCAACGCTTGGCTTTCCTTCGGTTACGAATCACGCCTTACGCCGCTGCAGATGCTGACTTTCTTCAACACCGTCGCCAACGGTGGCAAGATGATGAAGCCTTACGTAGTGGACGAGATTCGCCGGGAAGGCAAAACCATAACGGATTTCCGCCCTACGGTGGTAGACCCACAGATCGCCTCTCAGCACACCATCGAAGAACTGCAAACGCTTCTCGAAGGGGTAGTGGAGCGGGGTACTGCTAAAAAACTCAAGTCTGATAAGTACCACTTCGCAGGTAAGACAGGAACGAGTCAGCAGAACTATGGTAAGCGTGGTAGAAAGAATGAATACCAAGCCAGCTTCGTGGGCTACTTCCCTGCGGAGAAGCCGGTGTACAGCGTGATCGTCGTGATCTACAACCCGACCCAGGGTGGTTACTACGGAGGGGAGGTGGCCGGTCCGGTCTTCCGCGAAATTTCCGACAATATCTACAACAGCATGATCACCGTGCACGACGCCCTCAACCAGGGGCCGCGCCCGGTACTCTACGCCGAGCAACTGCCCAACCGCGATGCCGGTAACCTGGCTGAAATCACCACCATCCTCAATTACGTCAACGTCAAACTCGACAGCCTGCCCGATAGCGAACTCGCCGTAGTGGATGCCGCCGACGAACGGGTAGTAGTGAAACCTTGGGACCCCGCCGCTCAGCAGTGGCCCAACGTACGCGGCATGAGACTGCGCGACGCAGTTTATGTGCTTGAAAACAATGGCTATAAAGTCCACCCCAAAGGTGTCGGACGCGTAACGGACCAGAAATGGCACACGGACGGGAAAGGCAAACGCGGCAAGGATGTGACCTTATTTCTTAACTAACGCCCGTAATTCATAATTTATTCAACCTATGAGCATATTCATTTAGAGTTTAAGTCTATTTTTTTTGCAACTATTTTTTCCTTTTATGGATACCAGATAATTTTTTAACTATGCAACTTACCCAAGTCATTGATCGGATTCAGCCTCTTGTCGTTACCGGCGAGGCTGCCGATCGTGGGGTGAGTTGCGTGGTTTTTGACTCAAGAAAAGCAGTCCCGGGCTGCCTCTTCGTTGCCGTGCGCGGTACGCAGGTTGACGGGCATGATTATATAGAAAAGGCGGTGGCGCTTGGTGCCGTTGCGGTTGTTTGTGAGGAGATTCCTTTGGGCGCGGACGCGGGTGCTTTGGAGGGTTCTACTAGCAGTGAAACACCCTCCCCAACCCCTTCTCTTTCTCGTGGTGAGGGAGTTTGCTACGTGAAAGTCCAAAACTCAGCAAAAGCCCTCGCTAATATCGCAGACGAATACCACCAAAATCCAAGCCAGAACCTCAGCCTAATAGGCGTAACTGGCACGAACGGAAAAACCACCGTAGCCACTCTCCTTCACGATCTCTACACCAGCCTCGGCTATAAAGCCGGCCTGCTGTCTACCGTAGAAGTACGGATCGGAAGTGAAGTACAAGCCGCTACGCATACCACCCCCGACGCCCTTTCTATCAACGCTCTTCTGGCCGAGATGCGGGATGCCGGTTGCGACTACGTATTCATGGAGGTCTCCAGCCATGCCGTCAGCCAGCACCGCACCTGCGGCCTCGCTTTCAACGGCGGTGTATTCACCAACCTCAGCCACGACCACCTCGACTATCACAAAACATTCGCAGCCTACCGCGACGCTAAAAAAGGCTTCTTCGATCAACTGCCGAAAACCGCCTTCGCTCTCGTCAACGCCGACGACAAGAACGGCGCGTTCATGCTGCAAAATACTAAAGCCCGTAAGCTGAAATTTAGCCTCCGAAGGCTGGTGGATTACCGCGCCAAAGTATTGAGTAACTCGGCTCAGGGATTACAACTGGAGTTGGACGGAACGGAAGTCTTCACCCGCTTCATCGGCCGCTTCAACGCCTACAACCTGATCGCCGCCTTCGGGGTAGCGATGGAGCTGGGACAGGAGCGCGATGAAGTACTGGTCGCCCTGAGTAACCTCACCGCCGCTGCTGGCCGCCTTGATTACGTAACCGACCCCGCCGGGCTCATTACCGCCGTTATCGACTACGCCCACACGCCCGACGCACTTGAAAACGTGCTGACGACCCTACGTGACCTGCTGGCCACCGAAGCCAAACTGTTCTGCGTAGTAGGAGCCGGTGGTGACCGCGACAAAACCAAGCGTCCGATAATGGCCTATCTCGCCGCAAAGCTCGCCGATCAGGCCATCCTGACCAGCGATAACCCCCGCTCGGAAGACCCCGAAGCGATCCTCAACGACATGGAGGTTGGCCTCGACTCACCCAAACTGAAAGCCAAAACACTACGCATCACGGATCGCCGCAGCGCCATCCGCACCGCCGTACAATTTGCCAAGCCGCAGGACATTGTCCTGGTTGCTGGTAAAGGTCACGAGACCTACCAGGAAATCAAAGGAGAACGCTTCCCCTTCGACGACAAGCTGGAATTAGCCAACGCCCTAAACGCCCGCAACCATGTTAGTTAGTCTGTTCAAATGGCTGGAATCTATCCTTGGCGACTTTCCCGGGAACAACCTATTCGACTTTCTGAGCGTACGGGCTGGCGTGGCTATCATCCTTAGCCTGGTCATCAGCATGCTCTTCGGCAGCTGGATCATCAAGAAACTGCAGAAAATGCAAATGGGTGAATCCGTTCGTGACCTCGGCCTGGACGGTCAGGCGCAAAAGGCCGGAACGCCAACTATGGGCGGTGTCATTATACTGCTTGCCATTCTGCTGCCGTGCCTGCTGATGGGCAACCTGACCAACATCTACCTCATCACCATGCTGATCGCTACGGTTTGGATGGGCGCTATTGGTTTTGTGGATGATTACCTCAAGATCAAGCGTAAGAATAAGGATGGGCTTGCCGGCAAATTCAAGATTGCTGGCCAGGTTGGTCTCGGCGTACTCATCGCGCTGGTGATGCTGTTTAGCGAGCAGGTCACGGTGCGGATGAACGTAGCCGCAGCCGATAAACTAGGCCTTACCGCCGACGAGCGGGTAGGGGAGGTTACCTCTACGGTTTTTGCCAACGGCAAGATCGTGAACCGGGCCAATTACCGGACGACGCTTACCAACGTCCCCTTCATTAAGAACAGCCATATCGCCTACGAGAACGTATTCAACATCGGCGCTTCGCTGGTGTGGATTCTCTTCGTACCCTTCATCGTCTTCATCGTAACGGCCGTCTCCAACGCGGCCAACCTAACCGACGGGCTGGACGGATTGGCCACCGGCGTCTCTTCCATCATCGCAGCGGTACTTGGCGTCTTCGCTTACGTAAGTTCCAACGCCATCGCAGCGAACTACCTCGGCGTACTCCACCTGCCGGGAACGGAGGAATTGGTAATCTTTAGCGCCTGTCTTTTCGGCGCCTGCCTGGGCTTCCTGTGGTACAACGGCTTTCCCGCTACCGTCTTCATGGGCGATACTGGTTCACTGGCCCTCGGCGGTATGATCGCCGCACTGGCCATCCTCCTGCGCAAAGAACTACTACTGCCCCTGCTCTGCGGAATTTTCGTGATCGAAAACCTCTCCGTAATAATGCAGGTGACTTACTTCAAGTACACCAAGAAAAAATATGGTGAAGGACAACGGATCTTCCTCATGTCACCATTACACCATCACTACCAGAAAAAGGGCATGCCCGAAACCAAGATCGTGATCCGATTTTGGATCGTGGGCCTACTACTGGCAGTAGCCACCATCCTAACCTTAAAACTAAGATAATCACCACAACCAGTCCCGCAGGGGTTTAACCATAGTAACCCCGGACGCAGAGAGTGTACCGCACGATCGGAGTCCGGGGTAAACAGATACACACCATGAAGAAGACCATAGTAATCCTTGGAGCCGGAGAATCCGGAGCAAGCGCAGCAAGATTGGCGCAACGGGAAGGCTATACCGTCTTCGTATCCGACGCCGGGGCTGGTAACCCAAAGTACCTCATCGAACTCGAAGAAGCAGGCATCGAAGTGGAAACGATGCAGCACTCCTTAGAGCGTATCTACGCCGCCGACGAGGTAGTAAAAAGCCCCGGTATCCCCGATACCGTACCGATGATCGTGGAGCTGCGCAAGCGCGGTATTCCCGTTATCAGTGAGATCGAATTCGCCTACCGCTTCGCCCCGAAGGAAGCGACCATCATCGGTATTACCGGAAGCACCGG
>JAPKCQ010000419.1 GCA_026421165.1 Lewinella sp. | reverse complement strand
CGATGATGTTGGGGCGGAAGCGTTGCTCGTCGAGGTCTTCCCCTACCCTTTCGGAGAGGTCAGCGAGGCTGGCGGTGGAGGTTACGAGGTAGGGGAAGCCATCGGCAAAGGAGACTTCCTCTTCCGGCTTGGCGAAGCGGGGATCTACCTGTCGGCGGTCTTCGGTGCCCATATAAACGAGCCTTGCTCCCGGGATACCAAGGCCTTCAGCAATGACGGGGATGCCTTCGTCTTCGATCAGGGTGGCGGTCAGGGAGTCGTCCCAAACGGTTACAGCTATGTTTTTTGAACCCGTCCTTGCACCTGCGACCGCGCCCAAAACATGCCCACCGGAAATACGAACGAAGCGCAGTTCATCACCGTGTACTTCCGCAGCGTATTCACACATTTTAGGTACCGTACGCCTGGAAATGAACTTGCCGTTCGGATCGATGAACATCCAGCGGCGGTCGTCTTGGAAGCCACGGACTTCGGGCCGGAGGGAGGGGACGGATTGGCCACCTAGCGATTTTACGGGATAGCGGTAGAGGGCGGCGATATTCATAATAAAAGCTTAGGAAGAATACTAGAAAGTGCTGTAGTTTTACTGGATCAGCGTGATCAGGGGACTGTTGATTCGCGCTACCTGGACGAGTCCAAATTCAGTACTTAAGAAGAAGGTAGTAATTTTTCCATCCTCTGTAGCCGCCTGATCGGTCACCAAAAGTAAACCTTCATACGGGAAGCCTGCAAGCATGGTGTCAATGTTAGCAATTACATTGATCGAGGGATCTGCCGCAATTACATCCGATTGGCCATACTGAAGCGTAAAGACCTGGGCTGGCGGGGACCCCGCTAATCCAAATCTAAAGTCAACATTCAACTCCTCTCTAATAGTAAGTGAGGTACTAAGTAAGAAAGAAAAATTGCGTTGAGAATTGACCGTCGTGAACGATGCTTCAATAAAATCTTCACAGCTTACAAGCCCGTCGGCCAAACCATCGGTCTTAATTACCCGGGCAGTAACTTCCATCGGATCATCACCGTACCTAAATCGCAGCATATCCACTCCATCGTACGGAATGGCTTCACGAATTTGCGGTAAAACAGAAGTGATGACGCTACAGGTAATTTCACCATCTTCACAATCTTCGAAGCCAAAACACCAGACGCAAAGAAAATTAAACGTCAACAGAGTTATCAAGAATTTCATACTGGTATTTTCACATTAACGCTGAACTTTTCAACACCTCCAGCTCCACCTGCCCCCTCATCAGATCCTCCATCGTCTCCCGCCGACGAATCAGGTGCGCTTCGCCGTCGATAACCATTACCTCAGCAGGGCGGAAGCGACTATTGTAATTACTGGCCATCATAAAACTGTAGGCACCGGCGTTGGCCATGACTAGAATATCGTCCTCGCGCACCTCGCTCAGTTGGCGGTTGACACCGAAGGTATCCGTCTCACAGATGTAGCCAACCACGTTGTAAATCCGCGTTTTCCCGCCTGGGTTGCTGATGTTGGTGATGTGGTGATACGCCTCGTAAAACATCGGGCGAATAAGGTGATTCAGGCCAGAATCGACGCCGGCAAAAACGGAGGCGGTGGTTGTTTTCACCACGTTCGTTTTCACCAGGAAGTACCCAGCTTCGCTGACAAGAAACTTGCCGGGCTCAAACATCAGCTCAAGGTCGCGGCCGTACGCTTTGCAGAACTCGCTGAAGCGCGCACTGAGTTGTTCACCAAGGTCTTCGATATCGGTAGCAATGCCGCCTTCTTTATAGGCCACCTTGAAACCGGAGCCAAAGTCGAGGTAGTCCAGATCGGGAAAGTCACCGGCAGAAGAGAGTAATATTTCCACGGCGCGAAGAAACACCTGGGCGTCGTAAATATCCGATCCGGTGTGCATGTGAAGTCCTTCGATCTTCAGGCCGAGGGCGCTCACGATCTTTAGTACATGCGGTACCTGGTGGATGCTGATGCCGAATTTCGAATCGATGTGGCCGACGCTAATCTTTGAATTTCCGCCCGCCATGATGTGCGGATTGATGCGAATACAGACGGGCACCTCCGGATGGCGGGCACCGAATTGCTCCAGGATCTCGATGTTGTCGATGTTAATCCGTACGCCTTTGGCCACGGCCTCGGAAATCTCGTCAAGGCCCACGCAATTGGGCGTGAAGAGAATGTCGTGAGGATCAAAACCGGCCAGCAGGCCCATCTCAACTTCCTGGATAGAAACCGTGTCAAGGCCGCTACCCAACTCGCGGAAAATGTGCAAAACGTTGAGGTTGGTAAGTGCTTTACAGGCGAAATTGATGCGCAGGCGTTTGACTTTATCGAAGGCACTGGTCATGCGTCTATACTGCCGTTTCATCGTGTCGGCATCGTAAACGTAAACAGGCGCGCCGAAGCGCTCAACGATTTCCAGGGCATCCGCTCCACCGATGTGGTAGCGGCCTTCTTGTAAAGTCATGGATTGGTATTTTGGGTCTTTAGAGTTTTGGGTCTTTGGCCTGACCTACTAAAAATCTAACGACCTAAGTGACTGAAATAAGTGGGCGCGATCGCAGGATACAAAGATAAGTTTTGAGGGGCGGGGTTAGTTGCGGTGGTGGTAGCGGGAAAGTCGGGTAATTACGGTTTGGAGCGACTTAGCTTAGTTTTCAAACCCGTATTTATACGGAAGTACATTACTATATCGTATTGATCAATTGAGGCAATATTATTCCTTATCATTCGCTTAGCGACCGCAGATTCCAACCTAAAGCACCGTACGGGCGACCGCAAAGGTCGCCCGTACGGTTGGCGATTTTCTGGTTTTATTCAGCCGTAGAAAAGGTACGGTTTTCCCACGTTACTTAAGCAGGCCGTGGAACATTTTACGCACCTCGGAAACACCGCTGAGCTTATACTTAGCTGCCGTACGGTCAACACCGACCTTGATGCTTACGCCATCTTCGGGCAACGCCGTGAAGATGTCTTCATCAGTTGCATCGTCTCCGATCCCGAGCACGAAGTCCCATTTTTGCTTCTGGACAAAGTGGCTGGTAGCTTTACCTTTATTGACGCCGGCGTTTTTGATTTCTACGACCTTATTCCCCTCCAGCACCTGTAAGTCCTGGTTCTGAATCAGGTAGGTCAGCATGTCCCGAAATTCACGGACGCGCTTCTGGCC
>JAPKCQ010000418.1 GCA_026421165.1 Lewinella sp. | reverse complement strand
ACACCAAAATTCATCAGCACCTTACCCACAAATTCAATATTGACAGACCACTAGGCGAGACGCTGCACCAAATCCTTCATCAATTTCCGCAGCTTAGGCTCAACGGCCTGTACCGTAGCAATCACATCCGCCACGGTAGTAGGCTGGATCTCAACGATGGGGAAGCACTTATTAGAGACAACGGAAATCACGAAAACGGGCAGTCCGCAGTGGCGGGCAACGAGCACTTCGGGGACGGTGGACATGCCGATACAATCTGCACCGATGATGTTGGCCATCCGGTATTCGGCGGGTGTTTCTAGGTTGGGGCCGGGTAGGGCGAGGTAGACGCCTTCGTGGGCTTTGATGTCGTGCGCTTTGGCGCGGTCAATGGCCCAGGCGTTGAGTTCTCGGTCGTAGGTTTTGAGCATGTCCGGGAAGCGGGGTCCGAGGCGTTCGTCGTTGCGGCCGCGTAGGGGATTTTCGGGTTGCATGTTGATGTGGTCGCGCAGGAAGATCAGGTCGCCGGCGTCGATATCGCTATTAACGGAGCCGCTGGCGTTGGAGATGATCAGGTGCTCGATGCCCAGGGCGTGGAGCACACGAACGGGGAAGGTGAGCTCCTGCATGCTGTAGCCTTCGTAGTAGTGCAGGCGACCGGCCATGGCGACAATTGGCACGCCGTGGAGGGTGCCGATGATGAGTTTGCCGTGATGAGAATCTACGGTAGCGGCGCAGAAATAGGGCAGCAGCCCGTAGGCGAATTCGCGCTCCACAACGATGTCTTCGGTCATGGAACTCAGGCCGGTACCGAGGATGATGCCGAGCCGGGGCTGGGTCTCGCAGCGCTGGCGGATGAAGGCGGCGGTTTCCTGGATCTGATCGTAGAGCATGGGTTTGTTTTTAACTTGGTGGAATAATAAGGCTGGGGTGGTGGAAAAGTTCGCTTTTGTGGCTCTCGAACCAAATCTTGGAAGGAACCAAGTGACTCCGAATCCAAAAGCAACGCTACAAAAAAAATACCGTCTTTCCCTGTAACAAACTAATCCGCCCCAACGTGATTGGGGCAAACGCATCCACTATTTTGGACCATTACTCAAGTATCATAACTTCCGTCCGCGACCGGCTTTACCGCTTGGCCTTACGGGTCGTCAACGATGCCGACGAAGCGGAAGATGTGGTGCAGGACGTACTGGTGAAAAGCTGGGGCCAGCGCGATGAGATTGTCCGCCTAGACAACCCGCCGGCCTGGCTCCTACGGATGACCAAGCACCAGGCGATTGACCGCCTGCGTTCCGCCAAAGTGCGCAGCGCCCGTGAAACGGAAGCGGCCGCTTCCGACCACGACGTACGCACACCCTACCGGATTGCGGCGGCCAACGACACCCTCGGTCACGTCCACCGGCTCCTCCAGCAACTTCCGCCAGCTCAGCGGATGGTGCTCCAACTGCGCGAGGTGGAAGGGATGGAGTACCAGGAAATTGCCGAGGCCACCGACTTGACGATGCAGCAGGTGAAAACCTACTTGCACCGCGGCCGCCACAAAATCAGAGCGCTGCTGCTCAAAGAAAAAATTTCTCAACCATGATGACGCACTCTGAAGCCGAAATTTTGCTGCACCGTTACTTTGAAGGAACGACCTCCCTCAACGAAGAAATGAACCTGCGGGAATACTTCCGCACCGGCGACGTCCACCCCGACCTTGCCGAACTGAATCCGATGTTCGCTTATTGGGATAAGGCAGCAAAAGTCATGGCTCCGCCCGTAAAACGAACCGCGATGCGTCGTAGAATGCCGCTCCGGTGGTTCTCCACCGCAGCCGCAGCCATACTGTTACTCTTTGCCGCGGGCACCTGGTTCAATGACCTACCCAGCCTGACCGACGTTCCCATCGCCGAAGCCAAAACCAAAACCATCGATTGGAGCAAATACGAAGTCACCGACCCGGAGGAAGCCTATATAGTTCTCCGCAACGCTCTCGGCACCGCAAGTGCCGAAATGAACCGCAGCGCCCGAATTACCATCCGGGAAATCAGTGAAGCACGACGCATACTAAAATAGTGTTCCTCCAGCGCGCGCTCGCTTTCAACGTAAGTTATCGCAAAGCGATTACCCTTTAGATAACCTCGGGCTTAGTCCGGGGACCAAAAAAATAAAATGAAACTCATACTCCTCCTACTCTTACTCCCCCTCACTTCCGCTTTCGGGCAGAAGCTCCCACAGGACGCCATTTCCACCTACTTTAGCGAATACGTAGACGATCCGGACTTCAGCGTAGTCTACGTGAGTGGTAAAGTATTCGGTCTCTTCAAAGACGCAAACCTCGACTTGAATGAGCTCGACGAAGAAGAAGTGAAAGCCGTTTTCGACGTAGTAAAAGACATCCAGGGCATCCGCGTACTGCACACGGAGCAAAATGCCATGGCACGCTGGAAGGAAGCGAAAAAACGGATTCCGACGGATAAGTATGAACTACTTTTTAAAGTCCGTACTGCCGACGGCGACAACGTAGAGGCCTTTATTCAGGACGAAGAAGCGGTAATCTCTGAGCTTTTCCTCCTCATCGGTGCTCAAGATAATTTCGCCATGCTCTCCTTTGTAGGCGTTGTTGACCTGACCAAGCTCTCGGATCTTCAACGCGCCATCGAGCGCAACTAATAAGTCCCTTAAACGGATATTAAAATCAAATTGGTACGGGCGGGACTTGCCTCCGACCGACCATCCACACCCACCTTAGCTATGAAAAAACTATTTACCCTCCTAGCCTTCGTGCTCCTTACCGCCGCACTTTCCGCCCAGAACCCCATTAAGAAGTTCATCCGTAAGCACAATAATGGGCCGGAGAATATTTCCATCACGGTTCCTGGCTGGCTGATCGGCCTGGCTGGAGAGATAGGGATATTGGCCGCAGAAGACGAGGAGGAAGAAGTAATATTTTCTCTGGCTCAGTCTTTGGGGACCACCAGAATTCTGACCTTCGACAGTGATGATTTTACTACGAAAAAAGACATCCGACGGCTATTCAGCGAACTGGAGACCGAGCATAACTACGAGCGCTGGGCTACCATCCGGGCCGCATCCGGAGAGCAGGTGGAACTGACGGTTGAAATGAAGGGGGATGTGGTGAAAAGCATCGTTGCCTTTGTCCATGTGGAAGAAGAACACAAGACTTTCTTTGCGCACGCCAGAACGGACTT
>JAPKCQ010000106.1 GCA_026421165.1 Lewinella sp. | reverse complement strand
GGGGGTTATACCCTAAACCCCATTCTACCGCGCTTCTCAGTGGCCGCTACAAAGACCCGTTAGATTGTTTCTGAAGATCAGCCATAAGGTGTGAAGCTGTCAATAAAGCCGCCAACTCATCCACCACGGCGTCGGGTTCTGCTCGCCAGAGCTGCTTTGCCGTCTGGGCACCGGTTGTAACGCCCGCCGTGAAGCCGCAGCCCGCGTTTTTACCTTCCAGGATGTCGATGGCCGAATCTCCTACTTTAGCCACCAGCGCCGGGTCGTTAATGCCCGTTTGCTCCATCGCCAGCAGGATCATATCAGGATGGGGGCGGCCACGGTTTACGTCGGTGGCGGTGACCAGTACGTCGTACTCTACCCCAGCGGACCAGCCCATTTTACTAAGCAGGAGTTCAGCGGTGGGCCGGTCGTAGCCGGTGTTGAGGGCTACCTTGATGCCAGCAGCGCGTAGTTTGGCCAGGAAGTCTTCCGATCCAGGAAAAGCGGTGACCGGGCTGGTGGCGTAAGCCTCCGCTAGTAATTCCCTGAAGCGGGCGTGTACTCTTTCAGCGGTTCCGCTTTGGTCGGGAGCCTGGGGGAAGACGGTCGCTAGGATATCGCGCGTGGCCTGGAGCTTTTCCTTACCGGCACCGTATTCCAGCACGTCTTCTAGTTCAAGCTCGGTGAATCCGGCGATTATGAAGGCGTGGCAGAGGGTTTTGTAAACTAGGTTGGCTTCGTTAACGGTCGTACCGGCCATGTCGAATACGAATAGTTGGAGGGCTTTCATGAGCTGTTTTTGTGATGGGTTTAGCTGGATACGGTCTCACCGACCAGTGTTTTGGCGGGATACAATTCTGCGATGTGTGCTTCGGCGAAGCCGGGGCCCGCCGTCATTCCCTTGCCGCCAATACCGGTGACTACGTGGATACACTCGTCGATCGTTTCCTGGTGAATATCCTGGTGGGCGCACTGGGAGTAGTAACCCGTCCAGGCACGCTGGATGGTGTAGGTGGGCAGGTCGAAAATCTTCCCGGCTTCCCGGATCATGTAGTCGTTTACTTCGGGATAGAGGTCGAAGCTAAGTTCGTCCGCTTTTGCCGCCGGGGCGTACTCGTGGCTGTCGCCGAGGATGTAGGAACCATCCGGGCACTGCTTGAACAGGATGTGGACGGCCCACTTTTTCCAGAAGGCATCCGGATCTTCGCCGGCTTTCACCTCCCCCCAGGAAGGGCATTCCGCGAAGGCTTCGTAGCGGCGGATGCTCAGCCCGGTGAGGATGTTGCCGGGTACGACCGGCCCGTTTTTCGCGAGGGTTTGTAGCATTTGGAGCTTCACCAACACCAGGTCACTGGCGGCAAAGTGCTCCGGGAACAGCAATTTGAATTCTCCGCCGGAGCAAATGATCGCCCGGTTGGCGGTGAAAATATTGCCCCTCCCGTCCTTTCCTTGTACCCGTACTTCGGCGGGCTGAGTAGGGTCCGCGCCGTCGCTCACGTTGACTACCCGCAGATCATTGATCAGGGTGTTGGGATGGTACTGTAGGCCCTGGTACTCGGTCAGGTGAGCCAGCACGCGGTGGATCATCTCCCGGGCTTCAACGGTCACTTCTGTGGGGAAGAATAGGCCGCCGACGCAGTAATCCGCCTGCAGACCGGGGTACTTCTCTAGGCACTGCTGCTGGTTCAGCAGCTCGCTGGGGTAGTCGTTGGCACGGTTGATCTCCCGAAGCTCTTCCAGTAGCCGCAATTCTTCTTCGTCGGAAGCCAGGTAAACCGAGCCATTCTGGCGCAGGGTAATGTCGGTCTGGCTTTGCAGCGCCTTGTATATTTCTACGCTACGGCGGCCGTAGGCTTGCCATTTTGGGACCATCCCGGAGGGAACGACCTGGCCGAAATTACGCACGCTCGCGTCGCGCGGAGCGGCGTTTCGTTCGCAGAGGCGTACGCTCAGTCCGCGCTCCAGGGCTGCTTTAGCGTGAAAGGTGCCAAGGGTGCCGGCACCGATGATGAGTAGGTCCGTATGTTTCATTACTGGTTTATTTTTTCGTGGCGATGACACCGGGCACTACGGCTCCGACTTCTTCTTTTTCGTTCACGTAATCGTAGCCGAGCAGCGCCGCCGCCGTCTTAGCGATCTGCGTTTGGTACAGTTGCCCCTGGGTAATTACGCCCTTTGCCGGCGTATCCGGGCCGAGTACAGCCATCCAGATGGCGTCCGCGCCTTTGATGCGGGTGCCGTGGCTTTTCCACTCCGTCATCGGGCTCTCGCCACGGCCGTGATCGGTGGTGATGATCAGGCTGGTTTTACCAGCGTAGACCGGGTCGTTCTGCAGAAAAGTCCACAGTTCGCGCCACATGCCGTCGGTGGCGTGGGCGGCGTCGAGGTAGCGGTGGTAAGCACCATCGTGTGCGAAATCATCGGTTTCTCCGTAGCTGATGTACACAACTTTAGGGTGTTCGCGCTTCAGGTATTCCATCATGTAGTTGTGGGTCAGGAAATCCTGGCGGACGCTGCCCCAGAGCAGGGCGGTTTGGTCCTGTAGCTTGTTGAGGTAGTGTTCCTTGTCGGTCAGCTGGTCGCCTTCGGCTTTATTATAGCCGGAGTTGACGGGGATGCCGCTGCGTTGTTCGTTGACGATCCAGTCGAAGACGTCCCAGCTGCCGAAGGCGGCTACGCGGCCCTGAAATTCGGGCTTTTCGTGCAGCCATTCGAGCACCGTTTTATTGGGGTTCCAATTCTTGGCGTTGGAGTTGATGGCCCCGTCGGTATAACCCGTCAGGATTTCGTTGTAGCCGGGATATGAGAACCAGTAGCGGTTGGTGCAGTTGACCTGACTGCCCAGCCAGCGGTTGCCAAAAACCTGCCCCTGAGTAGCAATGGTCTCCCAGAAAAAAGGCATCAGGCTGGCCCTTCTTTCTTCCTGATCGTCAGCAATATAAGATGCTTTGATTCGATCAGCATCGGAGGTCAGATCCGGGTTCATAACCATCGAGTCTACGGCACCGCCGAAGAGCTCTTGCCAGCGCAGGCCGTCCATGGTGATGATGATGACGTTCTCTGTCTTCGTGTCTTCTTTTTGGGCGCGGACGCTGGTGCAGAGAAGGGTTAGTAAAAGCAAAGGAAGCGTACGGTAGTTCATAATAAGGTGGTTTTATCTATTGAAGGTTGGTGGAAGTGAACTGGGGAACGAATGTTGCTTCGTCGGTAGCAGCTAGCTGCCGCTCAAAAGCCCACCAGCTGAAGGAAGAGAAGAGCAAGCCGAAGGTACCGGATACGTAGGCCAGTCCGACAAAAAAACGTAGCCAGCTCACGTCGAGTCCGCCAAGACTTTTTAGTAGTAAGACTATGACGCTGCCGGCATAACCACTCGCGTCGGCCACGTAGATCAGGAAACCGGCCGTAGCCATCCCGCCGAAGGCACCGATGAGGCGGTCGAAGTAGATGGCGTTGAGCGGTACGTAACCCAGGTAAAGCCCGAGCCCTACGATTACCATCCAGTGAGCTCCGTCGAGCCCACCGGTGGAGAAGGCGAGGGTGGAGCAGATGACCAGTAAGGTAGAACTTACGATCAAAGCGTGGTAGTACCGGAGGGCTAACCGGTTATTTTTAATGAAGTAACCGAGGACCAGCGTACCGAGCGTCAGAACGGCAATCGGCAACTCCGCCAGGGTGAAGACGGCGGGCGCGTCGCCGTAACCGAGGGCGGTCCACAGTTCGGCGGCAAAATTATCGCGGACGTCCCGAAAAGCGGTGACGAGGACGTAGTAGAGAACGACCCCGACCAGCCCCGGACCGAGGCGACGGAGCATTTTTCGGCGGCTGGCCTTGCTCATGGGCGTACGTTTGCCGCGTGCCACTACGTCTTCTGTTGTGGGTAGAGGCAATTTGTGTAGCCAGTAAACGAAGCCTAACAGGGGGATAAAGAACAGTGCTCCCGTCAAAGCCGGCATCCAGAACATCCCTTGCATCTGCGGCCCCGTCAGAACGTTCTGCATAATCCAAGCTCCGACGCTCTTCACGGTGCCGCTACTGACGATGAAGCTCACGCAGAGCATCGCGGATAGTATTTCCGTAGTGCGCCGCCCCTCCAGGTAACTGAACACAATACCCCAGATCATACCCAACGGTAAGCCGTTGAGGAAAAGCATAACCACCGCCGACCAGTGATCGCCCACCAGGCCAAAGCCAACCAGCGCCAGCTCCGCAGAGACCATCAGACCGATAAAAAAACCAGTCCTGAGGCCAGGACGGAGCTCGGAGATGATCTTAATACCAATGAATTTCGAGAGGGCGTAACCTAGTACCTGCGCGATCACGAGGGCGACCTTGAAGTCGAGCCCACCGAGCTCCGCCGCTCCCGCATACGTCGCCGCCGCGAACGGCTTGCGAAATGCGTACATGCAGAAGTAAGCCCCGAAGGCGGCAAAGCCCGCCGATAAAGTGAGCCACCACTCCCGCTTTGTGTGCTGGCGGTCACTCATTGTTCAGGAGGGTATCGTGAATATAAACGACGAGCATCCGTGCCGGCACCTCGCTCCGGTTGTGGGGCACGTGCGGAATTCGACCATTGTAGAAAAGGCTGTCTCCGGGCGCGAGGTGAAGCATGTCGTCGCCAATCTCATAGTCGAGGTGGCCGCTGAGCATGAATTTATACTCGAAGGCGTCGGTGGTTACTTTCTCGCGGCTTGAGCCTGGCTCTACTTCGAGGATGACGGCCCGCAGGGCGAAGTTGCAAGCGTCGGCTTCTAGCAGTTGCAGGTAATCAAAGCCCCGGCTTGCGAGTTCGCGCTCCATGGGTTTAGCGGCAGCTTTGGGGCGGTGGGTGTAGGGCGGTGGCGTCTCGAAGCGGGCGCCCTTGAAGAAGTCTTCGGGGTTCTCACTGAGTGCACGCAGCAACGCGAACAAGACGGGTAGGCTAGGGATGATGCGGCCAGTTTCCACCTTGGAGACGGTGCTTTTAGTAAGCCCTGCAGCTTCCGCTACCGCCTGTTGAGAGCATCGTTGTGCCCGGCGTAAATCACGGAGTCGGGGTCCGATGTCGAGTAGGTTGTATTCCATTTCTGATCGCAAACTTAAGGATACCGACCGCCGGAAAACGAGGGTAAAGTACTCTGGGAGCGAGGCTTTACCAGAATTTAAACCGGAGGTAACAATGAGAAACCAAAGTTTCCCTGGAGGAAACAAGGCAGTAATAATCCTTCGTCAAAATTTACACCAGCGCCGTTTTTAGCCATCATCCTTAAACCAAAATTAAGCCTCTCTTCACGCCCTTATGCTCCCTTTGATCGGAACTTTGCCCTAAGAAAAGCGGGAACCGGGAATCCGGTATTCGCAACTAAGATTGTAAGATAAATCCTTTCATTATGAGATCATTTCGACTATCCTTATTACTATTGTCTTTATTGCTTGCTACCGGCCTTACCGCCCAGCAAATCATCACCGGCACCCTCACTGCTCCGGATGGTGAAGCCCTTATCGGAGCCTCCATTATGGTCAAGGCCTCCAGTTCGGGTACGGTGACGGATTACAACGGTAAGTACCGTCTAAACGTACCCGAAGGCGCAACCCGGCTGATCTTCTCTTACGTGGGCTACGAAACCACCGAGCAGTCTATTGACGGGCGCTCGGTCATCGACCTCATCCTCAGCGAAGGAGCCATTGGCCTTGACGCGGTGACCGTCACCGCCCTGGGTATTAAGCGCGACGCCAAGGCGCTCGGCTACGCCGTCCAGGAAATCAGCGGCGAAGAACTGAGCCAGGTCAAAGACCCCAACCTGGTCAATAACCTGGCCGGTAAGGTCGCTGGTGTACAGATCACCAACGGTGGCTCCGGTGTCGGCTCTTCCAGCCGCTTCGTTTTCCGGGGTGTGATTTGGTTGAGTGGTAATAACCAGCCGCTGTTCGTCGTCAACGGCGTTCCGATCAATAACGACAACGGCTCCAACGGCCGCAGCGAGGGCAACCTCGAAGCGGACTACGGCAACTCCGCCTCCGAAATTAACCCCGATGACATCGAGAGCATCTCCGTCCTCAAAGGTGCCAACGCCACGGCACTCTACGGCAGCCGCGCGGCCAACGGAGTAATCCTGATCACGACTAAGTCCGGTGCCAATAAAAAAGGTGTCGGGGCTAGCTTCACCAGCAACACCACCTTTGAACGTCCGCTGCGCATCCCCGAATACCAGAACCGTTACGGTCAGGGTGCGGGTGGTCGCTTCGCCTTCGGCGACGGATTCGGAAATGGTATCAACGACAACATCGACGAAAGCTGGGGACCTTCCCTGGACGGCCAGATGATCGTGCAGCACAACAGCCCGACGGGTTCCGGCGTCCGCGCGGGTGACTTTGCGGTACGGCCGCGTAACGCCAACGGACAGTTTGCCGATGAGGCCGAGGCCCGCCCCTGGAGCGCCGCGCCGACCAACATCGAAGACTTCTTCGAGACCGGCGTCACTTCCATCAACAGCCTCTCCCTCTACGGTGGCGACGACCTGCGCAACTTCCGCCTCAGCTACTCCAACACCGCCAGCCAGGGCATTTTGCCCAATACTGACCTGAAGCGCGACAACGTGACCCTCGACGTCAACCAGTTCTTTCTCGACAAGAAACTCAAGGTCAATACCAACCTCAACTACATCGCTTCCGGCTCCAATAACCGCCCCAACAACAGCTACGGTACGGAGAACGTGATGTACCTCTGGGTCTGGTTCGGTCGTCAGATCGACATGAACAGCCTGCAGGACTACTGGCAACCGGGCCAGGAGAATATCCAGCAGTTCAACTACAACTACAACTGGCACGACAACCCCTACTTCACGATGTTCGAGAACACCAACGCCTTCGATAAGGGCCGCCTGTTCGGTAACCTCAACGCTACCTACGAGATTACCCCCGAGCTGAGCCTGATGGCCCGTTATGGTCTCGATACCTACGACGAACTACGGACGAGCCGCCGTGCTTTTTCCACCCAGCGCTTCCCCCAGGGGCAGTACCGTGAAGACAACATCTACTTCAACGAACGGAACACCGATGTTCTGCTGACCTACGCTCCAAAACTAGACGGTGCGCTTAGCCTCAGCGTCTCCGCCGGTGGTAACCAGATGACCCAGGAGCGCCGCTACCGCCGTACGGCCGCCAACCAGCTGGCCATCCCCGGTATCTACAGCTTTAACAACGCCGCTATTCCGCTGACCAATAACCAGTTCAACAGCGAGCGCCGCATCAACAGCCTGTACGCCACGGCCAACATCGGACTAAACAGCTTTTTGTACCTCGATCTGGCTGGCCGTAGCGACCAGTCTTCGACCCTACCCGCCGCCAACAACAGCTACTTCTACCCGGCGGCCTCTCTTTCAGCAGTGCTCAGCGAGATGGTCGAATTGCCTAAGGCGATCAGCTTCGCCAAGCTGCGCGCCGGCTGGGGACAAGTCGGTAATGATACCGACCCCTACCGCTTGCTCGGTTACTTCCAGTTCGACGCCGAGACCTACGGCGGTCAGCTACTCGGTACCGAAGACAACCTGCTCGCTAATAATAACCTGAAGCCCGAACGGCTCAATACCCTGGAATTGGGCGCTGATGTTCGTTTCCTCAACGGCCGCCTGGGGCTTGACCTGACCTGGTATAAAAACATCGCTAAGGATCAGATTCTTCAGGTACCCGTCAGCCAGACGAGTGGCTACGGTGCCCGCTTCATCAACGCTGGTGAAATCGAAAGCAACGGCATCGAGCTGTTGCTGAACGCCAATCCCGTACGAACCGAGAAGTTCCGCTGGGACGTAGCCCTCAACTTCACCAGTGCCCGCTCTACGGTCAACGAATTGGTGGATGGCATCGAAAGCTACCAGATCAGCAGCAACTACCTGCAGGCGCTAGCCCGCCCGGGTGAGCGCATGGGCGACGTTTACGGTACTGGTTTCGTACTGGTCGATCCGGCTACCAACGAGCAAGTGATTGTAGACGACGTAAATGACATTAAAGACAGCTACGTTCACCTCTACGACGGCAACGGTTTCCCCGTACGTGACCCTAACCTACGGAAGCTGGGCAACTATAACCCCGACTTTCAGCTCGGTATGAACAACAGCTTTAAGGTTGGCAACTTCGACTTTGGCTTTCTGCTCGACTGGCGCCAGGGTGGGGTAGTGCTGAGCCGTACGCTGCTGATTGGCGGCACCTCCGGCCTGATCGGTGAAACGGCTGAATATGATCGGGAGAATGGCACCTTCATCGGTGGTCAGACCCGCGTCTCCGGCGTTTCAGAACTCGATCGGGGTGGCGTAGTGGCCAACGGCGACGGCACCTACAGCCCCAATACCACCGAGCTTTCGGCGCGCGACTTCTACTGGAGTCACTTCAACCGTGGCAACGAAGCGGTAGGCACTTACGACGCCAGTTTCTTAAAGTTACGGGAAGCACGGCTGGGTTACAGCGTACCCCGCACGGTGGCACAGCGAATTGGTGCTGAGCGCATTCGTTTCAGCGTCATCGGCCGTAACCTACTGCTGTTTACCGAAAACCCGCACTTCGACCCCGAGGTGTTTAGCTACAACGGTGGTACAATCGTTCCTGGTGTAGAAGACATGGCTACGCCGAGCAGCCGCAGCATCGGATTTAACCTCAACGTCACGTTTTAAGGCCGCGGCCGCAGGTGCAAAGAAAAGAACTCAAAGAGCAGTGCTGATACACGAATACTGCTTTACAAAGATCCTTTCCTTGCACCTGCGTCATCGCCCAAAACACCTTCTTCCTCTTTCACTTTCCCCTTACCGTTTGTAACAACGGTTTTGAATATCCCCACGATAAATTCGGACAAGCGCAGCGCCGTTCGGATGTAACTTAAATACGATGAAAAAATACTTTTTATTCCCCCTTCTAGTCCTTTTCCTGACCGCCTGCGGCGACCTCGAAGAGTTCAACGAAAACCCTAACGCCCCGAGCATCGACCAAGCCAGCCCCGAGCTGATTCTCCCCAAGATTCTCTACGAAGTGGGCAATCACGTCACCGCCGACCTTGGCTGGGGCACCGGCAACGTCATCATGCAGCTGGTGGCGACCAATAACTTTACGGGCACCGATCGCTACCTTCTCGGCTCTTACGGTGGAACCTGGAACGCGATGTACCGCAACGCACGAGATGGCCAAAACGTAAGCGACCTCGGCGAGCGACTTGGTAACCCTAACTACGAGGCGATAGGTCTCGTGCTGAAGGCTTACTGCCTGCAGTACCTCACTGAGATGTACGGTGATGTGCCCTACACCAACGCGCTGGATGGTAAGACGGACGGCGAGTTTCAGCCCAGCTATACCCCCCAGGCAGAGGTCTACCAAGGGTTGCTGGCCGATTACGCCACTGCCGCCGACTTGTTCAATACCACGGTGCCTGTGAGCGGAGATATCCTCTTCAATGGCGACATCGATAAATGGATCAAATTCACCAACGGCCTACGGGTACGCACGATGATGCGCCTAGAAAAGCGATGGGGTGAACTCGGCCTTAGTGCCGCCGACCTGCAGCGCCTGGTGAGCAACGAAAACCATATGGATGAACTCGGAGACAGCGCCCTGTTGCCCTACCTTCCGGTAGGAGCGAACCGCTGGCCACGACATACTGGCCGCGTAGGTAGCTTCGACGAAAAGCGGATGAGCCAGACTATTGAAACCGTCCTCAAGGGCCTCAATGACCCCCGCCTACCCATACTCTTTCGCCCCGTGGATAACCCCGCCAGCGACGAGTTTCAGGGTGTTCCCAACGGACTGTCCGAAGACGCCGCCTCCAACTTCAGCGGTGGCGCCCTGAACCAGAGCCGCCTCGGTCTGCGCTTCCGCGAGGAGCCTGCCGCCGTAGACATGGTCTTTATGCACCAGCCCGAGCTGCTCTTCCTGCTCGCCGAAGCTGCCGAAAAGGGGTACATCACGGGCGACGCCGAAGCCTTTTATCTCGACGGTATTCGTGGCACCATGACCTACTACGGTACCGAAGCCAGCGCCGATTACCTCAGCCAGTCTGGCGTAGCCTACACCGGTACCCGCGAAGAAAAACTAGCCAAAATTGCCCAGCAGAAATGGCTCAGTTTATTCATGGTTGGCCTGGAAGCCTGGTTCGACTACCGCCGTACCGGACTGCCCGTACTTACGCCCGGCCCCAACGCTTCCCTTGATCAACTGCCCGTCCGCATCCAGTACCCGGACGATGAGCAGGTGCTCAACGCCATCAACTACCAAGTTGTCATCAGCGCCCAGGGGGCCGACGAGATCACCACCGAAACGTGGCTGACCCAGGATTAATATAGTTGTTTCATTTTATGTGAGTACGAAGTAGACGACCTGCTGGCAATTTGCCGGTGGGTCGTCATTTTTGGTGCTTTAAAAGTAAGCATACGATTATGGGTGGTATTTTACTGTAGCTGTACGTGTGTATAACGAAATGCACAACTAACTGATGGACCGCTCCTACCTTAATCCTAAACGTCCGAACGCCCGCGGGCGTACGTGTGGAAAATCTCAATTTGTGCAATTCGTTATGCACACTAGCTGTACACGTCCCACAGGTTTCTATCCTTGACGTTTTTCGGTAGGTTTCTAGTGCCGGTAGTTCTTAAACACTTTAGCGACCGTTTCCCCGAATCTGTACCGTTTTTGCAATACGTAATTGTAATCAAAAAATACTGATATGTGTACGTAGTTTATTTATACGTATATTGGCGGTGTTACTTAGCTTGGCCGGCAACTAAATTCTTGTAAATGACCAATCCCCTGTATCCCGCCTTCTTCCGCCTAGACCGCCTCCAACTTCTCGTGGTAGGTGCTGGCGAAGTAGGGGAGGAGAAGCTGAGCTTCATCCTCAAGTCGAGTCCGAACGCGCGGGTGGTTATCGTCGCGCCCTGGATGGGAGAAGAACTAAAGGCTTTGTTGGACAAGTACGATGATGCGGCGCGAACGCAGGTGCAGGGGGAGTTAGATGAGGCAGGCTTTGGTGGCGAGCAACTGACCGCCGCCCGCTTCAAGGATGAATTGGCCGCTAAAGAGTGGTCAACGTCCGCCGGGGGAACGGTTACCTGGTACGCCCGGAAATTCTTTACGTCCGACGTCAAGATAGCCGACCTGGTAATCGCCGCCACCAACTTCAAAGACATCAACCTAGCCGTTCACGCCGCAGCGAAAAAAGCCCGAAGGCTAACCAATATTGCCGATACTCCCAGTCTTTGCGATTTTTACCTCGGCAGCATCGTCACCCGCGGACCGCTGAAGATTGCCATCAGCACCAACGGACAGAGCCCAACCTTCGCCAAGCGGTTCCGCCAATTTCTGGAAGCGGAGCTACCTGACTTCGAAACGACCAACCTGCTCGACAACCTCAAGCTGTTCAGAGATCGTTTAACCGGTGATTTTCAAGCCAAGGTGCGCCAACTAAATTCGGTAACGAACAGCCTGCTCGCTTCATCAGCAGGGGCCAAAAATGGCTGTCGATGCCCCGAGGGGGAGTGCCTTGTAGAGGCTGCGGTCTCTGAGGAAAACACGCCAGTGGCCAGTGAATGATTGACAGCGCCTTAAATAAGCAACTCAGCCAACGGACAGGCCACCGCCATGGTTTTCTATGACGGCAACTTGGAAATTAGCTTTTGAAGCGCCACACGTCCAGCATTTATAATCAGCGGGGAGATGCTCAAAATCTGTATTCGCGGAGATCTGTTGGTCGGGGTCCCCCAGGCCCTCATCGTAGATACTTTGGCATTTACTGCACTGACGAACGGTTAGCCTAACGGGTTTAGCTAAAGGAGCAACCGCTGAACTGATCAATCCTTCACCTCCCTCGTTGAGTTGCTCGAAATAGAGTTTACTCAGCTCTACGATCAGTTCGGCCAACTCCGCCCGATCGACGCGACGAGCGTACTCTACATAATCACAGGTGTTAGGGTCGAAGTTACGAGCGTAGCGGATATTGTACGTTGGTGGTACGGCAAAGCCGTCAAGAAACTCTGGCCCACTCTGACGCTCCACGATGACGCTGGTGAACGGCCGGGAATAGGGAGAGTCGACGCCGAACGTCAGGCCGTAGGTACTAATATCTTGCCGGTCAAATTCCCGCACGAGGTACTGTTTCAGCCGAAGTGCATCATGATCGCCAACCGGTAAGTGCCAGTTCAGCTCCAAACTACTGTGCCGGGCATTGACGCCGAAGCGACCGAGTAATTTTTCCCATTGTAACCGCTTTCCCTCGGGAATGCCCGCGATGATCAACGACTTCCAGGGCGTGATGCAAACTTTACCGATGCGCTGCTCCATGCACAGCTTACACATCGCCGCTAAAAAATCGAGATCGTACCAATTGTTGCGCCAGTAAAGACCGAGCCAGTAATGACTATTGTCGAGGCGGTTCATCCCCTCGTAATAGGGAAAAGGGTAGAAGGGTACGGAAAGGTCCTGCTGGATATTCCTGGTATTCAGGCGTTGCTTGTCGTTAACGCAGGCAACACAGGCCTTCATGTCGGGAAGGGTAGCGCCGAAGGGGTCAATAGCCATCGCGACCCGCGCCAAGTCCCAACTATGGAATAAAGTAGGGAACGTTTTCATTTTCGTCCAGCCCGGAAGCTGTACGTACAGGTACCAAAAATCTTCTTCGGGCGAAGCGATGAAGTTGAGGTGGCCGGTGAAAAGCGGGACCATCCGCTGTCTAGGGTCGATGATATTGACCTCCAGTTCCGGCAGGAATTGAAACTGCTCCAGTACGTAGAGGTAGGTCGCGCTGGTCAGCCACGGCGTGCTGGGGAAAATGTCGGAGGTAACGTAGGAGCAGGTAATGTTAGACGCCTTACTCTCCGCCAGGACCTCCAGTCCGAGTGCTACGTGCTCCGCTTTCAGTTCAATATTTTCTTGCGTGAAGGGCAGCAAAATATCCTGGCGGGAGCCCAGGTGTAGGCCGTCAAGGCCTAACTCGCGCGCCATGCCAACGATACGAAGCATCTCCGCAGGGGAGAGTACTCCGCCCTTCACCAAAATTCTGTACAGTTCTGAATTTACCATAATCTTCGTTACTTAGGGACGTGAAATAAATAAACCATGCTTCTTGCTCGGCGCCCTTTGACCGCTGGCTTCGTTAAAAAGCCTCGCCAACACTACGGCGTTGTCTAC
>JAPKCQ010000417.1 GCA_026421165.1 Lewinella sp. | reverse complement strand
TATTTTGCCCCTACGCGCACAAAAAATTATTTCCGTAGCTAAGGCTATGCAAAGGTTTTTTTGAGAACGTAGGAATAAAAACGCCAGGCCGCAAATCGGACAGTTATTAAATCGATGTTCCTAAGCGTAATCATTTGTTCCGAAACACCATAAATCTGTGTGAATTTTTCAGCCCCCCGGCGCATCTATCTAAAAGGGATTTAAGCAAATGAGTTGCTACTCTACCACCACCTCATATTCCCAAGTAATCATCACCCCACCGGCCTTCAGCATCAGACTAACCGAGCACATCTTCTCCATACTAAGGCGGCAAGCCCGCTCCGCCTTTTTCTCATCGATGCCACCAACAAGGGTATAAGCCACGTGGATGCCAGTAAAAATTCTTGGTTCCTCATCGCGGCGGGTACCGGTAACGACAATACGGATGTCCTGCAAGTCTTGCCGCTGTTTTTTAAGGAGCATAATAATATCGATGCTAGAGCACGAGCCTACGGCCGCCAGCAAGAGCTCCATCGGACGCATCCCTGCATCCTTACCGCCCGTGGTAAGGCCGGCGTCGGTTTCGACCGTTCGGCCGTGTTCGTTCGTTGCCTGGAGATGGAAGGCGTCGTCGAGGCGGTGTAGATTTACGGTCATAAGAATAGATTGAGAGAGTAGATTGATAGAGCTACCGTGAGTGACCAGATTAGCTTTGTTACTACTTCGTGTTGATGGATTTGATGGAGGAAAGATTGACAACGCGAATCAAAGGGCTAAAAAGACCAGCGTACGGACGCTCGGAGCGTCCATGGCGCAGCGGAGGCCTCCGAGTGTCCGTACACTGGTCTTTCTTAACACCTCCGAGTTTCAGTTCTCCTAGGTTCGGCTCTTGACCCGCGTTATCAATCTATGAGGTACGTTGGCTCTGTAAATCTATGTCTGGAACGCATCAGCCACTGGCGGGTAAACGATCTCTCCGCGCACAATATTGAGGCCTTTCTTCAGCCCGGGGTTATCGTCGCAGGCTTTCTCCCAGCCTTTCTGCGCGATCTGCAGCAGGTAAGGAAAAGTTGCGTTGGTGAGGGCGAGCGTAGAGGTGTACGGTACGGCACCGGGCATATTGGCAACGCAGTAATGCAGAACACCATCGACTACGTAGGTTGGGTTGGCATGGGTAGTAGGCCTACAGGTTTCGATGCAACCGCCCTGGTCTACGGCAACGTCAACGACGACGGAGGCGTCGCGCATTTCGCTCAGCATCTGGCGGGTAATGAGGTGCGGGGCCTTTGCACCCGGAATCAGAACGGCACCTACGACGAGGTCTACGGTAGAGAGCTCTTTACGAATATTGTACTCGCTGGAGTAAACGGTCCGCACGTTGGCGGGTAATACGTCCGCTAGGTAACGTAGTCGGTCTAAGTTGATATCCATCAGAATAACCTGAGCACCGAGACCGGCGGCCATTTTTGCTGCCTGAATACCAACAACACCTCCGCCGAGTACTACAACTTTCGCTGGCTTCACGCCGGGTACGCCACCGAGTAAAATACCGATTCCACCCTTTGGCTTTTCTAGGTAGTTGGCCCCCTGCTGGACGGCCATCCGGCCTGCTACTTCGCTCATTGGGATGAGTAAAGGCAGGCTTCCGTTCGGCGCTTCCACCGTCTCGTAAGCGAGGCAGATAGATTTACTTTTGATCATCGCTTCCGTGAGCGGGCGTGAGCTGGCGAAGTGGAAATAGGTAAATACAAGCTGTCCTTCACGAATCAGCTCGTATTCGCTAGCGATCGGCTCCTTTACCTTTACGATGGTTTCGGACTTGGCGTAGACATCTTCAATGGTGGGCAGGATTTCTCCTCCGGATTCAACGTACGACGCGTCATCATAACCAGAGCCAACTCCGGCCAGCGTCTGAATGTAAACCGTATGGCCCCTACGGGCCAGTTCAAGGCAGCCGCCCGGGGTGAGGGCAACGCGGTTCTCATTGTTCTTAATTTCTATCGGGCAACCTATGATCATGTAGTGGTAGTTTAACTATGTTTAGTTTGGTTATTGGACAAAGTCCTTTGGTTATTTGTAGAAAGTGGTATCCGCAGTCAAAGACACTGCTTAATATCCATTCATTGCATCCTGCGGCAGCGCCCGAATGAAATAATCGTATTAATATGATTAATTAGCTATCGGTGACAATAGCTAATTTTCCGAATCCATTAGATTCGATCCGGGATATGTTTTTAATGCCGTAAAACCGAAGGTCTACAACTTCTTTCCACTGCGGATTTCGGATGGGATCAAAACGGTAGATCTTAGACCCTCCGGCCATCAGATAACTGCCGTCGCGCAGAATGGCAAAATCCTCAGATCCATTGATGCAGGTCGTCACCGGCCGGGGGGCATCGGTAAGCCGGTAAAGGTTTTGCTCCACCAGCGTCCAGCGTGGTGTTTCTTTACTCACATACGCCAGGTTACCATTCGGCAGGCGCTTGAAACAGCGACCGACGTTATTGGCCAGCGTCCGGGGCCGATCCGTATCGGCGCTAGCCAGGGCCAGGGTATTCGGGTTTCCAACGATAAATAATGCTAATTGGACGCTGCTAAGCCATTCGTAATATCCAATGCCATTAATATATTTAAATACCGGCCGGCCGTTATCTTGTAAATTAGACGGGAACTCCCATAAACGAAGTACTGTATCCCGGCCAATATATTCTTGGCGAATAGCACTAAATTTACGACCATCCCCCATTCCCTTCGGGCTGTATTCCCCCGATACCGTTCTGGTCATCCGGGTCTTATTCTTAGTACTTAAATCAAAACTAAAAATATCCGGCTGCTGCATTTCTGGTTGTTGGACAGAGAGCAACAATACGTTCCGGTCAAGCCAGTGCGGTTGGTTGTTGTACCCCCGCTGATTAAAGGCCGTTAGGTACTGCGGCTTGGTAAAGGCGACGGTACTATCGCCTTCGGTAACGTCAAAAACGTAAACCTGGGTACCCGGCAGTTGAGCCGCGAGAATCAGTGAGCAAAGAAGACAGGTAAGAAGGCTGAGAAGAATGCGCATACGGGTCGGTTGGTTGGCGTGCGGGGCGAAGATAATGGTTAGTAGCTTAGTTCGTTAATCTTTTAGTTCGTTAGCGCTTAGTCGTCCGTACTTAAGGGACGTGAAATAAATAAACCATGCTTCTTGCTCGGCGCCTTTTGACCGC
>JAPKCQ010000105.1 GCA_026421165.1 Lewinella sp. | reverse complement strand
GGATTATGGAGGCTTTAGATGAATTGTCAGCGGCTGTCAAGGCATTAGCCAACCAAGGAGTTAAGACTGTGTGGATTGAAGAAGCTTGAGCCTGTAAACATGGTCTCGGTCACACACCGTCAGGGCCTTTTCATGGTGCGTTCAGACGCTAAAATTCTGACTACATTTGTGTCAGTGTTGACAGGAGCTTATGGTTCGATGCCAAAACCACCCAAAAGCCCCACTAAGCCCCGCTTGGTGGGGCTTTTGCCTTGCAGCCACCCGACTTGCTAATAAACCTCAACTTCGCACCCGCGGCCGCGCCCAAAACTCCATTAATTCCCGCCTTCCAATCATACAATTGCCATTTTCCAGCCAAACCCTTAAAAACCAAGCTTCCCGTCCCTAATTTTGTCCCATGGAAAACCTCAGATCATTCCGTTTTTACAACCCGCGTACCTGGGACATGAACCGCTTCGTCCGCCACTCCTGGTGGAAGGTACTGGCGGTTTTACTTGTCTTTTACGGCCTCACTGCTGGCTTATTAACGCCGCTGAAACCCAATTTGATGAGCGTTTCGCCGCGCAGTGCTAAGCTGGGGGAGACGGTTACGCTTGATGTCGTTGGCTACAATACTTCTTTTGGTGGCGCGAACGCAGGTGCAATGAACGCTTGGTTAATAGCAGGGGACAGCACCGACCTTAGCCTCCGGGCTGAAGCAGTAGAGGTCATCGACGAGCGCCGTGCGAAGATCACCTTCAAACTTCCCGACTACCTACCGGATTTAGACCGCGAGAAAGCCACCTTACCGATCTACGTCAACAGCCCGACCGACGGGGCTTTCGTTGATCCCGTAGGTCTCTTCATTCGCCAGAAAACACCGGCCGGCTCTGTGGCGGAGGCGGAAGCTCCCTGGCGTACCTCTTCCATTGAAAAGGGGGACCTGACGGCGACACCGTGGACCACCTTCCCTTACCGTGGCCACCTCGCTGAGTCCATCCGCAACACCTACTTCCACGTTAGTCTCTGGTTCGCGATGATGTTTATCTTCATCGCTGGGGTGACTTACGCCGTGAAGTACCTCCTGCGCTCCCGCTACACGAGTGATGAAGACATATATACCGTCTCCTTCCGGGACAAAGCAGACTACTGGTCCGTCGCCTTCACCAGCATCGGGATGCTGTTTGGCGTTCTTGGTCTCCTCACCGGTGCCGTCTGGGCCAAGTACACCTGGGGCAGCTACTGGAGCTGGGACATCAAGCAGTTCACCACCCTGATTGCGCTGTTGATCTACGCGGGCTACTTCGTCCTCCGCGCCAGCTTCCCCGATCCTGAGCAACGGGCGAGACTGGGCGCTGCTTACAACATCTTCGCTTTCGCCTGCCTGATCCCGCTGATCTATATTCTTCCGCGGCTGTCCGGCAACTCCCTCCACCCCGGAGCTGCTGGCAACCCCGCCTTCGGCGGCGAAGACCTGGACAACACCATGCGGATGGTCTTCTATCCCATCATCATCGGCTGGACACTTTTTGGTTTCTGGATGGCCGGGGTAGGGTACCGGGCACGCTTGTTGAAAGAGAAAATATTACTGAAAAACTAAGGTCGAGGAGCTGTGCTCCGAGAAAAGCCAAGGGTCGAGGAGCTGTGCTCCGAGAAAAAGCCAAGGGTCGAGGAGCTGTGCTCCGAGAGAATCAGTAACAAAGAGCATAAATCATACTCCTCGCTACCGCTCGGCCTCCCTCGGGGCACAGCCCCTCGACCTTTGGTCTTCAAGGGAGCTATGTTCCGCTCGGCCCTCCCCGGGGCACAGCCCCCCGGCCTTTGGTCCTCAAAACAATAAAATTACGAAAGATGAAGAGTGCTATCGTTTTACTCATCCAGCTTTTTCTTTTTACGTTTTTAAACGCAAATCTCTTTGGGCAACCGCCCGAACTTGACCTCATCGTCCGTTGGAAGAGTGGGGTAGAGGCCGAAAAAGTCGTACCGGAAGGGCTTGCTTCCAGAAGGTGGCTCTCGCGTCCGTCTGGTACGGAATTGCTGAGCTTCCCGAGTTTGGAGGAGCGACTAAAGGCTGAAGACGCTTTATCCGCAAATTCCGCCGTCATTTCGGTGGAGCTAAATCTGCCGGTAGAATTTCGAACGGATCCTGATGACCCCAACTACTCAGAACAACGCATCAACTTCGAACGTGCTGGCTACCCTGATGCCTGGGAACTCACCCCTGGTGGCAAAACAACGGATGGCCGGCAAATAGTAATCGCCATCCTGGATGCGGGCTTCGATACAGGCCACGAAGACCTGCGTGAAAACCTCTGGCGAAACGAAGCCGAAATCCCAATGGACGGCCTCGATAACGACAACAACGGCTACGTGGACGATCTCTTTGGTTGGGACATGGCCAATGATGATCCTTTTCTTCCCGTCAATGGGCATGGTACCCAGGTTCACGGCCTGATTGGTGCAAAAGGAGACAACGGCATCGGAATCTCCGGGACGAACTGGGACGTGAAAGTGATGCTTTTCAGCATTTCTGCTACCGCCGACGTGGTAGAAGCTTATGAGTACATCCGCGAGCAACGGAGGCGCTACAATGCTTCTGACGGTCAGGAAGGCGCTTTCGTCGTAGCGACCAACGCCAGTTTCGGCATCGAAGGCGGAACCTGTGCTAACAATTCCGCCTGGGGCAATATGTACGAAGAGATGGGCCGCGAGGGCATTCTGACTGCGGCAAGCACCGCCAACCGCCACTGGGATGTAGACATGTTCGGTGACATGCCAACGGATTGCCCGACGGATTACCTGATCGGCGTTGCTAACTTAGGAGAAAACGATGTGCTGTACCGCTCGTCCGGCTTCGGCGGCGAGAGTGTGGACCTGGCGGCACCGGGGGAGGGGAGTTACTCCACCCAGGCCAATAACGCCTACGCTCCATTTGGAAGTACCAGCGCAGCGGCACCCTACGTTACCGGGGCCATTGCGCTGCTCTACGCAACGCCGTGTGCTTCTTTGCTAGAGCGGGTCAGGTCCGATCCGGCGGCGGCAGCACTGATCGTACGAGATGCGATCCTCAGCGCCACGGATGCCAACGCTTCACTTACCACCAGAACGGCTACGGGAGGAACCCTGAACGTTGCAAAGGCACAACTCTTCCTTGCGGAAAGCTGTAGTGCCGGGGAACGCGAGGCTCTCGCGATCACGGCCATTTTTCCGAACCCTGCGAGTTCCAGTACTGTAGTCCAAACCAATGCCCTCGTATTTAGCGATGGCGCCCGGGTAGACATTTATGATGCGCTTGGCAGGCACGTACGCGGAGGGCAGGCGGTTCGGATTGGAACGAACCCCATTTTACTGGAGCTTAATGTGGCCGGTCTTGCTGCGGGGGCTTACCTTGTGCGGGTTACCGAACGGGACCGGGTGGCTGAGGGGCGGGTGGTGGTTCGGTAAGCAAATCCATAAATATCCTGAACTGAGGCGGGAATTAAAACTCCGAAACTAAAATGAAAATAGCGATAGCTCAAATAGCCCCCGTTTGGCTCGATCGTGCGGCCACCTTATCCAAAATAATCACCTACGTAGAAGACGCTGCCGGGAACGACGCAGACCTGGTCGTGTTCGGAGAAACCATCCTCCCCGGTTACCCCTTCTGGCTGGAGGGGACGGGAGGTGCCCGCTTCAATGATCCGATGCAGAAGGACATGTTTCTGCACTACGCTACCGAAGCCGTTTGCATCGAAGAGGGGATGCTGGAGCCGCTTTGTAGCCGTTGCCGTGAGTTGAAAATCGCCGTAGTGGTGGGGATTCTGGAGCGACCGCTAGACCGGGGTGGCAGCTCCGTCTACTGCTCATTGGTCTACATTGATAAGGCGGGGACGATCCAAAACGTCCACCGGAAGCTACAACCAACTTACGAGGAACGCCTGGTCTGGAGCCCGGGCGATGGGCATGGCTTGCGGACCTTTCCCATCGAAGGTTTCCAACTCGGCGGTCTTAACTGCTGGGAGAACTGGATGCCGCTGCCCCGTGCGGCACTTTACGGCCAGGGGGAGACGCTGCACGTTGCCATTTGGCCAGGAAGCGTTCGCAACACGGAGGTACTGACCAGGTTTCTGGCAAGAGAGGGAAGAAGCTACTGTATTTCAGCTTGCGGCCTGATGCGGGTAGAAGATGTTCCTGAAAGCACACCGTACTATAGGGAAATCATTGAGAACCTTGGCGAAATGCCGGCGGACGGAGGCTCCTGCCTGGCCGCCCCGGACGGTAGCTGGCTCATTGAACCCATCGCGGGTAAAGAAGCCCTGGTCTACGCCGAGATCGACCCTAAAGAAGTACTGCGGGAGCGACAGAATTTCGACCCGAGCGGCCATTATTCCCGTCCTGATGTGACGCAGCTTACCATTAATCGGGAACGACAATCTGTACTGAAGATCAATAATTAGACAATTGAACACGTTCGACCTGAGAATTACTGGTGTTGCGACACTGTACCCTGTTCGAAACGTCTTGACAACCTGCGTGGTATACCAGCGGCCGCGCTTTTAGAAAGCCTATTTTTTAAGCGAACCTCCTTTGCTTTACTACGTTCAATTTGTTGAAGTCGCAACAAAATCAAAATAACCAATCATATCTATGAATAAGCTAATTCTTCTCTGCCTTGCCCTCACGCTTGGCCTTTCTTCCTGCGTAAGTAAGAAACAATACGACGAACTACAGATGACCATGCAGGAGAGGCTGGATGCCAACCAGCAGAAAATGTCTCAGCATAACCAGGAAATTAACCGCTACGCCGAGCGCCTTGCCGACTGTGAGCGCCGCGAAGCTGCGGTAACCACCAGGGTAAAAGTAGCTGAAAGCCAGGTTCAGCAAGCCAACAATCAGATCGTTGACTTAAAGAAGCAGCGTGAGCAGCAAATGACTCAGGTAGGTGACCTCACCGTGCTTAGCCAGGGCGCCAACGAGAACATCGGCAATACGCTGAAGCAACTGGAAGGCAAAGACAAGTACATCCGCTTGCTCCAGAACGCCAAGTCCAAGGCCGATTCCATCAACCTAGCCCTGGCCGTAAACCTTAAGCAGGTACTACGTGACGGCATCGATGACGCCGATGTAGACATCAAAGTCGACAAGACCGTCGTCTACATCAACCTCTCCGACAAGATGCTCTACAAGTCAGGTTCTTACCAGATCACTGATCGTGCCGGTGAAATTCTGCAAAAGATCGCCACCATCGCCAAGAGCCGCCCCAACTTGGAGTTGATGGTAGAAGGCTACACCGATAACGTGAGCATCAATACCAACTGTATCAATGACAACTGGGACCTCTCCGTGCTGCGCTCCACCTCCGTAGTGAAAGCCCTGCAAAACACCTACGGCATCGACCCTAACCGCCTGATCGCCGCCGGACGCGGTGAGTACAATGCCCTGGCCGATAACGCCACCGCCGAAGGCCGCAGCACCAACCGCCGAACGCGGATTATTCTGCTGCCCAAGCTGAACGAATTTTACGACCTACTGGATCCTACTAAGATACCCGAGTAAGGTAATATGGAACGCCGGTTTAATAACTGTCCGAAAAGCGATAGTTCTTGAATTGACGTTCCTATACTCCCCTCGGTCATACGAGGTGGTTTTGTACGCGCGAAGCGAGCGCGGCCTTCTTCAGGCGAGGCCAGTAGTGGCGATCCCTTGCGGTCGCCCGTACTGGGCTACGTTGGCCACTACGTTTTTACCTCATGTGCCCGACAGCAGTATAGGAAGCTAAAAGCTAGGAATAAGGGGCCCGTCATCATAATGACGCGGCCCCTTGTCGTTGGAAACTAGTTGCTACACTACCGTTGGGAACACGAGGTGAAAACGCTTGCCCGTACGGGCGACCGTTGGGAGGGCCGTATTCGCTGGCGCGAACACATTTCACCTCAAGTAGCCAGTAGTAGCATAGTTCTCTAATTACTAGCCTCCGAGCTCTTAACCACTAGCTTTTAACATCTTTTCCGTAGCTTACCACGAACCCAAAATAACTCTTGAATGAGACTGATGCAACACAAGCGCGAAGCCTACTGGTTCTACCGCTACCTCTCTGTTTTTTACGACAAACTTGTCAACCCCTTGTTCTGGACGGCGCGCATGCGCGAGAAAGCCCTGGACATTGGTTACTGGGACAGCGACAGTGACTTGAAAGTAATTGATGTAGGTTCCGGAACCGGTTTTACCACCGAAGGGATCGTAGCGCGAGTGCCTGCAACCAGCGTTACTTGTGTAGACCAGAGTCCGCATCAAATGGCCCACGCCAAGGCTAAGGCAGCGCTCACGGGTTGTACTTTTCAGCTCGGCGACGCAGAAAATATTCCGTTTGACGACGATACTTTCGATCGCTACGTGTCGGCAGGTTCGATCGAGTACTGGCCAGATCCGCAACGCGGCTTGAATGAAGCCTATCGTGTGATCAAACCAGGCGGATGGGCGCTCATGATTGGTCCGCTGGAACCCGTTAATCCGATCAGCAAATTTGCGGCCAATACGTGGATGCTTTTCCCGCCGGAGGAAGATTACTTCCGGTACATGGAAACCGCTGGGTTCGACCGTATTGACTACACCTACGTTGCTCCTCACTGGCAGCAAAATGAACGTTATGGCATCGCCATAATCGGCCGCAAGCCACTACCGGGTAAAAGCCCGAACCATTACGAAGCAGTTGCCGAAGAACAGCAGCTGGTTGCTATGAGCGACGAAGGCGTAACCCTCGGCCGTGGTCTTATGATTGCCGGCCGGGTACTCCTCGGTTCTGCCGCCGGATTCATCTTCATTCCCATGGCACTATTGGCTTCCGTTACCGCGCCGATGCGTGGCATTGATGCGGAGCCGGAACCTTTGAATTTACACCAAAAGGTGGCTCTGGCTACGGTTGGGGTGGTTGCTGCTGTTCTGATTATTAATCGGTTAACTCGGCGTCGTTAAAACAAAGGGCGAGGGGCTGTACCCCGCAGGAGGCCAAGCGGTAGTGAGGAGGTTTATGACATGCTCCTCGCTACCGCTTGGCCTCCCGCGGAGTACAGCCCTTCGCCCGCAGTAATCAGTTTATGTCCAATCTAAACACAAAAATAAAAGACTTCTACGACGCCTCAACGCCTCTCTGGTTAAACACCTGGGGTGAGCAAATGCACCACGGCTTTTATGGCCTTGACGGTAAAAAGAAGGTCGAACATAAGCAAGCTCAGGTCGATATGATCGAAGAGTTGTTGACCTGGGGGCAGGCTCCTGCGCAAGTCCGCTACTTCCTCGATGCGGGCTGTGGGGTAGGGGGGAGTAGCCGCTACCTCGCTCTACGTCATCCGGGGGCGAACGGCTTGGGGGTGACCCTTAGCCCGGTGCAAGCGCAAAACGGGGTTCGCTACAATAATGAAGCGGGTATTGGCGACCGCCTAAATATTCGTGCTCAGGATGTTTATACCCTTGATGATGAGTATGATAATACCTTTGACCTTATCTGGAGCATGGAGTCGGCCGAGCACATGGAAGACAAGCAGGCGCTGATGGATTTGTTCTACAGGTTGCTGCGTCCCGGTGGGAAACTGGTGATGGCGACCTGGTGCCATCGGGAGGAGCCGCCGGCGCTTACCGGAGGGGACCGAAAGGTGCTTAGTAAGATCTGTGAGTTGTACCATTTGCCGCCACTGGTCAGCGTGCCTGCGCTCGGTGAAGCGGCGGAGAAAGCCGGATTTCACGACATTGCTACCGATGATTGGTCTGCCGCCGTAGCGCCGTTCTGGGGCGCAGTCATCAGTTCCGGGCTCGACCCGCGCAACTGGCCAGGGCTGGTCAGTGCGGGCATGAGCACCATCAAAGGAGCGTGGGCGATGAAGTTTATGAAGGAAGGCTTTCGGACGGGGGCTATTCGGTACGGGGTTTTGCGGGCTACGCGCCGGTAAGGAACGCGAACAAAATAAAACCAGATTTTGCTGACCCATTTGTGTCCTGCTAAGTATCGGTAATAACTCGGGATTCTGCTTCGTTGCGTCCCGGGTTCCTACCGTTGAATTCCTACGGGATTGTTTGCTAAATGCTCAGTTCTAAATGCTTAAAACATGATTACTTTCTTCCGTTTCGGACGCGCCCACACCCTCATTGGTACCACGCTTTCTTTGCTTGCGCTCTACCTGATGGCGGCGCGTCATGTCGGTACGAACGACTGGTGGATGTTCGGGATCAGTTTGTTTTCCTGCCTGGCGGCGAACGTTTACATCACGGGGCTGAACCAGATAACGGACGTTGAGATCGACCGGATCAATAAGCCGTACCTGCCACTGGCCAGCGGTGCGTATTCGATGCGGACGGGGAAGGCGATTGTGGGTACTTGCCTGGTGTTGGCCGTGGTGTCCAGCTTCCTTTACCGGCCCTGGCTTACGGCCACGGTGCTGTCTAGTTTATTGATCGGTACGGCCTACAGTGCGGAGCCAGTGCGGCTGAAGAAGTATCACTTCTGGGCGGCGTTTTGCATCATTGTGGTGCGGGGGTTGATCGTCAACCTGTTGCTTTACCTTCACTTCAGAACAAGCTTGTGGCCGGGTTCAACAGCGTCGGAATTTAAGCCATTGGGCGACGCAGCGCAGGTGCAGGGGACGGTCTGGCTGCTGACCGGGGTAATCTTCGTATTCGGCATCATCATCGCCTGGTTCAAGGACCTCCCGGATACTGAGGGGGACGCAAAGTTTGGTATCCGCACGTTGACCCTGGTTCGTGATCGGGAGTGGGTGTACAGCCGTGGCGGTTTGCTCCTCACGGTAACGCTATTTCTGGCCGCGGCCTACGCTTTTTGGGTGGGTTGGGTGTTTCTGGGCGTAGGGCTGGCGGCTTTGCTGGCGGGCTATCGCTTCGTCGCTTCGCAGCTGGACCTTGATGACCAGGCTTCTATCTCCCGGTTTTATCAGGGAACATGGGTGGTGTTTTTTGGTGTTTATGTGGTGTTTGCGGTTTTGGGGTAGGAGTTAGTGGGCTAGTAAGGAACTTGTAACGGAGTAATTCTTAGTTTCTATCTTTAGGGACGCCGCACAAATAATTTACGCTTTTTGACCGCCTTATTTTACCCTCACCAAAAATCCTTTGCACAGCATCGCTACGGAAATTATTTTGGCGGCAGCAGGGGCAAAACAAGGCGGTCAGAAATCTGGTTTTGTCTTGTTCGCATCCCTAAGTCTTCTAAAATACGAAACCCATGCTACGTTTACTTCCCATCCTCTGTTTGTTCATCCTTTGCTCCTGTAACGCTGACCCGGCACCTGCGGCCGCGCCCGAAGAAAAAGTAGAAGAAATAAAGGAATACAAAGCCAACCCAATCCCAGTCGAAGAGCAAGAGGTAAAGCGCCTAGCCATCGGCGCCGACGCTCCCGATTTTAAACTGATGGGCGTAGACGGCGAATACCACACCCTGGCTGATTATTCCGACGCTGAAATGCTCGTCATCGTCTTTATCTGCAACCACTGCCCAACCGCCCAAGCCTACGAGCAACGGCTGAAAGACTTCACTGCCGATTATAAAAGCGCGGGCGTTCAGGTAGTCGCCATCTCCCCCAATAGCCCACTCGGCGTGATGTACAACGAACTCGGTTATTCCGACCTTGACGACCGTTACGAGGACATGGTCCTCCGCGCCCACGACGCCAACTACAACTTTCCTTATCTCTACGACGGAGACGACCACGCCGCCAGCCTAAAGTACGGCCCCGCCGCCACGCCCCATACCTTCGTCTTCGATGCGGGCCGTAAACTCCGTTACGTCGGCCGGATGGACAAGCACGAAAAACCAGGCACCCTCAATGCCGACGACCTTCGCCGGGCGGTAGACGAAATCCTGGCCGGTAAAGAAGTAACCACCCCTGAAACAAAAACCTTCGGCTGCGCCACCAAGTGGGCCTGGAAAGCCAACTATAAGGTCAAAGACGAACAGCAGTGGAGAGACCAGCCGGTAAGCATGGAAGCCATCGACGTAGCCGGCGTGCAAGACCTCCTAAAGAACAACTCCGACAACCTCCGCCTAATCAACCTATGGGCCACCTGGTGCGGACCCTGCGTAGCTGAATACCCCGACTTCGTCGTCCTGCAACGGATGTACGGCGCGCGTAATTTCGAATTCGTTTCCATCAGCCTTGATAAACCGGGGAAAGGCCCGGCAGCCCTAAAGTTCCTCGAAAAGAGCCACTCTTCCTTAACCAACTACCATTTCGCCAGCGGGAATACTTACGACCTCATCGAGGCGATTGACCCGGATTGGAACGGGGCCATTCCGTACACGATCATGGTTGCCCCGGGTGGAGACGTTGTTTACAAGCAGCAGGCGGAAGTAGATTTTCTTGAACTCCGGCGGGTTATCGTCGAGCATCCTTTAATCGGACGGTATTTTTAGAAGTTAGGAGTCAGGCATCAGAGGGAGTAGCTTTCATACTACCGTCGGTCACATTAGGTGATCCTGTGCGCGCGAAGCGAGCGCGGTTCTTCTCAAGGGAGGCCAGTAGGGATGATCCCTTGCGGTTGCTCGTACAGGGCCACGTTGGTGACTACGTTTTTACCTCATGTGCCCGACAGCAGCATAATTCTTGAACTCTGTTAGCTGAGGTTTAACTTCTGAACCCTGACTTCTGAACCCTATTCCCCTCACGTCGTTACCCGGAAGATGAAAGAAACACCACCAACCCTTACTCCCGAAGAAACCGACCGCGTAATCGCCATGGCCTGGGAAGACCGCACCACCTTCGAAGCCATTGAATTTCAATTCGGCCTTTCTGAAGCCGACGTGATTAAGCTGATGAAGAAGGAACTGAAGCTGAACAGCTGGAAGCGCTGGCGGGCCCGCGTACAGGGCCGCAAAACGAAGCATCAGAAACTTCGCGTCGAAGGCGTTAATCGCTTCAAGTCCAAAGCTCAGAAACAGATTACCTACAATAAAATTTCGAAGAAAAAGTACTAACTTGGACATTCTAAAGATCCCGGAGGGATCGAACCGTTTTAATCCTAGAGTCCGCGAGTACGCAGCATGAGTGGAGCCTGGGGATACATCACATCCTGAACACAGTGAGGCGTAAAGTGCCGAGGGGAGCTCAGGGATGATTACAAGACCGACCATGCCCACAGACCTAAGTAAGATACCCACCACCGCTCCCGACGACCTTGACAAAGACAAAGCCCGTAGAATAACCAAGGAACGAGCCGAGCGCATAGCCGAATTACACCAGCAACTTGTAGCAGAAGGAAAGCACTCCGTCCTCATTGTCTTACAGGGCATGGACGCTAGCGGGAAAGACGGCGCGATGCGCAACGTCTTCGGAAAGTGCATGCCTTTCGGCCTGCGCGCCGTTGGCTGGAAGAAACCCACTGATCTCGAATTCGCCCACGATTTCCTCTGGCGCATCCACAAGGAAGCACCTGCCAAGGGTGAAATGGTAATATTTAACCGCAGCCACTACGAAGACGTGCTCATCCAGCGTGTTCATGGCTGGATCGACGAGGAGCGGGTAGACCGCCGTATCGAAAGCATCAACGCCTTCGAGAAGCTGCTGGCCTACGACAACAACACCCTTATCCTCAAATTCTACCTCCACCTCAGCAAGGAGGAACAGGAACAACAGCTTCTGGAGCGGGTAAACGAAGCCGACAAACACTACAAACACAACGACGGAGACTGGGAGGAACGCGAGCACTGGGACGAGTACCGCGCGGCCTACGAAGACCTCATCGACCGCAGCGAAATCCCCTGGCACATCGTTGGGGTAGACCAACGCTGGTACCGCGACTACCTCATGACCGATATCGTGCTTAACGCGCTAGAAGACCTTAACATGGAATGGCCTCCTCTTGAAACGGAGATGGCCTTTTAATTGGGTTGAGCGCCTCCGGCGCGATTTTCTTCTACAGAGTCGCGCCAGAGGTGCTCAACCCAACTCATGTACATTCATTAACTTATTAACCCACTCATGGCAGCATCCACCAAAGCAAAAAGCAAACTAGCAGCAATCGTAGACGACCTCGTAAGTCTCGACGTAGTAACCTTCTCCGGCAACCTGATAGTCGACCTGACAGCCATCACCGTTAAGGGTAAAGGAACGATCAACTTCCAGGACGTGATGAAGAACATCAAGGGAGTAGTAGACAAGGACGAGTCCAGCTTCACCGCCATCGCCGCTACCCACATCGCGCTGGATAAAGACACCGTCCAGTTTGTAAAAAAGGGGCTCACTGAAGACGAGGAGCGCCTCTACCGCCTTCACCTCGAAGCCGTGAGTGCCGCGGTTTCCGCACGTTCGGCAATGATCGCATCGCTGATGCAGATCGCCGGGCTTAAGGGATAACACCTTGGTCTCCACCGAATTCATCGCCGCCTGTAAACGCCTGAAAGACCTCGACCTTTCGAGCGAAAACGCCATCACGCTCGACGTGGGGGTCACCGAAGCAATGCCCGCCACCTACGAAATGCCTTACCGGCACATGGGGAAGAAGACCTTTAATCGGAGCTCCGGGTTGTTGGCTAAAAACAGAAGGGGACAGTGGTATGAACTCGTTCAACACCTCCACGATCTCCGGTACATCACCGAGGCCTACTTCGTTGCCTGGCACAAACGGCGAGCAAAAGACAAACAGCCATTGCAACCGCAAATGGCCCACATCTACAAGGGCATCGCGGCGTACTTAGCCGAGGAGGATTATTCCTTGTACAAAGAGCTGGCCCCCTTTCCTGGCAAGGTCTTTAGCGAACGGACGGAGTGGGTGGAAAAGCATCTTTCTATACTTGTGTTTCGTCTTTCACAGTTTACTTCCTTCGACGAGGAGATGGCGCCACCGACCGGCTACCGGGTAGGAGATCAGACGATTTACGGTCGGTCCTTACTCTTTCGGGTCAGGGTGCTATTCGCCTTCGGGAGGGATGAATTCGATAAGAAGACTTTCTTTGAAGCAGGGCTGTTGAAATGGCTGGTTTCCTTAAACACGAGCCTTGGCGACCCCGTGCGTAAGTTCTCTCCCACCAAGACGACGACAATATTACCGCCCAAATTCTGGGATTACTTATTGAGTTGGGACCAACTCTTCAAAGCTTTTCGCACACAAAAACGCGACGAGGCTGAGAAGGCTAGGAACAGGAATGCTTTTCTCCTGATTTACGAGCTGGAAAATGCGGAAGCCCGCAAACCTATTGCGTTTGAAAAGTTTAAAGAAAATAAAAAAGAGAAGAAAAGAGAAAGGAAAAAAAATAAGCTTGAAAAAAATATGAAGACTAAGCTGGACGAGTCCAGTCTACACGCAGATACAGGAGGTAATA
>JAPKCQ010000416.1 GCA_026421165.1 Lewinella sp. | reverse complement strand
GCCTTTTAGACGCGCTTCGCGCTTTTAGACGGCCTGCGGCCTTTTAGACGCGCTTTGCACTTTTAGACGGCTTGCGGCCTTTTGGACGCTATGCCTTTAGGCTATCGCACGGCTCCAGCACCACTAAAAGCGAAGCGTCTAAAAAGCAAAGCGTCTAAAAGCGAAGCGTCTAAAAGCAAAGCGTCTAAAAGCGAAGCGTCTAAAAGCAAAGCCTCTAAAAAACAAAGCTTCTAAAAGTAAGCCTCTAACAATGGATATTCAGTACATCAACGAACACCTCGGTCCCCGCCACGTCGGCCACTTCGCCCTTCTGCTCGCGTTTTTCGCAGCGATTCTGGGGATGGTCAGCTACTTTCTGGCGACCCAACACCGCACGGAAAAGCTCCGCAGCCGGAAGTGGCAACGCCTCGGCCAGCTTAGTTTCCTTTTTCACGGAGCTGCGGTTTTCACCGTCATCGGTTGTATCTTTTACGCGATGCTCAACCAGTACTACGAGTACCAGTACGTGAGTGCTCACGTGAGTGCGGACCTGCAACAACAGTACATTTTCAGTGCATTCTGGGAAGGGCAGGAAGGCTCCTTTTTACTTTGGATGTTCTGGCACGTCATCCTTGGTTATATATTGATGGTAACGGCCCGGCGGTGGGAAAACCCGGTTATGGCAACGCTTTGTACCGTACAGATAGTGATTGTTTCTATGGTCCTCGGCGTACACTTCGGTGTCGGCGATTGGGTGTTCAAGCTGGGCTCCAGCCCGATGCTATTGCTACGGGAAACGATTGATGCTCCCATCTTCCAGCAGGCGGATTATGTCGCTTTGCTCAAAGGTAACGGACTGAACCCGAGCCTCCAGAACTACTGGATGACGATCCACCCTCCTACCCTGTTCCTCGGTTTTGCGAGCACGGTGGTTCCCTTTTGTTTCGCCGTTGCGGGTCTCTGGACTGGTGATCATAAGGGCTGGCTAAAGCCGGCTTTGCGCTGGTCTTTGTTCAGCGGCGGCATCCTCGGCATCGGTATCCTTATGGGTGCTGCCTGGGCTTACGAAGCACTCAATTTCGGTGGCTATTGGGCCTGGGACCCGGTAGAGAACACCAGTCTTGTGCCATGGCTGCTGCTTATTGCGGGCATTCATACGAACCTGATCAGCCGGGCTACGGGCCAGGGTATTCGGGCAACCTACCTATTCTACCTCTTCACCTTCGTGATGATTGTTTACAGCACGTTTATGACGCGCTCAGGCATCCTGGGAGACACCTCGGTGCACGCCTTTACGGAAATGGGCCTGGAAGCACAATTACTATTTTTCCTCGGCTTTTTCGGCCTGGGTAGTATTGCGCTGATGGTCTGGCGCTGGCGTAGCATTCCCGTTCCGGAGAAAGAAGAAAGCCTTAGCAGCCGGGAGTTCTGGATGTTTATCGGCAGCCTCGTTTTACTGATGTCGGCGGTGCTGATTACCGGCGCTACTTCCCTACCGGTTTACAACGAAATACGTGAGTACTTTAATCCTGTTTTCGAAGGTGTCACGCTCACCGACGTTGAGGCGCACCACAACCGTTTCCAGATCTGGATCGGTATTTTTCTTGGCATCCTCTCCGGCGTTGCCCACTTTTTGCGGTGGCGAGAGAAAGGCTTTTCGAAGCACCTTCGCCCCTTCCTGATCCATACTTTGGGCGCGGTCGCAGGTGCATTGGCCTGTTCCTGGCTGACGCTCCTCTGGATTGAGGCCGGTCCCTGGCAGTTCAAACTGATGCTCTTCAGCGGCTGGTTTGCCGTGTGGACCAACACGGACTACATGATCCGCTTCGCGATGAAAGACATAAAGATCTTCGGCTCCGGATTGAGCCATATCGGTTTTGGCATAATGCTCCTTGGTATCCTCGCCTCCGGAGCCAACAAACGCGTCATCTCTCAGAACCAGTTCCTGATGGAAGGCCTGAGCGAAGACGAAGAGTTGGAGCGCACCACGGTCATCCTCATTAAAGACGAGCCGATGGTGATGGAGAACTACGAGCTTACCCTGCGCGGAGATTCCATCCATGGTTTCAACCGTACCTACTTCGTCGACTATAAACGTAAGGATGCGGCCGGCGAAGTGGTGGAAGAGTTCCAGTTGGAGCCCAACCTACTCTACGATAAGACCTTTGAGAAGATCGCTATCACCAACCCCAGTACGAAGCATTACTGGAACCGCGACATCTTCACCGTAATCATGAGTTTGCCACTCGAAGAGCAAAGTATTGAGGAAAAGCGCAAGAAAGAAGACAGCCTGAAGTACCAGATAATCCCACTGCTAGCCGGTGAGATGGTCGACTTCAAAGACACCCTCACGATCCGCCAGCCAGACACCTTCATGGTCCGCGACTACCGAGTGATGCTAGAGAACTTCGCCCGCGTTCCCACCCATCCGGACTACGTACCCGACCCGAACGACATTGGCGTCGGCGCTACGGTGGTCATCTCCCGCGGCAAAGCGGATACAGTCTACCGGGAGCAAATCGCCCTGGTCCTCCGTGAGGGCCTCCTCTACCACTACCCCGCTCAGATCAACGAGATCAGCACCCGCCTAAAGATCGATGAATCTATTTTCGAGCAACTCCTCGTTCCGGAGGAAGACCTAGACTATAAAGAGTTTGTCGTGAAACCCGGTGCGACCTTCACCCTCGGCGACAAAAAGATCACTTTCCGCGACTTCAAGCCGCAGCCGGATGTGGATCACTACCTACCGCAGGAAGAAGACATTGCCGTGAGCGCCCAGCTGGACATCGAGGATAAGGACGGAAATACCGGGACGATGGAGCCCGTCTTCATTATCCGCGACAAAACCCCGAGCCGTATTCGAGACGAGCACCGCGAATTGGGCATGTTCTCCAACCTGGTCAACCTTAACCCCGAAACGAGCGAGGCTACGCTGCTGATCGCCCAAGCGCCTCCGCGCGACGCTGTCCGTGTCCCCATCGCCATCGCCACCAAGAGTTCCCGTTCGGACTGGCTGGCACTGCAGGCGATTGAGTTCCCTGGCATTAATTTGTTTTGGTTTGGTTGCATTGGTATGATGGTGGGACTACTTATTTCTATGGTCTTGCGTCTACGCGGCCGATAAGCTGGTCGACGCAGCCGGAGCGTGCATCGGCCAGGTAACGAACATTTCCCAACTTCGTGCTGGTTGTCAAAAGAATGGTTCCCCTTATCCGTTGATTAGGAGGTTAAGCAGAGGTAAAGGTTATTTATA
>JAPKCQ010000104.1 GCA_026421165.1 Lewinella sp. | reverse complement strand
GTTTCGATGATGTTCAGGTCTTTGAGGTAATCGTAGGCGTGCATCACCGTATTGGGATTTACGCCAACCTCTGCGGCTAGTTGGCGGACGGAAGGGATTTTCTCCCCGTCATTCCAAGAGCCAGCAAGTACCTGCTCGATACCAAAGTTCGCGATTTGCCGGTAAATCCCCTGGCTTGTCTGTTGGATTTGCATGGTTAGACGTTTTTTCTGGTGAGTGCAATACCAGCCGCTGCAAGCATGAGCGAGGCGAGAATAAGTTGGACGGTTACGTAGAGGTTACCTTTAGTTTCGAAGCTGACCTTAACCACTGCCCGGGGGCTATCTCCAAGTTGGCAACTTTGGTCGCTGAGTCCAACTACGTCCTGGCCCATCATGGCTGTGGCGATGTGCGGTACGCTCGCTACGGTCGAAACGTTTGTGTGGGTAAGGTTGCTGTATAAGATTGCGATCGCAATCATCCCGATCAGGGCAAAGGCTACTCTTTTACCATACGCGATTGATGGGAATAGCCAGAAAATGCAGGTGGCAGCGTGGGCGAGCCAGCCGATTGCTAGTGCTTCCCACAGATAAATCGGAGCCGGGAGCATGATAGTACTGGAAATGAAAGGGTAAACAGCTATCGCCAAAAGCAGCGGTGTAATCAGGCATACAAGCGGTACGTAAATGAGATATAAGGATAACATTGCGGCGAATCGTTCTCCATGTGATAACGGAAGAGAAAGGGTTCTAACCGCCTGGTTTTCCTCTTTGTACCAACGGTTGTAGAGTGTACCACTGACGATGAGCCCGCTGATCCACCCCGCAATTGCAATCTGGGTTATAATGGTTTCTGGATCCCAGAATACATACTCTTTGCGAAGGGCACTTACCATTCCGCTGTCGGAATCTTGATTAACAAAAACCCCCAGCACGGCCATACCAATGAGGATGCCGGAGGAAATGAAGTAGTTGGACAAACCCAGTTCTGCGACGGCTGCGCGACAGGCTAAATAAATTCGTTTTATTGAGCTCATGCGTTAGTGGTTTTTGGGTTTGCATCAAAACCTGGTTGAGGAAGGTGGCCGTCGGTTAGGGCGAGGTAAAGCGTCTCCAGATCAAAGGCAGCATTGCCCTGGCGGCCATCCGCATGAACGGTAAGCCACCCACCGGGTACCCGGCGAGCGTAGCCCTTATCTCCGTAGGGTAGGGGTTGGGTAGTGAGGTTGAAGCTGTAGAAGCGCTGGGCCAACTCCAGCGGAAGGTGTGCATGAATCTTACCCTGGTTGAGGATCATCACGTGGTCGATTACCGGCGCGATCTCACTCAGGAGGTGGGTCGCGATGATGATGGTCTGGCCTGCTTCGGTACCGGCGATGAGGGTGCGGCGAAATTGGTCTTTGCCCTGGATGTCGAGACCAATTGTCGGCTCGTCGAGTAGCAGAATTTGCGTTCGGGTAGCCAGGGCGAAGGCGAGTTGGGCGCGGCGTTTTTGCCCGAAGCTCACCTTATCAAGCGTCTCGTCCGGGTCGGCATCGAACTCATTTAAGGTCTCCAGAAAGAGCCGGTTATTGAAGTTGGGGTAGAACGGGCCGTAATAGGCAGCGATCTTGCGGGGCGCCCACTTCGGAAAGAAGGGTTCGCTGGGGAGAAAATAAAGCCGTTGCAGGAGGTCGAGTGGCCGGGAAGACGGCGTCTGACCAAGCACACTAAGCTGGCCTGAGGATGGAAACTGTAGCCCCGCGATGAGTTTCAAAAGGGTAGTCTTCCCTTCCCCGTTCGGGGCGCAGAGCCCCGTGATGCCGGATTGCTTAATGGTAAGGTTCACTCCTTTGAGGATTTCCTGACCGCCGCCGTAAGTATGGTGTAGTGCGTTTGCTTGGATGATCATTGCTGTAGTGTATTAGTTGGGTAATACAGTGCAATGGTCGTTGCTTTACTCGGGCTTTCCAAGTGTTGTAGGCTCTAATCGATAGAGTAATGGATTTTATCGACTAAAAACAGGGCAATTATAATGTTGAAGTAGTTGGGAGCTGCATCGTTATCTGATTTGCTCGGATAAATGGGTTTTTTCGAGTGTGGCTTATGGGTGCTTGAATTTCATTCCTGATAAATGGAGGTACCAGGGATGGCGTTCCTTAAGCAAACATAGTGCCGGTCAACTCTATTTATCCATAAATACGTCCAGATACGTTACTGGATAAACGGGGTTAACTGGTAAGTATACGGTTACCTAACCAAAACTCCCACTAACCACTAATTCCTTACCCCCAGCGGAGTAATCATAAAACCCTTCCCCCGATTTCCGACCAAGCTTTCCGGCCATAACCATGTTCACGAGTAGCGGGCACGGCTGGTGGTGCGCGCGTCCGAAACCGTCCTTCATTACGTTTAGAATGGCCAAGCAGGTGTCCAAACCGATGTAGTCGGCGAGCTGGAGCGGACCCATTGGGTGGGCCATACCGAGCTTCATCACGGTATCGATTTCTTCCACGCCGGCTACGCCTTCGAAGAGGGTGGTGATGGCTTCATTGATCATCGGCATCAGGATGCGGTTGGCGACAAAACCGGGGTAGTCGTTGACTTCGGTTGGCGTTTTGCCAAGCTCGCGGCTCAGGTCCATTACCAGTTTGGTGGTGGCGTCATCGGTGGCGTAGCCACGGATAACTTCTATTAGTTTCATGACCGGTACTGGGTTCATGAAGTGCATCCCGATCACTTTTTCAGGGCGTTTGGTGGCCGCTGCGATTTTGGTGATGCTGATGCTGGACGTGTTGGTAGCAAGGGGCGCGGCCGCAGGTGCAAGGGCGTCCAGCTGGGTAAATATCTTCAGCTTGAGGTCTACGTTCTCGGTAGCCGCTTCGATCACAAGATCCGCCTTACCAACGCCTTCGGAGAGCTGGGTGAAACCGATTATCCGACTGAGCGTAGCTTCCTTATCCGCAAGGGTAATCCGTTCCTTCTTCACGATACGGTCTAGGCTGGAAGCAATGGATGCAATGCCGCGGTCAATGGCTTCCTGGCTAATGTCGTTGAGGCTTACGTCGTGGCCTGCTGCTGCGAAAACTTGGGCGATGCCGGCGCCCATTTGGCCTGCGCCTATTATTGAGATGTTCACGGTGGTGGAGTTTTGGTTAGTTAGAGGTGCAAGGTCTCATTTTTTTACCACAGTCCGTAGTGTGTACCTGTTCGGCCGCCAAAAGGCGGCCGAACAGGTTGCTAACTATGGCACCCACTTAACTTCTTCAATATTTTCTTCTTTCGCCAGGAACCGCCCCAACACAAAAAAGTAATCACTCAAGCGGTTAATGTAAACGATAATGCTCCGGTCCATCTCCACTGTCTCCGCTAGCTCAACGGTGCGGCGCTCTGCGCGACGGCAAACGGTGCGGCAAAGGTGAGCGTAGCTGAGCACGGGTGCTCCGCCGGGAAGGATGAAGTGAGTCATCTTGGGGAGGGACTCATTCATGGCATCCATTCTTAGCTCAAGGTTGGTCGCCGCGTCGTCGGGAAGTTTGTACGCTTCGCCGGGCCGGTCGTCAGACATAGCGGCTCCGAGGGCGAAGAGGTGGTGCTGTTGGGCGAGTAGTTCGGCGCTGATGGCTTCGTCTTCGGTATGGTCGCGGAGCAGGCCGATGAAGGCGTTTAGCTCGTCGACCGTTCCGTAGGCTTCCACCCGGGGATGCGCTTTGCTGAGGCGTTTGCCTGAATAGAGGCCCGTTTGTCCTTCGTCGCCGGTTTTAGTGTAGATTTTCATAGTGGGGTAACGTGGTTTACCGGATCAGGGTTGTGGCCTTTTTTCTCCAGGGCGGCGCTCTACGCCGCAAGATCAAGATACTACTCGCCTAAAGACCTGGGACTCCGCTACCTCGGCGTACTTTGGTTGATTCTCGACGGGGTTTTACGTCCAGGTTCTTGCTCAGTTACTTTTTATTGAACCTGCGGCCGCGCCATAAAAGGAATTGCTCTGGATTTGAACATCTTACTGGTACGACTAGTTACCTTCGCGTCAGATTCGAAGGCACCACCACCTATACTGGCCTCCAATCATGCTTTAGTGTACCTAACCAAGTCAATTAATTCATGCAACACCCTAACTTAAAGGAGAACCTTTCCGTCTCCGCACTCGTAGAAGCAACCATCCGGGCTGACCAGGGCCACCTCTCCGATACCGGCGCGTTGATCGTCAACACCGGTAAGTTCACCGGCCGCTCTCCACTGGATCGCTTCATCGTTGAAGACGACATTACCCGCGGTACGGTCGACTGGGGACAGATCAATCAGCCCATTAACGCAGACTACTACGACGCGCTGGAAAGTAAAATACTGGACTACGCCCAGAACCAGGAAACGGTCTACGTACGCGACGCTTACGCCTGCGCCAGCCCGAAATACCAGATCAAAATTAAAGTCTACACCGAGCAACCGTGGCAGAATCTCTTCGCCTACAATATGTTCCTGCGCCCCGACGGCAAGACCCATAAGAACCTGAAGACGGACGAATGGACCATTCTCGCCTTCCCCGGCTGCATGGCCGACCCCGCCATCCACGGTACCCGCCAGGCGAACTTCAGCATCATCAACTTCAGCAAGCAGACCATCATCATCGGCGGCTCCGCTTACACCGGTGAGATTAAGAAAGGTATCTTCTCCGTCCTCAACTTCGTGCTGCCCACCGAGCGCGACGTACTAAGCATGCACTGCTCCGCCAACGTAGGTACGAAAGGTGATACCGCCCTTTTCTTCGGCCTCTCCGGTACGGGTAAAACCACCCTGAGTAATGACCCCGACCGCCGCCTGATTGGCGACGACGAGCACGGCTGGAGCCAGGCCAACGTCTTCAACCTCGAAGGCGGCTGCTACGCCAAGGTAATCGACCTGTCCGAAAGCAAAGAACCCCAGATTTACAAAGCCATTCGCTACGGCGCGCTGCTGGAAAATATCGACCTGAAGGAAGACGGCCATACGCCCGACTACCAAAAGAGCACGATCACCCAGAACACCCGCGTGAGTTATCCGATCTACCACATCGATAACATTATGTACAACTCGCGCGGCGACCTGCCCCGCAACATCTTCTTTCTCACCTGCGATGCTTTTGGTGTACTCCCTCCCATCAGTAAACTAACACCTGAGCAGGCGATGTACCACTTCATCTCCGGTTACACAGCCAAAATTGCCGGTACGGAAGCTGGTATCACTGAACCACTGGCGACTTTCTCCGCTTGTTTCGGTGCGCCCTTCATCCCGCTGCACCCAACGAAGTATGGCGATATGCTCGGCAATAAACTCAAGGACGCTGCGGCGGACGGCAACCCGATCAACGTATGGCTGGTCAATACTGGCTGGAGCGGCGGCGCCTACGGTACCGGCTCCCGCATGGAACTGGCTTATACCCGCGCGTTGATCAAGGCCGCCCTCACCGGAGCCTTCAACGGTGTCGAGTTTCACGAAGAACCCTTCTTTGGCCTCTCCATCCCACGTCGCTGCCCAGATGTACCGAACGCCATCCTGAACCCACGCGATACTTGGCGTAATGAGGACGAGTACGACGCTACGGCAAAGAAGCTAACGGACCTGTTCAACAACAACTTCAATGCTTTTGCGGAGGCGGCTGATGCGGCGGTTGTTGCTGCTGGGCCGAAGGGGTAATTACCAGCGTATATTTTGAATCGCGGGTTTGGGCATAATGCGTCCAAATCCGCGATTCTTATTTTGTGAAGTGGTAAAACTATTGTTTTCTATCGGTTAGCTCTCCATTGCTCATTTTTGCGCTCAAGGTATCCTGTTGCACGCCAAGTGACGTACTTGGTGAACATACCGGCGAGGAACCAAAGCGCCAAGTCACCATACCATGCCCCGGAGAAATATTCTCCGGTAGTACGGTAACGAAGAAATAAGTGCAGCCCTCCGGAAAGGAAGGCGAAAAGGAGACCAAATAGTAAGATGGAACGCCACGGCGCGTCGGTGATGTAGGTTTTTATAAGGGATGCCATATTCTTAAAACGTCGTACGTTGATTCATGGTTGCTGGGGCCACCATCTTACCGATCCCCGCTTCGTCCAAGGTGCCAAAGTAGATAATATCCTCAATCCGCTCAAGCGATGAAATACTGGAGAACCCCGGTTCGTCATCCGCCCAATCGTGGACGATGCGGCCGTTGTCGTCAAGCGCGAGGATGCGATTGGCCTTGACGGGTTTGGGTAGGAATGATTTTGGGAGCTTGGTCACCAGCCGCCGCGTCCAGGGGTGGGGTAGGATGAAATCGTGCAGTGCTGTACGGGGGCTGATGAGGGTGCAGTAGATTAACCCGTCAGAACCCAGGCTAATGCCATCGGGCCAACCCGGTAAGCCCTCGATGAAAATTTCGGTTTGGCTGGCCTTTGGCCCTTTCAGCCAGAGCTTCTGAATTCGGAAGCCGCTTGTTTCTGCTACGAGAACGAATTCTTCTGCGGGGTCAACCACCACACCGTTTGCGAAGTACAGGTTGTCGAGTATCCGTTCGGTCGTATTTGTGGTCACATTGTAGCGGTAGAGTGCGCCGTGCGGCCGCCCTTCCAGCACGTCGTACTGAAGGTTGTCGTCACCAAATTTATCGGAAGCATCGGTAAAGTAAACGTTGCCGCTGGCCGCCACGTCGAGGTAATCGATGAGTTGAAAGGTGGTGTCATTGAAGGAGTTGGTGACGACCTCATAGGTGCCCGTTCGCAGGTCTACCCGGGCGAGGCCTTCCTGTTCTACGCACACCCAAGCGAGGCTGTCTCCAAGTACCTCCAAACCAAGTGGCCGGCCTTTGAATCGTACTATTTCGGTCAGCCGGTCGTCACCGGTAAGGGAAAAACGGAGTAAACGACCATCTCCGTGGCCGGTGTACAGTTGTTCGCCGACGATAGAGATGTCTTCGCAGCTTTGGCAGTTGCGGTCAAAGAGGACTTCAATTTCGCCGAGCGGTTCGCTTTTGTGCTCCGCCATGGTTGGCCAGTTCAGGGCGGCAGGGTCTACTGGGGCGGGGTAGAAGATCAGGTAGAGGGCAAGGAAGGCCAGTAGAGCAAAGACGGTTTTTTTTATTGGCATGGGATGAAGGTAATATTTTCCTTGGGCCTCCGGCCAGGAGTTTTTTCAAACGCTCCGCGTTTGAAATCGTCATAGGTTGCCGGAAGAACGGGAGGATAGGAGGCGATGGATGCGACTGCAGGTTCTAACGTCCTATTTCCTGACGGTGATCACATAAGTGTGCGCTAACTGCTAAATACACAGTAGACAAAGAGGCGAAAACATAAATATTGGGGAGAGTGAATACGCCTGTTTACCTGGTCGTAAACCCCAACAAATAAGGTGCCAACGGCATCGCCTCCTTCGTCTGGTCCCCTTCTTCCCGTATGATCTGGTGGTGTCTTTGACGTTCCCGGGCCACCTTCAGGGTAATGGTTTTGGCACCTTCGGCGGCGGTGACGGAGAGCCTCAGAATATGATCTTTACCCAAGGGTTCGAGGCCATGAGAGCGGTAGTCGGTGCTGAGCGATTCGGAGATTTCTAACGTAATTTCCGTTAGCTCTGGGCTAGCGTCAGTGGTGTCGGCTTTAAACTCTCGAATACTCGTGACGGTAGCGGCGTGCTTGCGTCGGGGCCTGGTGTGCTTTTGGCAAAAAACTTTCGCTCCAGGATGATTGCTTGCTTGGCGCTGTCGGCCACCAGGTTGTAGGCGGCTTAGGAATTCAGAACGTCGTCGGCGGCGAAGTCAGGGTTTTCTGCGGGTGGGGGGAGTGCAGGCGTACGGGCAGGGTACGAGTGACAGTAGCAGGTACTCCATCATGGTAATCTTTACATGCTGACGAACTCCACAACCTCAAGCCCGTATCCTTCCAACCCAATACGGTTACGTGGGCTATTGCTAAGGAGGCGCAGCTTTGAAATCTTAAGGTCACGCAGAATTTGCGCGCCGATACCAAAGTCCCGCTGGTCCATACTGGCCGGCTGAGATATTTTGGCACTTTGGCCATCCACCATGCGGCTTTTCAATAGCCGTAGACCGGCGATGATTTCGCTGCCATCCTGGTGGGGGCGCATGAAGAGAAGTACGCCGCTGCCGGCTTCACTGATCTTTTCCAGCGGGCCGTGCAAACCGGTACTGTAGCCAGAAAGGAGGCTGTGGAGTAAATCCCGACTGCTTGTGCTGCTGTGGACACGGGTGAGCACCGGCTCATCCTCCAACCACTCGCCGTGGGTGAGGGCGAGGTGTACGTCGTTGTTTGTTGTCTGGCGGTAGGCGTAGAGCTTGAAGGGCCCGTAGCGGGTGTCGAGGTCCATGCTGAATTCGCATTCTACAAGGCGCTCGGTCTGGAGGCGGTAAGCAACAAGGTCTTCGATGCTGATGATCTTGAGGTCGTGCTCCTTAGCCAGTTCGATGAGGAAGGGCAGGCGGGCCATTTCGCCGTTGGGCTTCAGGATCTCGACGATCACGCCGGCGGGGAAGAGGTTAGCCATGCGGGCCAGGTCTACGGCGGCTTCGGTGTGGCCGGTTCTTCGCAGTACGCCTCCCTTCACGGCGCGGAGTGGGAACACGTGGCCCGGACGGGTGAAGTCGGTCGGCTTGGCGGAGTGCTCAGTCATCCGGCGGATGCAGGTGGAGCGGTCGTAGGCGGAGATGCCCGTGGTACAGCCGTGGCCGATCAGGTCAATGGTGACGCTGAAGGCCGTTTCGTGCACGTCCGTATTGGCTTCCACCATTTTGGTGAGCCCGAGGCGGTCGGCCTTATCTTCTTCGATGGGAGTACAGATAAGTCCGCGGCCGTAAGTGGCCATGAAGTTGATCACTTCGGGCGTAACGCGCTCGGCGGCGCAGACGAAGTCACCTTCGTTCTCCCGGTCTTCATCGTCGACGACGATGATGATCTTGCCGGCCCGAATGTCGGCAACGGCTTCTTCAATGGTGTTGAGTTGCAGCCGTTGGTCAGTTGGTGCGGTGGAGGTAGCGTCAGGGACGTTGAGATGGTTGCCAGACATTGGATTTGATTCCGATTAGGTAACGCCAGCAGCCGACCAGCAGGGCGGCGTTCATGGCAATAAAGTAGCTCAGGTAACGGCCGGGGCGGAAATGGACGTTGAATGATGAAAGAAAACGGTCCAGCCCTACGAGTAGCAGGATCAAAGCCATCATAATAAACAACACCACGCTGGGCCAATAGTTGTTTTCAGCCCCTAAATTTACCAGCAATAGGACCCACGCAACAAGCCCAATCAGGAGAAGGAAGGGGGTCCACCAGCGGAGAACCTTGTGGCTGAAAAAGGCAAAGGCTAACGGGCTTTTCCAGAAGGGCCACCATAATTTCCGGAAGCGGACGAGGTTCTGCCAGTTACCGCTGCTGATGCGGACCTTGCGGCGGAATTCGTCGTGGAGAGATTGACCAACGGCTTCCTCCACAACGGCTTCCGGACTACTTACGCCCAGGAAGCCCCGTTCGTAAGCGGCCATGCAGAGGAAGAAATCATCGACTAGGAAGTTATCGGGGATCGGCGTGAAAGCCTTTGTTCGGATGGCCCAGCAACCGCCGAAGGGGCCGATCATGGCTCCCCAACGCTGGCCTTCGGCCCGCTTGATCTCCACTTCCCGGTGGATGTAAGTCTCTTCGACCTGGCCGATGCCTTCCTCCGTCCCTCCGGTCTGGATCATGGTGGCGTCAACTACGCCGATGCGATCGTCTTCCCGTATGGGGCGGATGAGTTCAGTTATCGTATTGGGCCGAAGAATTACCGACGCGTCGGTGATGATGAAAACAGTTGGTAGTGGGGAGTTGGTTGTGGATAGTGCCGCCGTTGGAAGGGCGACAGGGTCGCAGTCTTTGAGTCCTCGGTCATGAAGCGTTCGCTTAGCCAACTGGTTGATGATGGCCGGTTTGCCCTGGCGGACAGTGTAGAGGGTAGGGTGGAAGCGGGAATCCCGCTCAGACCAGCTTGTGAGGATTTGGTTGGTTGCATCCGTACTGCAGTCGCTGCCGATGGAGAGGTGTAGTTCGCCAGGGTAATCCTGAGTGGCCAGGCTTTTGAGCTTTTGCTCCAGGATGGCTTCTTCGTTGTGGACGGCCATTAGTACGGCTACTGCTGGCCAAGTCAGATCAGGTCCCTGCTCTTTCTCTTTTTTTTGTGCCTGCACTTTGGCTCCGCTCAGTAACCACGGCCGCCGCCCCGCAACCACCCATCGCGGATAGAGGACGTAGGTATGCAGTACGCCGAGCGCGCACAGTGTAAGGATTATGGATAGTAGAATGATCACGGGACAAAGGTACGCGCATGTCGTGTACTTCCGCACAAGTATGGGGCAGGCTGGAATGGGGTACTACGACTGTCGCTTTACTTCTGTACAAGTACGGGGCAACGCTTCTACTGCAACCCCATCCAAACAAAAGCCGCAGCAGCAGCACCCGCCAAAGGCCCAACAACAGGAATCCATGAATACCCCCAATTACTGCCTCCCTTGCCAGGAATCGGTAAAATAGCGTGCGCAATACGCGGCCCAAGGTCACGTGCAGGATTGATCGCGTAGCCCGTTGTCCCGCCCAAACTAAGTCCGACGGCTAGAACGACGAGCGCTACCGGAAGGGCGTCCAGCGAACCGAGTTTGCCATCCGGTGTGCCCAGGTTCGGCGCCGTGAGGTACAAAACTGCCAAAACGAAGGCCCCGGTGCCAAGAAACTCGGAAATGAAGTTCGAAGGGGTGTCTTTGATGGCAGGCCCAGTAGCGAAGGTGCCCAGAATGGTACCAGGGTCTTCTTCCTCCCGATAGTGAGGCCGGTACTGTAGCCACGCCAGCGTTGCACCGAGAATACCGCCCAGTAGTTGCGCAAGAATATAACCTGGTACAAGTGCGACTTCAAACTTACCGGCAACAACGAGCGCCAGCGTAACGGCAGGATTTAGGTGGGCACCAGATGCAGGTGCGGCAACAAAGACGCCGATAAATACTGCCATCGCCCAGCCTAAACTGGTTACGATCCAGCCGCTCGACTTACCGTAGGTACCCTTCAGGGAGGTATTGGCGTTGACGCCGCAGCCAAAAAGTAACAGCAGGGTGGTCCCCACAAATTCGGCCAAATAGGCGGTAAACTCTTCCATGATCTCAACTTATAAGTGTGCCGGGCCAAGTTAGAAGTATTTTACTAACCTGCCGGCTTTGAGCACGTTTAAACAAAGGTTTTTCCTTTCTTCGGCCTAAAAAATAGCGGTTTTAACCAGATGGGCATGCACTCGGAGGCCGTTTAACACTCTTTTAAAAAAATTTAATTAACAAACTAAGTGACTTTCATTTTGCGCTTCGTCTACAAAGTGTCTCTTAGAAAGAATGGAAACTGCGGCTTTCAGAAAACAATAAGAAGCAGGTTTTATGATATGAATATGGGTTTTAGGTGTTTTTTTAAGAAGGTTCGGGCTTAAGTCCGGACCTTCTCTTTTGTGCTATGCTCGATAATTATACATAGGTTGTTGATGGCTTTTTTTGCTTTTTGCCTTCTTACTAAGAACCGTTTTGCGTTCAGGATTAAGTCCGCGTCTGAACTATTTAGATTCAACTTTAAACTAATGTCCGTTTTTCTACCTGAGCTGCCCTCCCCTCGAGGAAAGGGGCCGGGGGAGAGGGCGCAATAAAAAAGCCCCGCAACCGAAGGTCACGGGGCTTTATGTTGTTAGGGTTTCTTAGCAATTCGGCGAAGCCAGTGGCCAAGAATTGGTAAGAAACCCTAACAAGCTATCTACGCAGCTACCAGCTGCGCTTCGATCTTGTCGATGAGCGCCTGCTTGCTGGGTGCACCAACGATGGTGTCGACGACTTCGCCGTCCTTCATGATGAGGATCGTAGGGATGGAGCGGATGCCGAATTTGGCGCTTAACTCAGCGTTATCGTCCACATCAACCTTACCGATCAGCGCTTTGCCGTCGTAGGTGGTGGAGAGTTCTTCGATGATGGGGGTTATCGCGCGGCAGGGGCCACACCATTGTGCCCAGAAATCAACAACAGTGATTCCTTTGTTATCGATAGCGGTTTCTTGAAAATTTGCGTCCGTGAACTGGAAAGCCATAATAAATTGGAGTTTAGTTTCGTGTAAGTTACACAAGGCTAACAACAACCGTCTTTTGTGATGGTTGAACCTAAGTAACCAAACGAATCGATCAATTGACGCAATCCGACGCTAAGCCCCATAGAACGGCAACTTTTTCACGCCTTTGGCCGTTCGGCCTGCTGGCGGTTTTATTACTGCTTCGCTGGCTCTTGCCGGCCACCGTTATCGAGACGCTCTACAGCCGGGGCGTCTTCGTTGGGCTGCGCAATTTGTGGGATTTTATACTGCCCCGGCTGCCCGTTCCGCTATTCTACGTGTTTTGGCTGGGCGTCGTGGCCTGGCTTATCCGGACTATTGTGCTTTTTTGGCGCGAACGCAGGATGCAAGGTAGGGTAGGAAAGCAGTGGAAAAATCTCGCCCTCCGAACCGTAAACTTCGTCGCCCTACTGATCTCTGTTTTCCTCCTCGCCTGGGGCTTTAACTACGGTAGGGTAGAGGTGAACGAGAAAATTGGCTTCGAACTATACCGGCCTACGCTCGATGAATTACGGGAGCGGGTTTACTCCGAAGCCGCTGAGCTAGCCGAGTTGCGTAGGCTCATTACCACCGATACCACCGCCCTTGGCTCCGAGTATTTCTCCGAATCGGAGGAGACAGTGAGAGCTCTAGTCCGGCAAGCACTAACCAGTCATGGTTACCCGGATCCCGGTCGCCCCCGCCTACGTCAGCTCCACCCTAAAGGCATCCTTCTTAAGTGGAGTACCGCCGGCGTCTACTGGCCTTGGGCCGGCGAAGGCAATATCGACGCCGGTTTACACCCCCTCCAAAAGTATCCCGTCGGAGCCCACGAGCTGGCCCACGCCTACGGTTTTGGCGATGAAGGGACCTGCACCTTCTGGGCCTGGCTCGCCGGCCAAAAAACAAAGGACCCGGTACCCGCGTACGCTTTCAAACTCGACTACTGGCGCCGCCTCGCAGGCAAACTCCGCCAGCAAGAACAGGAAGCTTACTGGAAATGGCGCGCTGCTAACCTCGACTCCGGGATCCGCAACGACCTCCAGGCCATCTACGATAACTCTGAGCTCTACAAAGACATCGCTCCGGTAATCAGAGATGCGGCCTACGATACTTACCTGAAGGCGCAGGGCATCCATGAAGGCCTGCTCAATTATGGTAAGGTTATTCGGATGGTGGAGGGGTATCGGAGGGTAGACCTCTGAAGCGCTGACCCAGTACATTCTTAACGATATCTCGCAAAAGTACCTAGTGGTCTGTCAACATTAAATATTGGGGTAATCTGCGATGCCTTTTGGTGC
>JAPKCQ010000004.1 GCA_026421165.1 Lewinella sp. | reverse complement strand
CAGGGTTTTCCTTGCTCGGAGCGCAGCTCCTCGACCAATGCACTCTGCTCGGAGCGCAGCTCCTCGACCAACGCTCTGCACCTGCGGCCGCGCCCTCTTAAACTTCCCTTAATAAACCAACCCTTTACGCCCAAAACCGTGTTAGCTATAATAAGGACGTGAACCAGACTTATCTTCGCGCCTTATAGGCATGAAGCAACCAACGGAAAACAAGTCTGAAAACCCCAAACCCCGCCGTAGCGGCAGCAAAGGATGGCGCCGTGCCCGCCGGTGGCTAATCGGTCTGCCGCTGGTACTCTTCGGCCTTGTTTTGGTACTGCAGCTACCCGCGGTGCAAAACTGGCTCGTCAATAGAGTAACGGCCAGCATGGAGAAGGCCCTCGAAACCCGGGTTACGATAGACAATGTGCGCATCTCCTGGCTCGATGAAATGACAATCGAGAATCTCTTCATTGAAGATAAATACGGAGACACGCTGCTTTACGGAAAAACCCTGGCCGCTGATTTTGACCTTTGGCACGGCCTAGTCATTGAGTCCATCCTGATTGCAGACATCAACTTTAAAATACGCCGCGACCTCGGCGACGCGGAAAGCAATCTAACAACGGCGCTGCAAAAGCTATTCCCACCAAAAGATAATCCAGGAAACAACCCCTTCAACCTGCAACTCCACCAGCTTGACCTCAGTAATGTAACCTTCACGCAAAACGACAGCGTGCGCGGACAACGGTGGGACATCAGCCTGGAAAACGGAGTAATCCGCATGGACGAGCTGGACCTGCCCAATAAAATCATCCGTATCAACAGGGCCGAGTTCCGCTCCCCCATCGTGAAACAGACTAGTTTCGCCCCTACTCCGCTCGAAACCACCTTCGATAGCCTAATGATTAACCTTGTCGAGCAGGTCATTGATACCCAGCAGACGTCCCTTCAGATCCTGGCCGGCAGTATCGAGATTTACGACGGAAGTTACGTCCTTGATAATTTCAGGAAAGATTCGATCGCTGTAGCGGACATCAGCGCCATTGATTTTGCGCGTCTGGGAACTAGTAACGTAGACCTCGAACTTACCGACGTAGACTTTCGCGACGGAGAGTTCCTCGGCAAACTACGCCACCTTAGCCTGAAGGAAAAGTCCGGCTTCATTCTCGACCGACTCAGTGTTCAAGATCTGAAGGTAACCTCTACCGAGTTACAACTCTACGATCTCGAGTTGATTACTCCGCAAAGCTTGCTCTCCGACAGCTTACGGTTTCGTTTTCGTAATGGCTGGGACAGCTGGTCTGATTTCAACGATGAAGTCCGAATGGACATCGGCGTCAAGAAAAGTAAGGTGGCCGTTCGCGACGTCATGTACTTCGCCCGAAAGCTTCGGTTCAACCAGTTTTTCCGTGACAACCGGGAGCGCAAAATCGAAATTGGTGGAAACTTCCGGGGGGAGGTCAATAGCCTCCGCGGCCGCGACATTGAGTTAGCACTAGACCAAGCCACCAAATTTGCCGGCAGCTTCAGTTCTCGCCAGCTTACCAGCCCCGGCTCCGAATTGCTGAACCTTAAGCTCGACCGGCTTACAACGAATATGTACACGCTGCGCCGGCTGCTTCCCAAATTCGCTCCTCCGGATAACTTTGATCGCCTTGGGAGGCTGAGTTTCAGTGGCCGGTTTGACGGATTCTTTACCAACTTCGTTGCAGACGGCACCCTTAATTCAGACATTGGGAGTGCTACCCTTGACGTTCAGCTCATCACGTCTGATGGCCCAAAACCCGCCACCTACTCCGGAAAATTCACACTCGACGATTTCGACCTTGGCGAATGGACAAATAACCCTCAGTTCGGTAAAATATCTCTGGACGGTAGCATCGCCAACGGCATAGGCCTGAACGCCAACACCGCCAAGGCTGACCTCGACGCCATCATCCGCAGTTTTTCTTTCCGGGAATACGCCTACCAGAACGCAACCATTAACGGGCGGCTGGAAGACCAGTTCTTCAATGGGAACTTCAGTATTGCTGACGATAATATTGACTTCAACTTCCTCGGAAAAGTGGACTTTCAGGATTCCATCCCCACCTTTGATTTTGACGCCTCGGTCGGAGAGCTCGATTTGCTAGCGCTCAACCTGAGTAAAAAGCCAGTTTCGCTTTCCGGTAAGATCGACCTTAACCTCATCGGCACCGATTTTAGTGAAATGGAAGGCCGCGTGAAGTTGGACAGTTTTCAGATACTGGTGGATACCGTTGTCATCACGATCGACAGTCTCCTGGCCTACTCTAACTTCAATGCGGATGGCCAGAAGGTTGTAAAGCTGGAAAGTGATATTGCCCGCGGCGAACTCGTGGGCAGCTTCGATATTGAAGAAGTGGCCCCCAGCCTCACGGTTTTTTTGGCGAAACACTATCCCAGTTGGGCACGTCGGCTCAAGATCAAACCGCCCAGTAACGTTCCGACGCCTAACCGCTTCAGTTTCGACCTTAGCGTACTCGATTCACGCGGGCTAAACCGACTCATTGCCCCCGAACTTGGCCCGCTGGTAGACGTTGACCTCCGGGGTAGCTACGACGGCTTCAAGGACAGTCTGGTAATGGAGCTAACGGCCCCGAACGTCTACTTTGCAGATTTCAGGATGGTGGATTTCATCCTCCGGGCCAGCAGCAATAAAGGCGAAGGTGATCTAGGCTTTGCCGTAGACTCCACCTTCGTAAACAACCGTCACCTACTGAACCGTGTCACCCTGCTGAGCTTACTAGATGACGGGCTGATCGATTTTGGCCTTACCTATGGCGGCGATGAAGACAATATCCTGCTCGACAAGATCAACCTTGACGGTGAGCTGCGCCTACCAGATAGTCTAAATTTCGAGCTCCGTTTTGATGAATCGCAACTGGAGATATTCCAGCAGCGGTGGAACATCCGCCGGGGTAATTACATTGTTTTTGGGCCCAACTACATTGACACTCAGAATTTTGCGCTGCGCAGCGGTAAGGGACCGAGTAATAACAATGACTATCGGGAGATAAGCCTCAGTAAGTTCGGCGATAATGGACTAGAGCTTGACCTGATCAACATGGACCTTTCACTGATTGACTCCATTTGGAACTACTCTCAATTAGACTTTAGCGGAGATATTGATATATCCATCTCCGTTGCCGACGTTTTCCGCCAGGAAGGCCTGCGTGCTCAGTTCCGTTCAGATACCTTCCTGATGAACGGCGAAGACTACGGTTACCTACGCATCGATGCCTCGGCACCAAATCCGAAGAGCAAACTCACTACGTACCTCAACCTGAACCGGGATACCGCCCAGCTGATCGCCGAGGCCACGTACAATCAGGCGGATTTGGTACAGAGCGACCCCCTACCATCCCAACGCAAAGGCTACCTCGACCTTGGCGTCAACATCAACGGCTACCCCCTCGATCTGGCCAAGTACTGGGTTGGTGGTTCTGTCTCCAATATTACCGGTTTCTTCAATGCGAAGCTCAACGTAAAGGGCCAGCCTAAAAAGCTCGACGTGGACGGTTACATCGACGCCCTGGGCGGCGGTTTCACCATTGATTACCTACAAACCAGCTACCGCTACTACCAAAGTCGGGTTAACATCAACAACAGCCTCTTTGATATAACGGGAACAAAGCTAATCGACCGCTACGGCAACAACGCAACGCTGAGCGGCGGGATCACCCACGATAGGCTAAAAAACCTTGGCATTAACGCCCAGATCAATACGGACCGCTTCCTTGCCCTTGACCTTTCTCCCGGGCAAAACCCCAATTTCTACGGCCGCGCTATTGGCAGTGGCCTCGTAACTTTTACCGGAGACTTTAAGCAAACCGACATCTACGTTAGGGCAACGGTAGGCAAGGATTCCAAGCTCTCAATCCCCGTGGATTACGGTGTAGAAGCGGGTTCTATCGACGAGGTCCGCTTCGTCAACCGGAGCCTCTACGTAGAAGAAACCATTTCCGAAAATGCCGGAGAACCTACCGGTGTAAGCCTGGAGATGGAACTCTTCGTAACCGATGAGGCCGTTGGGGAGATTATTTTTGACGAGGAAGTAGGGGATATTTTACGTGGCCAAGGCAATGGCAATCTAACGCTCAGGATACCGCGGGACGGCGACCTTCAGATGTTCGGTACTTTTACCATTACGAAGGGAAGCTATTTATTTACTTTCTACGACATCATCAATAAAGAATTCTCCGTTCGGCCCGGCGGTACGGTTGTTTGGACGGGCGACCCCTTTGAGGCCAGTATCAACATCGCAGCTGACTACGAGAACCTAAAAACACCGATCCTCAACTTCATCCAGGAATACCTCGTTGGTGATGTAGACAATGCCCTGACGACGGAGGCCAGTCGTGCAACTGACGTAGACCTCTCTTTGAAACTCGCCGGATTACTCACCAAGCCCGACATTAATTTTGACATTGGCTTCCCCAGCCTCGACGGCCAGTTGGAGAGCTACGCCAATAATAAACGGCGGTTACTTTTACTGGATCAAAATGAGCTTAACCGGCAAGTCTTCGGCCTCATTGTTGCCGGGCAGTTTTTGCCCTCGGATTTATCCATCGGCTTTGGAGACGCCGTGGTTAACACCGTGAGTGAGTGGCTTTCCAACTATGTGAGTCTGCTGCTGAACGACCTCGTTAAGAATGCCTTTGGAGAAGATGCCTTCATCTCGTCCTTTAATTTTGACGTTGCCTACAACAACTACCGCAACGCGAGCCTCAACAGTACGACGGCCAACAGCCGCGGTTCTGCCTTCGAATTCTCCTTCAGCCGGGACTTTAATAATCGTTTCACCCTCCGTCACGATCTCAATGTACTCAACAACAATGATGCATTGGGCCCTTCAGGCACCTTTGTCGGTAACAACTTGGTTTTGGAGTACGTCCTCAACGGTTCCCGAACCCTCAAGCTACGGGGCTACGAACGCCTGCAGCCCGACATTGCGGGTGGCCGGCGGATCCAGGTTGGTACCGGCCTTAGCTGGCGCAGAGAGTTTGACACCTTCAGCGAATTCTTTGATGGATTTAAGAAAGATGTTGAGCGGGTGAAGCAATAAAAAGGTGAGTGGCTGCGCCCCAACCTGACCTCCCGGAGTGAGCAATATTTCCTTTCTCGCTCCACAACCCTAAAGTCAAGGCACAGCCCTTCACCCTTTTACATTACCAACCACCCGTTCCAATTCGCCAGCCAAGTCCTCCCAAACGCTAAGCGCATTCAGGCCAAGTACCCGAAAACCCGCCGTTTCCAATTCCAGGTGGCGGGCAGTTTCGGTTTCATAGCCGGCCATCCCGGGCAAGCAACCATCTGGCAAGAGTACAGACTTTTTTCCCGAAGGGGACTGTAATACCAGAGGCAAAAAGGTATCTCGCCAGGGGACGTGGGTTTCGATGAAAAAACCGGGAAGTTTCTCCGCCAGAACAATGCCTATTTGTACCGCCAGTGGGTGAGCCCCCGGTTCCGGCAGCCCACATCGTATCCGTACTTCACGCCCAAGGGCTATCAGTGCATCGCGATCGAAAGGTATCGATTCAGCGGCCTCCGCAGCACGCAACAATACTGAGATCAGAAAAGCGCCGTTAAAGCCATCGCTCAATAAGCCCTGGGTGATGTTACCCGTAGTGTACGTATGAAAAAAAGTAATTCTAGGAGCAGAAACGACCAATGATTCCCACCGCTCCAGCAAGTAATTTTCTGCCTCCAGGCTTAGGTTTTCCGGTAAAAAAACGCTCACCCTTTCTCCTTTTTGGCCATCCCACTCACTAAGCGTAAGCCAGGGAGTAGTCTCACTCATCTGCATCAGTACCCTGTCTTCAGGGCCTGCAGGAAGCGTCTCTACCTTATGTGCGTCCCACTGCGGCGGATGCAGTGGTTGAAATGATTGGCTAAAGAGCAAAACCGGATTCCGATAGCCGCTCACTGCAAGGTGTATCGCTGAGGTATCGGACAGCGGAGCGAGCGATAAAGTACGGGTCTTCATTTCTGCCTCCGGTTGCCCCCTACCGCTCATATCCACAAAAAGATCCTCTGAATCCGCTTCCACTGGCCAGGGATCCTCAGGCATTAGAAAGTACAAATTCCCACGCTCAGGCTGATTTTTTTCACTCATTACCTCCGGGATGGCACCGGATGGGCTGACGTCCCGGTAAAAGCGTTCTGGTCTTTGTTCACGTTCAAGGCAACGTTCAAAGTACCAGCTGCTGAAGGCAATTTCCCAGTCTTCTGAGGGTAGGTCCAGAAGGGGAGCTAACAACCTCCGAAGGTGTGCGGGCTGGGCGTACCAAAAGTGACGACGGTCGTAAAACATTGGTAACTCCTCCAGATGGCGCTCCGTGTTGCGGAGTTTAGCAAGTAGGCTTTCAAGCTGTTGTAATTGCCGGGGGGTAGTGGCCGCGTCGGTTAATCGCAGGGGTAGTTGGTAAAGGCCAGCTTCATCAACCTCGCGCAGCAGTTCGTTAAGAAACTGCTCCAGCTCACGAAGTTTGTCGGAGTCTCCATGTTGAGGCTGTACGGTAAGTGCGTTCAAAGACATCCCCTCCGTCTTTAATTCCCGACCGATTAAACGGAAGCTCACGCTAACCGACGCTTGTTCCTTTTCGATGGCTGCACTCATATTTTCCAGGCTAGGGCTCCTTACCCCTTCCTCCTCTCCTACGCTAAATTTATTCAAGTAGGCTTGCCATCCACCCGCTATCTCAGAAGATGCTTTCTTCAGGCGACGGCCCGTAGTCTTAGTGGCAGCACGGAGTTCCTCCTTCATGTTCTCCAGTAAGGTGGATCGCTCTCTTAGCTCTTTTCGCTTTTCAGTAGCCCAAGAGCGTGCATTATGGTTTATAGCCAATAAAAAGCTGCGCTGCAAATCGGCTCCTCGCCGAAGGTATCCGGTAAGGTGTTTACGGATAAAAACGGTACTCTCATTCAGGCTACGGTGCCTGAAAAAGCCTGTATTCAGATCCTCCAGGCCATTGCTAACCGCTGGCAGACGGTCATAACGCCTCAGTGCCATCCGAAGGCGTTCAAGCAGGTCCAGGTATTCTTCCGGCGAGAAGATGAATCCTTCCGTCGAAATTATTGGGCTCAACAGGCTAGAAGCTTCCTCCGTGCCTTTTTCAAGCCATAAACCCACCGTTTCAGAAAAAGAATAATTTCCAAAAAAAAGCTCTCCTTTCAACCCCATATTTTTTTCGGTAAAAAAAACATCGTATTCCAACGCTCCTCCTAAAGGTATGAATTCAAAAATTACGTCAAGCATCCGTAACGACTTGCTCTTTGACGCAGCGTCTATTGCCTTTACCCATACGTTTCTGCCAATTTGTAGTTTTACAGCTATTATTTGAGCACACCATAAACCCTTTCCTGGGCCGCGAACACGGCAAACAGGTCCATTATCAGGAATAAAGACAGGATACGTTTTAATAAAATTATTTTCTAAATTTAAGTTTTTCATAATTCTATATAGTTGAAATGTATGCAACTTTTCATACCTTTAGGGTAGCAATAGGGCAACGCTAACATTGCGAATGTACATTTCAAGGTACTCTCACAGTTGTTTTTTTCTCCCCGTAAATGCCATCACTCTCTTTTTAACCACATAGGGTTACTTTTGTCGGGTAATTTTGTCCAATTATATAAAGCGTTATTTTTTTCTTACATGGAACCAACTGTCCCATTGATCTTACTTTCAAAGTTCAATTGAGTTTCCGATAGTCGACCAAATTATGAACCGAGTTGCCGTAATTTTAACTGATGCTACCAAGCGTATTCTCTGGGTCAACCAAGATTTTGAAGTTGTAACAGGATACAGTATAGGAGAAGTAATAGGCCGTCACCCCGGTAGAATTCTCCAGGGTCCCCGCACCGAACCAGACGCTATTCAACGGATTCGCGAAGGACTCGCCAGTGGAGAGTCGTTCAAAGAAGCCATTACAAATCACCGAAAAAATGGTGAAGCTTACGTCTGCACTTTAGTTATCCATCCCATTCACGATGCCGACAACATGCTGGTTAACTACATCGCCTTTGAGGTAAACAGTGACAAGGTGCCAAACGAACATAGGGTCTCAGTGATGAGCCTCAAAGACCGCTATCGGACCAGTAGCCTGCGTGGCCTCAACGAAATCCGGCTCTTCGAACGCATCAAAGAGTTAATGTTAGAGGAAGAGCTCTACCTTAATCCAGACCTTACCCTTCGCAAACTATCGCTTAAATTAGATACCAATACTAAGTACCTGAGTCAGGTAATCAATCACCACGGAGGCACTAATTTCCTTTCTTTCGTCAATGGTTTCCGTATTGAAGCCATTGTCCGGCGCATCAAAAACGGTGAATTCCACCGGCATACCTTTTTCGGTATAGCCCAGCGTTGCGGATTTAAAAATAAGAGTACTTTTTACAAGGTATTCCGCGACATTACGGGCAGCACCCCTAAGGCGTATGCCGATAAAGTGGTTTCGGAAGGTGTCAAATAGTAATCGGCGTCCCTTAGGAACGTCAATTCAATAACTGTCGCTTTTCCTTAAACCCGTCTTGCCACTATTCCCAGTATTTCGTCATGGATCACGCGGCAGGTAACTGCCGTGTCATAATCGATTCCGCCGTCAGGGTCGTAATCAAAAAATGTGGCCACTTCGCTAAGTTCATAAGGTTTACGCTCGTATTTGTTCACGTGGCGGCTGCTGCCTGAGTCTTCAAGCCAGAGAACGTTGTCGGGTAATTCTTTCATGTTGCAACAGTTGAGTGATAGGCCAGAAATAATTAGCTCAGAACAAGAGCGCTTTGGCTTTGCTCGGTGTCCCTAAGTTGAACGTAACGGTTGTTTCTGGCCTCCTACTTACAGGAATGATGTAAGCAAAAGGATTGAACAACCCTTATTCTATTTAACGGTAAACCATTCCCTCGCCGACCTCGCCGGTAATACCGTTGCCGACACCCGCCCCTCAGCCACCAGAAAATACTCTTCTGCTTCAGCGGCAGGGAGGGAAATGACGTAGTTTCCGTCGGCTTCGGCTTTGAGTTGATGGTAGTTAAAAGTACCAGCTCCTTTAGCCCGGTGTGCAACCCAAACAGGTTGGCCCGAGTCACCTTCGACCAACGACACGGAAACCACCACCTGATCTCCATCCTTCGTTGCGGAATGATCGGCAATGGTCGGTACGGGCAGGGCGTACAACTTGTGGTTTTTAAGGTAAGTCCCACGTTTTTTGAAGAACTCCTCAATACCGATTACCGTTCCACCCGCTACCTCCACGGTACGGTGGTAGTTGAGGGTGTAATTCTCCGGAGGGTAAAGCGGGTTAGGTTCCTGAATAACGAGAGAAGAGATCACCTCACGAATTTTTTTAGCGCGTTCACTGTAGAGCCCGGTAGCAAACTGCTCATCGTGAATGGTGCGTAGATGGGCCACGTACATTTTGCGGTAAAGCGGCTTATCGAACAACCGCAGGATCAGCGGCCGGTCCTTATTGCGCTCAGAAAAGTGAATAAAAGGGCTGAGCGTGACGAGTTCATTATCAGTGAGTATCCGTTTTTTATCCAGTAGACGGAAGCCACCGACGCTTAGATTGAGGTCCCAGACAATTGGGCGCCAGACACCGGTTTCGTCCTTCAGTAGGTAATAATTGTGGCAGAAGGCCCCAAGGTAGCTGTCGAGGTTGGCCAGGGCGTTATCAAAAGCCAGCATCCAGAGCGTTTCGTCAACGTTCAGGATTTCGTTCAGGTCGGAGTTCTTTTTCGTTACCGCCTCGCTGAGGTCCATCAGTTCTCCCCAGCCGTAATCAGACTTTTTCAGCTCGTAGCGGGCGGCGTAACAGGCAGTATCTCTACCGATGTAGGCCAGGTTGGCCCCGATGCCGGGCGGGCAGCTATCCGGAGCGTCTTCCTTACTTTCGGGATCACATTTAAACATAATACCGTTGGTCGTAGCAAACTCCTCAGCCCAGAAATTTTCGTCGACCGATTCGGTGAGATTATACAGGCCGTAGAACTCTCCGTCAACGGTCAGGCGGGCGTAATTGCACTCCGGCGCGGCCATATAATCGCGCGCGATTTGGTAGCTCAGCGTCTCGCGCAGGTAACTGGGGTCGCGAAAAAGGTTGCTCAACTTCAGGGTCTTGTATTTGCCGTCTACACTTTGTTCCTTATTAACATGGCTAATCTTGATATTGAAGGGTAGTTTCTTCTTTTCCGCTTTAGCCGGAGCGAAATAAGAGCTGTTCCCCTTCAGGCGCACGCCTACACTATCGTAGGTAATGCCATCTACCTTCAGGGTCGCGGTCACCCGCCTTTTCAGCAGTTGCTTCTTCCAGGCGTTGAGCTTTTTCTTCCAGTGATCATCGTGCATCTCCAGTTCGATCTCGACGATGTGTTCGAGGGCGTAGAGGTCCTTTTGGGCATTCATTAGGGCGGGGCCGCAGGTGCAAAGGATGGTAAAAAAAGCAAGGAAGACTAGCCGCGGTGCAACACTCATTTGATCAGTTGGATGAATTATTGGCCGTAAGGTACGGATTGCGGAACGAGCTCAACTCGCCAGTCGAATTCTTTTTAAGGCAAACGCATCAAATCATATTCGTAAGAAATGAGCAGAAAAACCGATCCTCTTAGCTACGCTCGGAGCGTGAGCTTCGGCCAAATATGAACCCTACGACGGATCCGTAGCTTATAGTCTTATGATCATTCGACTAACGTTACTACTGGTATTGTCTCTAACCATTTACGGCCTACAGGCACAAGGAATTCAGGTAGACCTACCCTCCTTCAACCAACAAAGCCTCGACCACCAAAAAACGGCCATGCTGACCCTTGGCGGCTGGGCAGTAGCCAACATCGCCGCCGGAGCCGCCCTACAGGGCTCGGCCGATGGCTCCACAAAACACTTCCACCGGATGAACGCCCTGTGGAACGGCGTCAACCTCGCCATCGCCGGATTGGGATATTACACCGCCATGAAATCCGATCCGGCAGCATGGGATTTAGCGTCAAGCCTGAGTAGTCACAATGGCTTCCAGAAAGTGCTTCTCTTCAACGCCGGGCTTGATGTTGGGTACATCATGGGCGGGCTCTACCTCACGGAACGGGCTAAACGGCCTGATGTGAATTCGGATCAGCTGAAAGGATTTGGCCGCAGTATTATGCTCCAGGGGGCTTTTTTGATGGTATTTGACTTGGCTAATTACTTTATTGCCACGGGCCGGAATGGAGAGATTCCTTTGCTGCTGGGTGGCACCGAGAACGGTATTGGCTTGCTACTAAATTTTTAGAACTTGCTACGTGGCCTGACAGCTTCTCTGTTTCATAATTAGTACAATGTTAAACCCGTAATTATTCTGCAACAGATACCGTTCGTACGGCCCCCCTTACCTAGAGAATGGGAATACAACACCTGATCTTATTATGAAATACCTGCCCTTCTTTTTTTTGCTATTAGCTTTCTCTTCGTGCCTCAACAAAGGCTATTACCGCTACGGTGGTGCCTTCCCCAACGTCCAGCTGCCGGCAGAGGGCAAAATAATTGGAATCCTCGACCCGCGCGGACCGTTCGGGGATTCAAGCGCCAGAAACCTTCTCCACAAAAGGCTAAAAAAGTCGTTCAATAAATGTGGAACGGTTACGGTGCTCACCGAAGACCAACTCAACGAAATCGGGCAATTACCAGCGATTTATGGCGACAACTTATCTGTCACTAACATGAAGTGGTTCACCGAGCAAACTGAGCTTGATTACCTCATTCTTATCGATGTAGGCCCCGGTTCATTGCAGGACCTCCCGGAGTCCTTCAACTCCTTCCCGGCTGACCGGGAGGCCTCCACCCGCATTATCGTCTACGACCTTGCCGACGGTGGGGAGCTAAAAAGCATCACCGTCAATGGCAGCCTCAACCTGAAAGGTGAAAAGAAGATCTGGGAACTGGAATCCACGGAAAAAGGAATCGGTTACACCTCTTTGAAGAAGGCCCTGAAGCAGCTTAGTAAATTTACGGATTGCCGTTGAAAACCCATTACGTCCCCACTGCTCTTTAATCCGCCAACTGCACCTGCGACCGCGCCCAAAAAAAACTAGCCACGCAACAAAAACCACAACCTAATCCGAAGACCAGCGTTTTCTTATTATCCCGTTGATTTACGGGTCTTTTCTATATGCTCTAAAGCTTTTCAGCCTTGGAGATTAACGTTATCTTTGCGCCCGTATGAAGAATATTCGCAACTTCTGTGTAATCGCCCACATCGACCACGGCAAGAGTACCCTCTCCGACCGCCTCCTCGACTTTACCCAGTCCGTAGGAGAACGCCAGAGGATGGACCAGCAGCTCGATGATATGGACCTCGAGCGTGAGCGCGGCATCACCATCAAGAGCCACGCCATCCAGATGCACTACACCCACACCAATGGGACGGAGTACGTCTTCAACATGATCGATACCCCTGGCCACGTTGACTTCAGCTACGAAGTTTCTCGCTCCATCGCCGCCTGTGAGGGTGCGCTGTTGCTCGTTGACGCTACCCAGGGCATCCAGGCGCAAACGATCTCGAACCTGTTCCTCGCCCTGGAGCACGACCTAGAAATCATCCCCGTCCTTAATAAGGTGGATATGGAAACGGCCCGCATCGAAGAGATGGCCGATCAGATGATTGAGCTCACCGGCTGCGCCCGTGAAGACATCATCGAAGCCTCCGGTAAAACTGGCATCGGTGTGCAAGAAATTATGACGGCCGTAGTAGAACGCGTTCCCGCACCCAAAGGTGACCCGGAAGCGCCACTCCAGGCCCTCATCTTTGACTCCGTTTTCAACCCCTTCCGCGGCGTCATCTCTTATGTTCGGGTGATGAACGGAGAGCTCAAAAAAATGCAGCAAGTCAAGTTCATCGCCACCGGAGCGGAGTACACGGCAAGTGAAGTAGGCGCAATGGAGATCACGCCGAAGCCCACCAACAAGATTGGATGCGGCGACGTGGGCTACATCATCACCGGCGTTAAAAATAGTTCTGAGATCAAAGTTGGCGACACCATCACCCTGAAGGATCGCCCGGGCGAGACGCTCTCCGGCTTCGAAGAAGTGAAGCCGATGGTTTTTGCAGGTATCTTCCCCCTCGATAACGACGACTTCGAGCCCCTGCGCGACAGCCTCGAAAAGCTACAGCTCAACGACGCCAGCCTCATTTTCGAACCCGAAACCTCCGCCGCCCTCGGCTACGGTTTCCGCTGTGGCTTCCTTGGTATGCTCCACCTTGAGATCGTGCAGGAGCGACTCTTCCGCGAGTTTGGTATGGATGTAATAACGACCGTCCCGAACGTAACCTACCGCATCACTGATACCAAAGGCGATGTCACCGAGATTCGTAACCCCGCCGAGCTACCCGATCAAAACCACCGCCAGATGGTGGAAGAGCCCATCATCTTCGCCCAGATCATCACCACCACCGACTACATCGGTGTGATCATGAACCTCTGCATCAATAAGCGCGGAACGCTAACGAAGCAGACCTACCTCAGCCCTGAACGTGTCGAACTCCACTTCATCCTACCGCTAGCCGAAATCGTCTTCGATTTCTACGACCGCCTCAAGAGCGTCAGCCGCGGCTACGCCAGTTTCGACTACCAGCCAAAAGACTACCAGGAAACCGACTTGGTAAAGATGGACATCAAACTGAATGGAGAAAACGTGGATGCGCTCAGTGCACTCGTCCACCGCTCCAAGGCCCAGTACATCGGCCGGGGCATGTGCAAGAAGCTTCGCGAGCTACTCCCCCGCCAACAGTTCATGATTGCTATCCAGGCCGCCATCGGCGGCAAGGTCATCGCCCGCGAAACCCTCTCCGCTATGCGTAAAGACGTAACCGCCAAGTGTTACGGTGGTGATATCTCCCGTAAGCGTAAGCTCCTCGAAAAGCAGAAAGCCGGTAAGCGGAAGATGCGCCAGTTTGGCAATGTTGAAGTGCCGCAGAAGGCGTTTTTAGAATGCCTTAAGCTGGATTGATTAGGCCGTTGGTCCGTTCGGCTATTAGCCCATTGCGCCCCCGTCCGGTTTCCGGACGGGGGCGTTTTTGGAGGTGGGGCCACGGGTACAAGGCGCGCTGAAGAGCAGTGGACCGTAAAGATCGTTGGGTACATCTTGCCGTTGACTCTAGTATTTCAGCTGGATAGGAAGCGGTGAATTTTCCGGGTTGATCCACTACGCTACCGGCGGTCACATCAGCTGATTTTGTGCTCGCGAAGCGAGCGCTTCCCTCCCCAAGCCAGGCCAGTACGTTTTCACCTCACGTGCCCGACAGCAGTACAGTAATTAAAAAGAAATTGTATCTTGTAATCCGAACCCAACAACACCCTACCCGATGCAGTTCCCACAAATACTTTCTTTCCAGATTTTTTTACTCTGTCTTTTTCTCATCACCGGTTGCGACGATGAGGAACTTTTAGTAGCAACAGAAGTTGATGAGACGTCATCTTTTACCGAGCATCCTTCCTCCGTAGATCCCTATCGAAGGGTCTTCAACATGCATCGGGTTGATGACCGACTGGTTGTTCAGGGGGAGGGAGAGCATCTCCTTATCGAAGCGGATGGTCAGACGATCAGAAGGGTATCGCGCACCGAAGAAACTTTCGTAGAAGCCATATCGGATAATTACCGGTTAAGAAGGCTTGGTAACCGAATCGAACTCCTAGGCTCCGGATTTGATGAGTTCAGTAACATGGAACAGACCTACCTCAGCCTTTGGTCCGATGAAAGCGAAGTGATCATTCCCGCAGAAAGAACCTATTACTGGAGTTCCGTAGCCTGTATCGGCAACGGCGGTAAGTACCTCGTTCCTTTTATCCTGGCCTCCGACCCGCACCTAAAATTTGCCGTTGGCCAGGCCACATTTAATGGTCAGTTACCAGCCTTCGGCGTCCTGACACCAACCGTTGATACACAGACCGTTGTATGCCATCCAGAGGAAGAAGCGTTTTATCCATTCAACGGCATAAATATGATCCCCGTTGAAAGTGGGTTTCTCTTTTCCAGGCAAAGTGCTTCCTCTGGTTTTATCGTCGAGCGAATCAGTAATGAAGGAGAGATTAGCGAAGTACTAAGCACCTGGACCGACCAAGTCTTTAACTTCGACAGCAATCTCTATGCTACTCACTATCAAGATTTTGGAATACTAACCATTTTACGAGGAGACGCACGAGGAGAAAACTGGACCCAAGCGTACTCCATACCCAATCCTAATAATCAAAGTTTTAAATTCTTCCCCGTCGGCAGTGATCTCTTTGTCTCAAGTGCTAACAACGGACTGATGTACCACGTAACCGAAATGAGTGCTGACCGTATTAGCTTTGAAGCCCTGGACCTAGCGAATTTAAGTACTTACACCGTTACCGACGTGAAGGAGCATAACGGTACTATTTACATCGGCACCCTGTCAGGTCTGTTTACACGAGACTACAATGAGTTCCGGGATAGCCGAGCTGAGTAAGGATCATAAGGTCATTAGCCCAACAACGTTTTTCCTCCGTTCCGTATCTTTAGCGTGCACCCCACACCATTCATGTACCTCCGCTACGCAAAGCCCTACCTTCCTCTCGCTATTCCCTTTACGCTTGTCTGTTGGTGGCTCGTCTACGCCAAAGGGCCAGCGGCCATCAGTGGCGCCTTCTTTTTGAAGGTGATGACGATGCTCCTCGGTTTGGCCGTAATGCGCAAGCGCCACCGCTTCGATATCTTCTTCTACCAGAACGTTGGGTACGGAGAACGACAGCTTCTCCTTGTCACCGGAGCCGTAGACCTGGTGATCTGGGCAATTGGTATTAGCGGACTAATCTTCACCATGTCCTAATGGAAATTTTACTCGACAGCGTCTACCTTTCCTTTGGCACCAATGAAGTACTCCGGGGCGCTTATCTCCGGATGAAGAAGGGCCAAGTCACCGGTATGCTCGGCCGCAACGGTACGGGCAAAAGTTGCTTGCTCAAGATTCTGACCGGGCAACTGCGGCCCGAGAACCTTTACATCGGTGTAGATGGAGTTTACACCAAAGACCTCTATGCCGTCCCTGGTTTAATCAACTACCTCCCCCAGCACACCTGCCATCCGGATGGTCTGCAGCTAAGCAAGATACTATCGTTGTACGGAGTTGATTCCGGCACATTTATGGAGCGTCACGGCCACTTATTCCCCGAAGAGAACCCGCGTTTCGGTATACTTTCTGGTGGAACTAAGCGCTTGTTCGAAGTGCTCTTGTTGCTCGCTGCGGACACCCACTTTACGTTGCTCGACGAGCCCTTTTCCCACATCATGCCTTTGCACATCGGGTACGTCAGTGAGGTTATCCGGAGGCGCTCGGCGGTAAAGGGAATTTTGGTAACGGACCATCAGTATGAGCACGTGCTTGATTTGGCGGATACGCTTTACCTCATTCAGAATGGCGCCTCAAGACTTATCGATGGCCGGGAGGACCTTGTACGCTACGGCTACCTCCGCTAATCGGAAAGGCCGTTATTCTTATACCAGGCCAGGGTATCGTTCAAAATCCGCTCTTCGCCAACAAGAACAGCCGAGACGGGCAAACTTGGTGCACGCATCCCCTCCCCAAAGCGAACTGCCCCGGTAAAGACCCGCGCCTCATCCCAAAGCCCAGCATCAATGAAGGCCGTTAGCAACGAAGCGCCGCCTTCAACGGTGACCTCGCCCAGTCTTTGCTCCTTCAACGCACTCAGCACCTGCGTCAGCGCCGCCTTATTCAGCGCTTTACCGATAACAATGCTGTCGGCGTTGAGGCCTGGACGGGCGGTGCCGGAGAACAGCATTGCCCGCTCCCCCACCCCGTCAAAAAGCTGCTCCTTACCCGTCACCCGGTCGCGCGGATCGATGATGACCGGGCGGGGGCTGGGGCCGGGAAACAGGCGGGTGGCAAGGGAAGGATTGTCGTCCACAACCGTACGCCCGCCAACAACTACGGCCATGGTATTTGCCCGCCAGCGGTGTACAAGGCGCCGGCTGATGGCGCTCGTGATCCAGTAAGATTGTTTGTAGTCAGCAGGCCGCAGAAAACCATCGGCAGACTGCGCATATTTAAGCACAATGCGTGGCCGGTCTTTGGTGGTTAGCATGTGGCGGTGGGCGTTTGCCACCATTGTCGGTAAAAAGTCCGGGTATTCCCGTACCGTAATGCCTTCCGAACGTAGAATTTCCACGCTCCTTCCAGCAACTCCAGGAGTAGTATCTCGCTGAGCGAAAACGACTGTTTTTATTCCCTCCCCTTGAATCAGATCGGTACACGCTCCGGTGCGGCCAGTGATGCAGCAGGGCTCCAGACTGATGAACAAGGTAGCGCGAGAAACCAGCTTCCGATCCGCTTCCCGGACGCTCGCCAAGCAGTTCACTTCGGCGTGGGCATGGCCCGCTTGCTGGTGGTAGCCTTCGCCAATTATGCGGCCATCGTACACCAAGACTGCCCCTACTCTAGGGTTATCTTTCACCCTTCCGTCTCCCTGTTCGGCAAGGTCGGCGCAACGTTTTAAGTAGCGGATATCTGACATTATAGCAAGTGTATGGTTTCTTTCCTCAGAAGAATCTGAGTCTTTTTAAAGGTGTCTGCAAGGTAAGTCAAGCAGTCACATAGTCGCACGCCAAGGCAATCGTAAAGTAGGTAGCTTGATAGGTAGAAGACCTCCCGGTCCGACGCTAAAGGAGCAATGTAGTTAAAAAAGATTGCGGCAGATTAAGTCGGACCGGGAGGTCTTCTACCTTTACTTTACGATTGACATGCGGCAGCGACTACACTACCACCCCCTTAGTCATCTCCCGCTTTCCAGGAGGGCCCGGTAAAGGAACGACTTTGAAGCCAACGGTGCGCAAATTTCGTTTGAACTGGCCTTTAGCGCAGTAGGTAACCAGGCTTCCACCGGAGCGAAGTGCCTCGAAGCTTACGGCCAGGCCCTCTGGCTCCCAAAATTCGGGTTGGCTGCTGGGTGCGAAGGCGTCATAGAAGAGGAGGTCGATTTCTCCCGGAGTGTATGGTCGGTCGGTGTCGTTGAGGTAGTCGGCCCGACGTTTATGCAGGGAGAAGTTTGCGTCTAGTTGAAGGCGTTCCTCCCAGCCGCAGTCGTGCAGGTCGTGAAAATCTTTAGCCGCCATTCCCAATTGAGCGGGGTAATTCAAGGCAGCTACTACGACCGGCGATATGGGAAACTGCTCGTAGGTGGTGTAGATGAATTCCACTTCTGGCCGTTGCTGCGCGATTTGGCGGACCAGCAGCGCGTTGAGGCCCGTTCCTAAACCCATTTCCAAAATATGAATGCACTTCGATCCGCTTTCCAGCATCGGTTTTAACCCCGAATGAATGAACACGTGCGTGCTCTCCTGAACAGCACCGTGCACGCTGTGGAATTCCACGCCAAACTGTTGGCTGCGGAGGGTATGGCTACCATCGGTGGTTAGGACGAGTTCGTTCTGCATAGACTTCAGGGAATTAGGAACTAGAAAGCTAGAAGCTAACCTCCTAGCTTTCTAGTTTCCTCGCTTCTAACTCGCTTGCTTAAGGTCAGAAACCCGAATATTAAGGTGGCTCGCATCATAAGTACACTTACCGTTTTCGATCAGTAATGCCTGCGGAGACTGATGCGGCACACCAAACTCATTAGATATATAGTTGCTCACGTCGCGGTAGGCGATCAGGTCGAGGTAATAAGCCTCTACCTGGTCGTCATTGAAATCCCAACTCATTTCCACCCGGCTTTTAGCCATACTGCTGATGGAGCAGCGGGTACTGTGTTTAAGGATGAGACAGGGAACTACGTGGCTTCGGTCAATGATCGCTTCGATGTCATTAACCGAGTTGATGGTATGCCATTTCATAAAAATAGATTGTGATTAGTTGCTTACAGGATAGATATAGCAACTGAAACACAATCATGCAGGAATTCGTTTAGCGAGAAATTCGTTGGGCAGCCTACACCGCGGTTGCAGGAGCTTAATGAAGTCATTACAACGGCAACGAGGGCAACAAAAAAGCGGGGGTTGGGGGCAATACGTTTCATTAGAAAATTTATGATTGAAAAAATATTTTGTGGCAAAACGGAACACCAGGGCCGGTCGTTCGTTAAGATATGAAAAGGTAATCATTGGAAAGTCAGACATTGAACGCTCCGAAAAGTCATTCTCGTGTGTCTTTATGCGGCTAGTTTCCGAAAGTGTCTCCCAAGGGTTACTTTTGCGGCCACAAAGGTAGGCCAATTGGTAACCACCAGCAAGCTTATCAAGCGTCGGTAACGGTTTTAAAACGACCGTTCCGTCATCCGTAATAACCCCCACCTCGCAATAACTAAAAAACACACCCAAAATGGCTAGAAAACTTGCCCTGCGCGATGCGCTCCGCGAAGCGATGATTGAAGAAATGCGCCGCGATGAGGACGTCTTCCTGATAGGAGAAGAAGTGGCCCAGTACAACGGTGCTTACAAAGTGAGTAAAGGAATGCTGGACGAGTTCGGGCCCAAGCGGGTGATCGATACACCCATTGCCGAGCTTGGCTTTGCTGGTATCGGCGTTGGTGCGGCCATGAACGGCTTACGCCCCATCGTGGAGTTTATGACCTGGAACTTCGCCATCCTGGCCTTCGACCAGATCGTGAACAACGCCGCTAAGACCCTGAGCCAGAGTGCTGGCCAGTTCAACTGCCCAATCGTATTCCGTGGCCCGTCTGGTTCCGCTGGTCAGCTGGCGCAGCAGCACAGCCAGATGTTCGAAAGCTGGATGGCCAACACGCCCGGCTTAAAGGTGATCTCCTGTATCGACCCTGCCGACGCCAAAGGCCTTCTCAAGAGTGCCATCCGTGACAATGACCCGGTCTGCGTTATGGAATCCGAGATGCTTTATGGTTACGAAGGTGAAGTGCCTGAGGGCGAGTACCTCGTACCAATTGGCAAAGCAGCCGTTCGTAGAGAAGGTACCGACGTTACTCTGATCGCTTACAATAAAATGGTCCTTGTTGCGATGGAAGCCGCTAAGGAACTCGCAAAAGAAGGCATTAGCGCGGAGGTCATCGACCTGCGTACCATTCGTCCGCTCGACCGCAGAACAATCATTGAGTCGGTGAAGAAGACCAACCGCTGCGTGGTGGTCGATGAAGCCTGGCCTTTCGCCGGTGTCTCCTCCGAGATCGCTTACGAAATTCAGAAGTCCGCCTTCGATTACCTCGATGCGCCAGTCATTCGTGTCAACAGTGCAGATACTAACCTTGGTTACGCTCCTACCCTCGTGGAGGAGTACCTACCTAATGCGGATAAGGTTATCCGTGCGGTTAAGCAAGTAGCTTACGTTAAGTAATCCGTTAGTTTTTAGGCTACCAATTGCGCACGCTTCGGATATTTGTTCCGGAGCGTGCGTTTTTTTTGCGAACGCTGGTGCGAAGTGAGTTATTCAAGGAGCAACTCAGTAACCGGATTGTCACGGATGGTACAATAAGCATCTTTTATGGCAACCAACACTGCCTACACCCGTTAGGCAAGTACATCAATTGCAGCCCCTTCGTATGAGTAAACGCCTCGCTATTCTCTGGTTCCGCCGGGACCTTCGCCTCCACGATAATCAAGCGCTCACCGACGCACTGCACCATGCCGACGAGGTAATGCCGGTCTATATTTTCGACCCAAGAGAGTGGCGTGGCACCCTAGCCAACACCGGCCTACCAAAGATCGGTAGCCACCGCGCGAAGTTTATTCTTGAAAGTGTTGCAGACCTTAGAAAAAGCCTCCGCGCCAAAGGTTCGGACCTCATCATCCGTACCGGCTTGCCGGAAGACGTGCTGGTGGAGCTCACCACCCAGTCGCACGCCAACTGGGTGTTCTGTAACCGGGAACGGACCTCCGAAGAGCTGGTGGTACAAAACGCTGTGGAAGCCTCTCTTTGGACCGTCGGCCGCGAAGTGCATTACTCCCGCGGAAAACTGCTGTACCATACCTCCGATCTGCCCTTCCCCATCACCCAAGTGCCGGACGTATTCAGCCAGTTCCGCAAAGAAACCGAGCGCTTCACCATCGTGCGGCCTCCTCTTCCGACGCCAGCGAAAGTGCCGTTTATCAACGACGAGGAAATCGCCCCTGGCGAACTTCCTGAGCTATCCGATTTCGACATCCCCGAGCCTCCGCAAGATAAGCGCGCAGCCATCACCTGGAAGGGAGGAGAAACTGGAGGGCTGGACCGACTGGCCTACTACCTTTTCGATTCTCAGGCCATCGCTACTTATAAGGAAACCCGCAACGGCTTGATCGGATCCGACTACAGCACCAAGTTTAGCGCCTGGCTAGCTTACGGCTGTCTTAGCCCGAAGCAGATTTATAAGGAAGTCAAAGCTTTTGAAGATAAAAACGGCGCGAACGACAGTACGTACTGGGTAATCTTTGAATTACTCTGGCGAGACTTCTTCCGGCTGATGGGTAAGAAACACGGCAACACCATCTTCCACAAAGGTGGAACGAAAGGGGAAGCTCCGAGGTGGGCGGACAAACCAGCAGCCTTCGAACGCTGGACGAAAGGGGAAACTGGCACGCCCTTCATCGACGCAAATATGCGGGAACTCTCCGAAACCGGCTTCATGAGCAACCGCGGTCGCCAAAATGTAGCCAGCTACTTAGTAAAAGACCTGAACGTCGACTGGCGGATGGGCGCTGAATACTTTGAATACCAACTGATCGATTACGACGTCACCTCTAACTGGTGCAACTGGAACTATGTAGCCGGTGTAGGCTCAGATCCACGGGAAGACCGGTATTTCAACATCCTTACCCAAGCAAAACGGTATGACGAAAATGGGGAATACGTAAAACTCTGGTGCCCGGAGCTTAGCAAGTTGCCCGGTGAAATGGTTCACCAGCCCGATACACTTTCTGACCGGGAGCAGTCTAGTTACGGGCTACGGTTAGGAGCTAACTATCCCATGCCGCTGGTGCCCAGTCGTAAATGGGACAAGAAACAAAAGAAGAGAAGAAGGTAGGAGTAATTTAATCCAGGTGAGTTGACTAGGTTATATCGAAGATATTCTCAGTAACTCCCTGGAGCCAGCCCCTAATTTCTGTACTACCTGAACGCTGACCTCATAACTGCTGTACTAAATAAACATCCCAGGCCGTTACGTTTCTGACATTTGGCGTATAAAAGTCAGTAAGCCAACTTTAACGAAGCTAGGCTACCTTAGCGCGGCGCGGGTTTTGTACATTTGTCCGTGTCTTATCGGAGGCTGTCTTTTTCTTGATGGCCCCAACATCCCCAAATTATTAGTGCAGCTCATTATGCGGTTACTCCAGATCTTTTGCTTTGTTTTTTTCTGTACCGTCAGTCTTCAGGCGCAGGATATTCATTTCTCCCAGTTTTACATGTCACCCCTGAACCTTAACCCGGCGATGACGGGAGTAATGAATTGTAACAGCCGGATTGCGGTCAACTATCGTAGCCAGTGGGCTTCCGTCCTTGGCAGCTCTGCCTTTCAGACCTACTCCGTCAGCTACGACCAGCGCGTTGCGGTGGGCCGTAACGATTTCTTCGGCATCGGCGGTACGTTCTGGGGAGACAAGGCTGGCCAGGCGGCATTTGCCACCACTACGGGTAAGGTTTCCCTGAGCTACTCCAAGAAAATGGGTGGTAGCCGCAAGTATGGCAACTACCTTGTTGCTGGCGTTGAAGGTGGCGCGGCACAGCGTAGCCTCGATTTTTTAAAACTTCGTTGGGGAACCCAACACGACGGCGACGGTGGCTTCGACATCAGCGCTCCGAGTGGCGAAAATGGTTTCGATCGCGATCAGTTCCTGTTTGCCGACCTTGCTGCGGGCCTGCTTTGGTTCATGGTCTTTGATGAGAACAATAGCCTTTATATCGGTGGTGCCTTTCACCACCTCAACCGGGCAGATCAGAGTTTTGACAGCCAGGCAGAAGAACTACTATACAGCCGTTACACCGCCCATGCCGGTGGCGAATTCATGATCGGTCAGCGCTTCGGCCTTGTTCCTGGTATCATCATTATGAACCAGGGGCCAAGCTTTCAAGTCAACGCCGGTACCAACGCTAAATTCCTTCTGGACGGTGGCCGCAACGGTAGCACCCAGTCTTTTCAGGTTGGTGTATGGGCGCGCGTTTCTAACCGCTCCGACAGTAGCGTACTTACCGACGCTCTGATCCTCAGCACTCGTTTCGATTACGAGAACTTTGCGCTCGGCTTCAGCTATGACCTTAACACCAGCTCGTTGAGTACTGCTACTGACGGTAACGGTGGCTTCGAGCTTTCGCTACAGTACAAGATTTGTGGTGGGCAACGTAAGGGTGTCTACTGTCCACAATTCTAAAGGTATCCACGGATTTCTTCTGGACACAGAACAGCCGCGAAGCAACTTGTTGTTTCGCGGCTGTTCTGTGTCCAGAAGAAATCCGTGGATGTTAATCCCTCACCACCTACCTTAGCGGTTATAAACACACTAACTACGGTTTTCCTATCGCCAACACTTTCCATCCCATTTTTCAATACCATAAACGACATTCATGTTCGGCAACAACAAAGACAATAAAAGCAGTAATGGTACAGCATCTACCTCTTCTTCAGGCGGCAGCGGCGTAAACACCATCGACTCCCAAACCTACATTAAAGGTGACCTCAAGGCTGGCGGCGACATTCGTATTGATGGTTCCCTAACCGGCAACTTAGTTTGCGAAGCAAAACTGATCATTGGTCCTAAAGGCCATATCGAGGGCGACGTAACCTGCCAGAATGCTACCATTGAAGGTACCTTCAAGGGTAACCTTATCGTAAAAGAATCACTCACCATCCAGGCTACGGCCAAGGTTGAAGGCGACGTAAAGGCGGCGAAGATGGCGGTACTTAGCGGTGGCCAGATATCCGCAACTTGCTCTGTTCCCTACAGTACTGGTGGACAGAAATCCGCAGACAATAATAACCCGCTTAAAGAAAAGAAGGGTGCCGCAGTCTAACCCAGAATCTCCAGAAGATAAAGCCCGTAAAGCCGCCCATGGCTGGATGAAGTACAGCGGCATGGCCTTTCAGATGATTGGCATCATTCTAGCGTTCGTTTTTGCTGGTGTCTACCTAGACCGCTGGCTAGAAACTGGTCCGATTTTTACCGTCGTGATGAGTTTACTTGGGGTTGCCGGTGGGCTTTATACTTCGCTTAGAGACTTTTTATAGAAATATGACATATCCACGCTTTTACGCCCTCCTGGCCTTCTTTACCGCCTTAGCAGTTGCCGCAGTGACAATTGCCCATCTGCTCTTATCAATTGGGTATGCTGTACCGCTCACCGTGGGCTCAATTTTGATGTTCGTTATGATTTGTGTGGGAATGTTTTATGTTGGCAAACGAACGGCAGGTGCGGAGAATAAATTCATGTTCACCAATGCCTTCATGGGGATCACGATGTTAAAACTCTTCCTCTGCGGAAGCGTCATTGCTGCGTATGCTTTTTTAGGGGCTCCCGAAAATAAGCTATTCGTAGTACCTTTCTTCCTTTCTTACCTGATCTACACGGTGCTAGAGGTCATCTTCCTTCTCAAGCTAGCGGGGAGTACTTCCGTTAAGGCTCCGGAGTAATCATCCTCAAGCCGTGAAAACCTAATAGAATAGAGGTCTAAGAATTGGCCATCCATAGTCGTAGGTGACCGTACCTCACCATCGTGAAACAGAATTCTTCTCGACTCCTCCTTTTACTGTTCTTTCCGCTGACCCGCTGCCTTGAACCAGCCCGCCCTGCCTTACAGATTGAAGACTGGTTCTACCTGGCTGAAGGCCGGACCTCCGTACGCGATAGTACCATTGACCAGAACCTCCTACTGCTAGACGGGGCTCCCGCCTTCACCCCTACCCCACCTGTTCGGGCTCTTTACGCCCGGCCTGACGCTGAACGGCAGAGAGAGGATGGGTGAACTCTCGTTGAAAGCCCAGGTTGCCAATGCGACTTTGCGCTGGAGTTTCGTTTCCCGTAGCTCGACGGTATACCATCTACTTGATTTTAGCTGGACAGTCATAACATCAAGCGAAAGCAAAAAGCCTGCGTTTGCGCGCGCCAAAAACACCCATATGATTCGATGTATAGCCCTCCTGTTACTACTACCCTCCCTACTTTCCGCCCAAAAAATGTTCCCCGCTGACGCCGTTCCGGAAGCGATAGAGACGATTTATAACAAGATCAAAAACCGCCACCCCTATCCGGCAACCATTCAAGGTTTGAAGGCTTTGAATGCGGCGCATACGCAGGTGCAAAGTGAGGTAAAGAAAACAGTAGATGGACGCGACAGTATCACCTACACCGAGTTCGTCGGCCTAGCCTCTCCGCTGCAGAAAGCCACCAACTGCGGCCACCTCATCCTGGAGCCTTACCTGAATACTGCCGCCAATAGCGCAGTAAGGGAAAACCATTTCCCTTTACACTTGATCCGAGTAGAGAACGGTGACTACGTTCTCCTACCGGAGATGCAAACAACTACGGATTCCCTTCCGATTGGCACCGTAATCACCGCCCTAAACGGACAGGATATTAGTTCAGTACTCGAAGAAATAGCCCCTTTTTCCGGTATCAATGACGATGGTAACGACGAGGCCCTAATCTATAAAGTCGCCCGTTCCCCGATGTCTCTATACCAGCGCTATTTCGGGCTACAAGACAGCATAGTGGTTACCGTAAAGATTGCAACCGGCACGAAAAAAAACTATACGATACTACCGAAAAAAGTCAAATACGTCGATCCGAAAAAGAACAAAACACCCATCGCTAAAACCCTAAAATTCAACTTCTCTGAAGACGGTACAACCGGTGTCCTTACCATAAAGAAATTCAGCAGCTATAAATTCTCCGACGGCAACTACTATAAATTCATCCACCACGTTTTCGACACCCTGAACACCGCCGGAATCGATCAACTCATTATCGACATCCGGGACAATAGCGGTGGAAACTCCTCACGTATCAGCACGCTCTACCGTTATCTCTCCGACCGTAAGTTCTATTTCACCGCTGGTGCCCGCATGACCGGCCCTACCCGGGCCCAGCCCAACGAGAGTCCAAAAACCACTCGCCGCCGAGAAGCCGGCGCCGTTACCCGCCGCGATCGTAAGCTGCAGCGCAGCTTATCCAAACCAATCAAACCGATGAAAAAAAACAAGGTATACAGCGGTAAGGTGGTGGTTCTGATCAACGAAATCAGCTTCTCCGCCAGCGGCATCTTTGCCCGGATGGTACAGGGCTCCGGCCGGGGCCAGCTGGTAGGAGGAGTATCCGGAGCCTCCGCAAATATCATGTACGGAGCAAGTAAGCAGGGAGAGCCTATTCTCATCGGGCCGGACAAGAACTTTGAACTCAAAGTCAATACAATTGGGTTGATCCCTGAATATCCGGCCCCGGGTAACATCACACCGGATCACCTCGTCCGGGCAACCCTAGCTGGCATTCAGGCCGGACGGGATGAGCAGATGGAGAAGGCACTGGAGGTGGTAAGAGAATAACAAGATTTGATACCAAATAAATACAGCTGACTATATCCTAGACCTTCCAAAAACTACCGCATTTAGCGCTAAGGGACGCCGTGCGCAAGCTACCGGATAGCCTTAGATAGAAAGAGCTGACTTGGCCTTTATGTACTTTATATTCTCTGTGTGCTCTATGATAAAAAAGCCCCCTCCTCACGAATGAGGCAGGGGCTAATTTAATTCAAAATCCGTATTAAGGAACGTACTGTACGGAATTAACGGTGGATTACACGTACAGCCGAGACACCTACTTCGTTAGCAAGGCGGAGCAGGTAGGTTCCTGCAGCAAGCTTACTGGTCGGCAGTTCGATGCGGCCATCCGTCTGGTTAAGCTGACGAGTAAGGATCAGGCGGCCGTTAACATCCAATAGTTGAAGTTCGGTTTGACCCGAGCGTAGGCCGCTAACCTCAAGAATAAGAACATCACCGAATGGGTTCGGGAATACGGACACACGATCGGCAGCAGGCTGGTTAGTTCCAGTGGTAAGTGAATTAGGCGCACACGGGGTTGGCGCTCCAAGGGCATAAACGTTGTCCTGAGTAAGAACCCGTTGGATGGAAACAGCACTATTGGGTGCGCCGAGTTCTGTTGCTTCCGTCCACAAGCCTAAGCCTACGGCTATGCCTTCGAACATCTGGTCGTTTTCACCCCAGTTCAGGTAAGAGATCAGGTTTTCAATCGGGGTAAATGTCATCCGCGTAAGCAGGCCAAGTTCGTCTCCTTCGGCAGTTATGAAACCGGAAGCATCAACGGTTACCTGTTCGCCCGGCTTGAGCAGCAGGTTACCACAGAGAACGGTGAGGTTGGAAACCAGGAAGAACTGATCGTTGCTAGCGAGATAAAGCGCTCCAGCGTCAATATTAAAACGGCTGAGGTTAAGAAGCTCCACCGTTCCGTCTCGATCGACTTCGTTAATGACAACGCGACGGCTACCGCAATCGTCACCCGTAAAGCGGGTTACAACGATGGGATTCGATAGTACAAAACAACCGCTCAGATTTTCGAAAAGGCTATCCCGAACAGCACCAGAAAGAGTTCCATCGTGGCTGACAGCATAGAGTGTACAAGCTCCGCCACCAGCCGCGTCAAAGTCGAAGGGCTGATCAGCGGGAGTGCCGAGTATTACACCAGCATCACTCACCACGAGATAAGTGAATGCGTCGGTGCCCGTCGTATCGGTCAACACTACGTTAAATGGATCGAGTGTACCGTCCAGTGCACAAATAGTATCCGTTGTACTACCATCGGTCAGAGCTAGGGTACCGGGCATGATGTCACATTCAAATTCCTCGCTGATCACCAAAGTGATCGTCCGTGAGCCACCAGAGACGGAGACACTACCATCGGAAGCCACTACGCGGTAACGAAGAGAGACTTCCGTTCCCAGAACAGCGCCAAAGCCGATCAGGGTCTGATAGACAACGTCAATCGCTGTGACAGAAGAGGTATCACCACTTGATTTTTCGCAGGCAAGAATCGTTGTGAAAGCGGTATCACCCGCAAGGGTAACCTCGACGATGTACACCAAGGTATCGTTGTTCGGATCAGTGGCAGAAGAGAAGCGCCCATCTTCAAGGTCACTTCCACCTTCAAATACCCTCACCCGTGCCCCCTCTTCCGGAGAAATAATTTCAGAGGTCGTGGGAAAAGCGTTGTCGTCCCGCAAAATCTGCCCACGGATTTCTCCGGAAGGATTGTCCACGGTATGCAGATTGAAGTAGTAATCTCCGGCGGCCATTGCGGCGAAGCCAGCAGCGTCAAGCGTGAACATATTATTGGCTGCTTCGTAAGCACCAGAGCGTAGGTCATCGGCTACGTCTACGTTTAGACTAGCAACAATCTCACCCGTAGCGGTAGCATCACCAGCATGAATATGAGAGCCACCAGCGATATTAGCTGCGAAATCAGACTCAAGACCAGCGAATGAACCGGTTACGACGATCTTGTCGTTACAAGCTTCATACATAACAAAGCCACCACCGGTAGTTTTGATAGCTGCCGGGTTAGCGTTGATGCCGGCAAGGTTAGAACCGAAGTAGGCCTTGGCAAGGTTCATTACTTGGCCACGCACCTCTCCGCTTGCTTCGGCGGTAGTGTGTACGTTGACGTAGTAACGGCGGGCGTAGAAGTCTTCTACCTCCTCATCAGTCAGGGCAAAGGTATTGTTAGCGGGCTCCCAGATGCCTCCGTTGCCGTCAGAATCAGGGGTAATGGCCAAACCAAAAGCTACCGGACCGGAAGCACCGGCCAGCCCTTCGTGGACGTGAGAACCGCCAGCGATGTTGAGGTCTACTGGCCCCTGCAGGTCGTTCACACTACCACTGACGACGAGGTTGTTTTCAGCATCAAGTGACATGAGCAGACGGCCATTACCTGGCGTATTAATGGCCATGGGCCGCGCCTGGTGGCCACTGGGGTTACTGTAGAACTGGGTAACAGCCATATCCAGCACCTGGCCCCGAAGTTCTCCAGAGCGCACCGCATTCGAATGGATGTTGACGTAAAATTCTCCGTTATCGAAGGCTGCAACCTGCGCAAGGCTCATCTCGTAAATATTATTTTCGGTAAGAAGTACAGCAGAGGTCATATCATCACCAATCGTCAAATTGAGTTGAATTATCACGCTACCGTTACGGCCAGCGACACCCAAGTGAATGTGCGCTCCGCCAAGGATGTCAGTGGCGATGGTATCCATCAGTCCACTAAAACTACCTGAAACCGTAAAGGCTCTGCCGCTGCGCTCCAGAATCAATGCTCCGGAAGCAGGAGTAACCACGGCGGGCACTTCGTTTACCCCAAGAAGGTAAGCCACTTTGTACCTATCAGCTCCGACTGGAACCAACTGGCCACGCAGCTCGCCGCTGCCAAAGTCCGTAGTATGAATATTGATGTAGATGCCGCGGGCTTCGAGCGCCGCGACCTGGTCGTTATCGAGCGTAAAGACGTTGTCGGCAGCATTGAAGGATCCTCCACGGAGGTCATCATCAACGTCCGCCGTCAGTAGGGAAATAATACCACCGCCCATACCGGCCATGCCAAGATGGAGGTGTGCTCCACCCGCGACGTTAGCATCAAAGTCTGAGGTCAGGTCGGAGAAAGAACCACTAACCGTCAAGGTATTGCCCACGAGTGATGCAAAAACCATACCCCTTCCAGTAGTGGTTACGGGGTAAGGCAGTTCATTCAGGCCTGAAAGCTCGGCCTGAAAGACCGAACCCCCACAATCCGAAACAGCAAGACGGGTGATTACAATCGGGTTAGATAGCGCAAAGCAGCCGCCCAAGTTGGCAAACATCCCATTTTCAACGGCTCCAGTCAGCGTTCCGTCGTGGCTTACGGCGTAGAGCGTACGCGCTCCGCCAACGCCGCCGTCGAAATCGAACGGTTGGCCAGCCGGGGTACCGAGTATCACACCAGCACTGCTAACGACCAGGTAAGTAAATGAATCAGTCCCCGTGGTATCAGTCAGTATAACATTAAACGGATCGGGGATACCGTCTCTGCCACAAATTGTTGCGGTGGTATCGCCATTTTCCAGCACGAGAGTACCCCCCATAACTTCACATTGGACTTCTCCGATGATCAGGGTGATCTCTCGAGATTCACCAAAGGTAGAAACGCTACCGTCGAGAGACAGAATGCGGTAGCGGAGGTTGATCTCCGCTCCCACACCAGCACCGAAACTGATCAGTGTTTCGTAAACAATGTCAATAGTAGTATTAGAAGAAGTATCGGTTCCTGATTTTTCGCAAGCAAGAATTGAAGTAAATCCTGTATCACTCGGTAAGACAATCTCGACGGCGTACAGTAACGTATCGTTGTTGAGATCAGATGCCGAGAAAAAACGTCCATTTTCGAGGTCGCTACCGCCTTCGAATACAGTGATCGTGGCTCCATTTTCCGGCGAGATGATCTCGGCGGCAGAAGGGAAAGCATTATCATCCCGGAGAATCTGACCCCGGATTTCGCCGGAAGGATTGTCCACCGTATGGAGGTTGAAATAATAGCCTCCTGCCAACATCGCGGCGAAGCTTACGGAATCCAGCATAAACATATTGTCTGCTGCCTCGTAGGAACCAGAGCGAAGATCAGCGGCCAAAGCGACGTTCATGCGAGCTATAATACCACCTGTAGTGGTCACATTACCCGCATGAATATGAGAACCACCAGCGACGTTAATGTTGAAGTTAGACTCCAGGCCAGCAAAAGAGCCAGTAACAACGATTTTACCGTCGGACCCTTCGTACATAAGGAATCCACCACCGGTAGTTTTGATAGCAGACGGGTTGACGTTAAGACCAGCAAGATTGGAGCCGAAGTAAGCCTTGGCAATGTTCATTACCTGGCCACGCACCTCACCACTTGCTTCAGCAGTGGTGTGAACGTTTACGTAATAACGGCGGGCATAGAAGGCTTCCACCTCCTCATCGGTGAGCGGAAAGGTATTGTTTGCGGGTTCCCAGATGCCACCGTCATCGTCGAGGGTTATGGTCAGCCCAAAAGCAATCGGGCCGGAGGAACCAGCCAGTGCTTCGTGGATGTGTGTACCACCGGCGATGGCCAGGTCTACTGTACCCTGAAGGTCGTTCACACTACCGCTAACCACGAGGTTATTATCAGCATCCAGCGTCATTAAGAGGCGTCCGTTACCGGGCGTATTGATGGCCATCGGGCGGGTTTGGTGACCGCTCGGATTACTATAAAACTGGGTTACGGTCATATCAAGGACCTGTCCACGAAGTTCGCCGCTACGCACTGCATTGGAGTGGATATTGACGTACAGTCCACCGTTATCAAAGGCCGCTGCCTGTTCGGGCGTCAGTTCAAAGCTGTTATCGTCGGCGAGCAATACGGCAGAGGTCATATCATCCCCAATCGTCAGGCTTAGCGAAATGGCGACGGGCCCGTTACGGCCTGCTACACCTAAATGGACGTGCGCACCACCGGCAATATCGGTAGCAATACCTCCCATCAGGCCACCGAAGCTACCGGTGACGACGATGTTGTTGCCTGTCCGCTCAAGAATAACCGCACCGGTGGCGGACGTTCTTACGGCAGGCGTTTCGTTTGCGCCGAGCAGGTAAGCGACATTATAATCATCCGCACCAGACGGCACAAGCTGACCGCGCAATTCTCCCCCGCCAAAGTCGACGGTATGAATATTAACGTAAATGCCACGGGCCATGAGCGCCACAGCTTGTTCAGTCGTAACTTCAAAAGTATTGTCTGCCGCATTAAACGTACCGCCCCGCAGGTCGTCGTTAAGGTCAGTAGTAAGCGGAAAAGCAATAGCGCCGCCCATGCCGGCCATGCCGAGGTGGAGGTGAGCACCGCCGGCTACGTTGGGGTCAAAGTCGGAGCTGAGGCCGGAGAAAGAACCACTGACGGTAAGAACGTTACCAATAAGCGTAGCAGAAATCATACCAGTACCCGTGGTAGTTACCGGATAGGGCAGCTCGTTTAGGCCGGAGAGAATGGCCTCGAAGTCCCCATCCACTGCATCCTCACCGCTCAGCCCCACAACGCCAATTAAGCCGGTATGGGTGATCTCGAGCTGTCGTTCATCACCACCGTCCAAACAAATCGTGACATTGACCGGGCCACTGGCCATATTCAGCTCGTCTGCGTCGAGAAGGCAACCGGATTCCGCTTCGAGGGGAAGCAGAAAGGCCGTAAGCAACATAAGAAATAACGCTTTGCAATAGTTGGGATAATGCTTTTCAGTCATTTTGTATCAGTTTGGTAATAGTAGAAAAATACCTGGCTTTATAATGAGGCCTTTAGAAGTCGCTAATGTACGGAAGTTTAAAAGTCTTTGGCTTTAGCCGAAGCCCGCAAGCAGTAGTAACTTACGGGATTCTTTCACGAGGCTACTATATTCAGAACATGACATCAGCGCCTCACTATGTCCTATTAATTTTATTTTATCCCGGATATTTTCACGTTTAGGAGTCGCCAAAACAAGGTAGTGAGAAAACGGTTAGAAGGTAGACTCAATCGTAACCCATCAGTATGACAACCTCCGCAGAACTCTCCCTCTACCCGCTCACTCCCAATTATGAGCAGGTGATCATCGATTTTATTCATCAGCTAAGGTCCCAACCAGGCATCCGTGTGGCAACCAACGGGCTGTCCACCCAGCTCACCGGAGAATACAACGCGGTTATGGCAGCGCTAACCGAAGCGATGCGGCCTACGATTTGCGGAGAGATCACCTGCAGTTTCGTGATCAAAGTGCTGAACGTTGGTGTCGTTCCAGGAGCCAACGTGGAGGTTTGAAAGCGTGTTGGTCGTAATGGTTTTTTCGGCGCGGTCGCAGGTACAGAAAATGGTTAGGAAGCGTAGTTTGGATCCGGTCCCTCCTCCCTCCTTGCTACTTTAAACCCTCACTTCGCACCTGCGGCTGCGCCACTAATTCTTATAAAAGAAATTCAGTGGCCCCGAACTTGACCCTGGCCCCTGAAAAACCTAGTCCTGAACCACTGCTTTGCTCCGCGAGGAATTGATGAAGTACACCCCAGTAATCAGGATGGCCCCGGCAATGACCGACTGTATCGAAACCGCCTCATCGTTCAGCATAGCCCCCAAAAACATGGCAACCACCGGATTAACGTAAGTACCAGTAGCTGCCTTCTCGGGGGATACCGTTTTCATCAAAAAATTAAGCGCGGAAAACGCTCCGATGGCCCCGAATACGATCAGATAGCTCAGGGAGAATATGGATTTTAAGCTGATTGCTTCCACAGACCAGCCATTCCACTCGCCCACCAGCAGGCTGTAACTCATGGCCAGTGCACCGCCAATCAGCATTTGCATGGCCGTGGACCGAAAGTTGTTCTTACCCATGTCCAGACGAGGATTAAGCGTCATCCCCAGCGCCCAAACGCAAATAGAGAAAAGTACAGCAACAAGTGCCTTGATCTCGTTTGGCCCAGCAACCATCTGCGGCTGACCAATCAGTAACCCCATACCGACGATGCTGATACCCGCCCCAAGAAAAGCCTTGCCCGGTGGCCGGTTTCTGAATACACCCCACATGATGAGCATAACAATCAGAGGCTGAAAGGAGACCATCAAGGCCGCCATACTGGTATCCATCCATTGCTGTGCCCACACTATAATTCCAACGCCCAGAGTAAGGAACATGAAACCCATGTAACCCGCATTAACCCACTGCTTGCGCGTAGGCCGCGTTTTATCTCCCTGCAAGAATGAAAGGCCGTACAGCAGCACTCCCGCTATCAGAAAGCGAACACCACACATCCCGAAGGGTGGCAGCGTATCGATCGCCCATTTATTGGCGAGGTAAGTTGATCCCCATACGAAGTAGGTGATGGCAAAGGCCAGAATAATAAGCCATTGTTCTTTGGTCATAACAAGAGTTGAAGGGTAAATGAGAATTAGAGGCCAGACGCTCAAATATTTCAGGTTGCAACTACTGCCTATCTTTGCGCAAAATTACAATTATGACCGGCATTACCAGACTTATTTCCTACTCCTTCGTTCTGCTCATCGCTTTGACCTTCATTGGTTGTCAGGCGCAGGAAGAAAACGCTACTTCCACAACTTCCTCTTCCGCTGCTGAGAGCAGTCCCAAGATCGTATTCGTCCGGCTGGATAGCCTCCAGAACGGTTACACCGAACTGGCGACCGAACTTGAGCGCCTGCAGGGCAACGCCCAGGCCGCCGACCAGAACATCCAGAAGCAGATGGCAGGTCTCCAGAGCGAAATGGAGCTTATTCAAAACAAGATCCAACGCGGAGAGATGACCCCGAAGATGATCCAGAACGAACAACAACGCCTGGGTGGTAAGGAGCAACAAATCATGCAGCAGCGCGACATTGCCCTGGCCAGTATCCAGGAAGATCAAATGAAGTTGCAGCAACAATTCGGCGAGCGCGTGAAGAATATCCTCGAAGAAATTCAGAAAGAAAAAGGCTACGATTACATCCTCAACGAAGGCGGCGGCGGCGGTGTGCTGGTTGCACGCGACAGCTATGATATTACTCCTGAGGTGCTTAAGCGGCTTAATGCTTTGGAGGAGGGTATCGCTAAGGATTCTATCCAGTAGGTAGTGGATAGTGCTGCCCCACCTTATAGTGTCTCTACTCGCTTCGCTCGTAGCGAGTGTTTATTTACGGCAGCACTACTCACCACCCACGAATCACAGACACTCCATCAACCGCCGCAAAACCTCTACCTGGTAAATCTCGTACTGCTCAAAGCCGGAGGACCAGAACACCCGCACATAGTCAAGCGCCTGGTTGCGTAACTCAGCTACTGCACCCCGTGGCAACAGGTAGTTGACATCGTAATTGACTTCCCGGCGGCCGTGATCAATAATGCCAACGGCTGCTTGCGCTGCCTGCAGGCTGAGGTGGCGACCATTGAGCAGGTGCAAGCTCAGACTTGAGTTTTTGGCCAGGTACCCGTATGAGGTTATCACATTAGGGTTCGCAAACGTGTAGCGAACGTGAAGATAGCGGTCACCATTCTCATCCCGGCTCGTCCAGGCATTGGCGTGGAGGTACTCCTTGCCATCGAGAAAGGGACGAAGGTTTTCGTCGGTGTGGGTAAAGAATAAGGTGGGATAGCTAACTGGCTGGGGCGCATTGGCCCGAGTTGGTGATAAGTTATTAGAACAAGGAGCCGGTTCACGGCTGGGTATAAGGTTAGCAGCATCGCCAAAGCCACTAAATGCTGGCGCTGCAGGTAAAAGCATTTTAAGGTCCTTTTCGGTGCGGCTAGATGGCTTAGGAGCAGCGGGTCCTTCCCTTTCCTTACGGCGGGCATCGTTGTAGGCGTCTACGTAGCGGCCTTCGGTGACAATGACGTTGGCAGCAGCGGCGCGCTGTTCAGCGGCCGTACGCTCGGTCAGGGCGGCAGTTTCTACCTGGCGGGTGAGTTGGAGGCGGCGTTGCAGGACAGTAACGTCAGTATTACGGCCAGCGGAGCGGGCACTTTCCAGTTCGCGCTCCAGGGCCAGACGGTTGTTGAGAGCGGCGGTAGCGCGCGCACGGGCGAGGGTTTCTGCTTCGCGAGCGAGCTGGAGCTTTCGTTCGGCGATGGCCTTCAAATCGGCCACGGTAGGATCAACGCCGCCACTCAGTGGTTCGATGGTGACCTTAACGACGGGGTACGCAGCACCGGCCGAGTCCTTCTGCTGCTCATCAATCAGCTTAAGGTCATTAAAGTAGCGGGCGGACCCGTCGGGGTAAACGATGATCTGTTCTCCAGAACCGTTGGTCCGCAGTTCCTGTCCGTCGCATTGCACCTGCGGCCCCGCCCAGAAGAGGAGCATTAGGACCGCGACACTTAAGTTACCTACTAGTTGCATACCACAAAGGTAGGTTAGACGCTGCGCTTTTAGACGGCTTTGCCTTTTAGACGGCTTCG
>JAPKCQ010000103.1 GCA_026421165.1 Lewinella sp. | reverse complement strand
AAATACTTTTCAGCAATGGGCTGATAGTAAGCCAAAACATCTTCCAAGTCATAGATCTTTTGACTCTTGGTGTAGAGGTCGTAGCGGTTAAAGTCTTTGATGATGGCTAGGTAGGCTTCATCTTGCTTACTCAGCAATTCGGTGTACGCACCACCGGTATGCCAGGGGTAGAAAGAGTGGTAGCGGATCATGACCATCGCCTCTTCAGGAAGGGTATTGGTCTCATGGTTGTTTAAGACCTGGTAGAGGTATTCGTCATGGCCCCAAGCGAGGTCTACGTTGTCAATACCACAGCCTTTTTCGTAGATGCCCGTCGAAGTGCGGTAGCGTGCATCCTGCATATCGGGGTTCGTCTCATTAAACTCGGGGTACACGCAAGTATCCGGCAGCGCACAGCCCACGATAAATACATCACCGACCATGCCCCATTGTTCGGCCTGGCTGGTGCCATCCTCGTCGCTTCCCCAGAGGAACATGACTTTGCCAAGATCGTGAATGAGACCGACTAATTGCATCCAATCCGGGCGACCTTCCGCACGAATCGCTTCCGCGCTTTGGATCAAATGTTGAACGTTGGGAAGGTCTAAATCCGGATCGCTAACGTCAATCAGACTGTTCAAATGACGCATGGCTTCCCACAGGTCCAGCGGCTTGTCAAACTTCAGGTACTTCTTATGCATGCTTTGCACATAGTCCACCGTCTGCCGCTTCCGCATTTTTCGATAATGCTCCTTTACGGCCGCTGAAATGTCTGGTGCCTCGTAGTTTCTAAAGACTTTCTCTTCCATTTTATTTTATTTGTTTCACGTTACTAAGCATCCGGTTAAACGTTTCCAAGGACAAGATAGAAAAGGAGGGTGACTATAACCAGGAAAAGGCTAAAGGCTTTCGCATACTTCCACGGCTCGAGGTCAAGTATACCAGCATCTTGTATGATAAATTTATCGCCTTTTGGTGCCCAAAAGGAGACCAGGTGCATTACCACGATGTTCAGGACAAATTCGATGCCCCAGATATGCACGAAGTGTAAATTAACGGCAAAGACGTAGTCCATGACCACGTAGAACAGGAGGCCAAAAAGTAACCCTACTTTAGCTCCTGTTGCGGATACCTTGGGGAATAAGAAGCCCGCTACTATAACACTAGCTATCGGAACAAAGAAAATACCGTTCAGCTGCTGCAATAATTGGTACAGGCCTTCGGGCGCATTGGCCACATAGGGCGCGATAGAGATGGCGACAATGGCCAGAATAGCGGAAGTCCATTTGCCGATCTTTACCAAACGCTTTTCACTAGCATTTTTTTGAAAATACCGTTTAAAAATCCCCAAACTAAAAACGGTAGCGGCGCTGTTCAGCGTGCTGTTGAACGTACTGAAAATGGCCCCCATCATCACCGCAACGAAGAAACCAGTTAGCCACAGGGGCAGTACTTTTTTGACCAGAAGCGGGTAAACACTGTCCGGATTGTCGTAGAGGCTCTCCCCGTAATAATAGAAGCCGATCAGGCCGGGCAATACTATGATCACGGGCACGAAGACCTTTAGCAGACCGGTGAATAAGAGTCCTTTTTGAGCTTCCTTGAGGTTGACGGCGCCTAATACACGCTGGATGATCGACTGGTGCATCGTCCAGAAATAAATTTGATTGATCATCAAACCCGTAAACAAGACTTCGAAAGGAAGAATGGCGGTACGCGCTCCTTCCCCAACGCCCGGCTCCTTACTGATTACGTTGAACTTCTCGGGGCTGTTCTCAAACACCATGCTTAAGCCTTCTAACGGGTTGCCATCACCAATGCTAAGTAGGGCCAGGATCGGAACGAGCAATCCCGCTACCAGTAATCCGAAGCCGTTAATCGTATCGGTATAGGCGACCATCTTTAGTCCTCCAAAAATAGCGTAGATCGCCCCAATAATGCCAACGACGAGGATCGTGACCCAGATACCTTCCCTTTGGGTAACGTTTAGTAAATCAGAAATTTCAAAGATGGCCTCTATGTTCAGCGCTCCGGTGTACAGGACAATGGGGAGTAGGGTAGCAACAAAAGAAATGATCAGTAAGAAAGCGACGAGCGTTCTGGTGAGTCCGTCAAAACGTTTCTCTAAAAATTCGGGGATGGTGGTCAATCCCATTTTCAGGTACTTCGGCGCGAAGTACAAAGCGCCAATGATCAGGGCCAAAGCAGAAGTAACTTCCCAGGCAATGATGATGGCGCCATTGCGATAAGCAGAGCCATTCATGCCCACCAAATGCTCCGTAGAAATATTCGTCAGTAAGAGAGAGCCCGCAATTACAATCCCGGTTAATGACCTGCCTCCCAGAAAATAACCGTCCTGGGTGTTTAGATTGTCTGAACGTAGTTTCCAGGTAGCGTAAAAGGCTACGAGTCCGGTGTAGAGTAGGAAAGTTAATAAGGTCGTTGTCATAAAACACTTATTTTACGTCCTTTAGCGGACGCTAGGTGGAACGTTCGGGGGTGCTACCTGGCGATACCCCACAACGATCTTCAAAAGCCTCCCGCAGCACCTGCGCGCCGCGCCCAGAACTGGATTCGGGAAACGCAACTCAGGAACTAAAAGGCCAAGTACGGACGCTCCTTGGCCCATGATTCGCGGCAACCATCTACCCGGCTATTCTAGCTGGCCAGAGCTTGGTACTTCAAGCCTTCCTCCTTGTCCCAAATACCCCAGTAAGCGCCAACATCACCTTCTGCGCCAACCTTCCACGACTCATCGAAGGAGGAGAAGTAGAAGAGGTCGATATTGTCCTGGGTACACCACTGCTGTGCGTTGATAAAATAAGCCATGGCGTTGACCTCGGAGGGGTGGGCGCCTTCGAACGACTCGCCCTGGCTGGGCCAGCCGGTTTCGGTGATGATGACTTTCTTGCCCCGTCCGGCGTTAACGGCCTGCTGGTACATCTGCTTCATGTACACCAGGGAGTGTTCCAGGCCACAGCCTTCCCAGTAGGGGTAGCAGTTGGCGAGGATGACGTCGCAGGCATCGACGATCTCGGGGTGAAGGGTAAATTCGTAGTAGGCGTCCACGTAACCTACCTGAATGCTGGCCGGAATGGCCGCACGAACGGTTCGCAGGTGGTTCAGCAGCTGGGCCGCACTCAGGTCGTTGCGGTACAGCACTTCGTTGCCCACGGCGGCGATGTCGACACAGCCGTCGTTGGCCAGTTTGATCAGGCCGGCGATTTCTTTTTCGTTCTTGGCTTCGTCCGGCCCCAGCCAGGCACCGACCATGGTTTTCATGCCCAGCTCGGCGGCGATTTTGGGGATCAGTTCGTTGCCTTCGGTGCAGGAGAAAGAGCGTACCCATTTGGTGTAGGGCTGCATGATGGTCAGCCTGCGGCGTACCTGTTCTTCCGTTAGTTCATCGCCCGGTTCCTGCCCTTCCTCGTAGGGGCTCATGCACAATCCGTGCGTACCACCTTCAAGGGTTTTTAGAAATAGGGCTTTGACCTCCTGGGGAGACTGTTCCGCGAAATTGATGCCGGAGAGGGACTTCGTTTTGTGGGCTTTAGCTTTAAATGACATGCTTTTATTTATCGTTTGGTCGGATATATTTATAAGGTGGTGCTCCAGGATAAAATACCGCCTTGAACGAGTGCCTCGGCTTCGCTCGCAGCAGGGAATAATGCCCGGATCTCGGAGCGTTGCGATCGACAGAATTGCGAAGCAATTTTGGCGGTCGTAACCTCCGAGCGTCCGTACCTGGCAGCAGTCCTCACCATCGGTGGTTTCTGCTTGTAATGGCTAGTTTTTTCAGAACACGCAAAATCAACCACACTTCAGTATTGACTCCGGAACTCGTGTAAACACTAGGCTTGAAGGTCGTGGGCGCGGAATTCCTTCAGCGATGCACCTACTGGAAACCGAGACAGACACTGGCCAGGTGACCGGTAGTGAGAACGGCGTCCGTACCCGGCGTCCCTTAGCCCATGATTCGCATTAATGCTTAGCTGGAAGCCAAACCTTCCTTCTTAGCATCGATGGCTGCTCTGATTTCAAGTGCTTTTTCCTCGGTCAAATCATAAGACCACATAATGAATATCGCGAGAACAGTTCCCGCCATAGGGAAAAAACAAAAGAATGCATGGAGCCCATCCACGGCACTTTGCTGATCGGTAGTGGGAAGCAGAGCATCGAATCCTACTACTGCAATCATGAGGCCGCTAAGCCCACCCGCGATCGCAAAGCCGAATTTAACCATCCACCAATAAATAGCGCCAAATATTCCTTCGCGCCTTAACCCCGTATTGAGCTCGTCTATGTCAATCACGTCCGCGGTCATGGACATCATGATGGTGAATAAGCTGCCAATTCCGAACGAAAAGAATGGCAGTGCAATGAGGTAAAGCCACGGTTTCCCAGGAACAAACAAGAACCACATTAGAATATAGCCGATCAACGAAATGCTTTGTGATAATAAAAACGCCTTGTGCTTACCAATGACTGTTGACATCCAGGCAACGATAGGTATAACAAGAAACGTTGTACACAATGCTCCTATACTACCAAAAAGCACCACCCAAACTCCGGTAGCCTCCGCATCGCCATTGAATAACCGGTACACGATTACAAAAAACGTTAGCGCGGCTACGGTATTGAAAGAGTTGAAAATTAAAAAAGTGGAAAAGCATAATTGGCGGAAGTACTTTATTCTGAATGCATCTCGAAAGCCTTCGAATATTTTTCCTACGCTACTACCAATGTTTGATAAAGTCAGTGGCTCATAATCGTCCCTGTCAACCGTAGACTCACTCTTAATGAAAATCGCTGGAATAATGGCACAAATGGCACACGGAATAGCTACCCAAACAGCAAGTTCTCTCGTCGCCACTTCGGCCGAAGGGAACCAGGCGGGGTCGTACATGATGATCCAAAACCAGGGTGCGATGACCCAGGCCCATTGCCCGATCCATTGAGCAGTAGCCATGATGCTGGTCCGCTCGTGGAAATCGTCGCTCATCTCATATCCCATGGCTACGTACGGAACGCTAAATATTGTGAGCCCCAGGTAAAATACTATTGACCCAGAGAAGAAATACCAGAAGTTATACTCCAAAGGGTTTTCCTTAAAGAGCTGCCACATGGCAATAAAGGCAATGCCCATAAGTACACCACCTAAAAGAACGTACGGACGCCTTCTGCCCCATTTAGAGCGTGTATTATCGGAGATAAAACCCATAATGGGGTCTGTAATGGAGTCAAAAACCCGGGGAAAGAAGTAGATCACACTCCACATCCAGCCGGGAAAGCCCAGGTCCTGCACCAGTACCACCATGAAAATACCCAGAACTGCCGGGAACATCTGGTTGGCCAGCATGCCGAGGCCAAAAGCTACTTTTTGGCCGAAGGGCACCTTTTTACTTATTGTTTTATCGATGGTTAGACTATCGATTACTCCATTGCCGGCTTTTGACATGATGACTTTTTTTACGTTTCTTTTGATGATCGAATATGGTGTCTGCGGAAAGGTGCTCGTTGAATTCGCTTATTACTCACGCACAATAATACTTATCTTTATTTTGGTTGAGCGCCTCTAGCGCGATTTACTTAAAGAATTGTGCCAGGGGTGCTCAACTCTTTCGAATGTGTTTGGCTAATGCTCCTGCAGCGCAGCGGACGGAGGCGTAAACACCGTTTCCATAAGCGCAGCTTTGTTTCCACCGAAGGTCTTAGTGATCGGGTTGCCGTCGCGGGTAAGGCCGTCGAATACGCCGGCGTCCACCATTGACCAGAGTGGGTATTTGGCCTGGCCGTCTACCGTGAACAGGCCGAAGTGGTTTTCGGAACCGCCCGGGTTGGCGCCGTCCTTCCAGGGCTCATCGAAGGCCTCGAAGTAGAAGCAGGCCATGCCGGCTTCGTTCGTCCAGTCCCTCATGTGGTTGTAGTAGAGGCCCAGTTTGTACTCGTCGGTGGCCCGGGAGCCGCCCTCGCCGTAGAAACCGTTGGAGCTGCTCGCCCAGCCGGTTTCTCCGATGTGGAGCGGCTTGTCTACGCCAATACTCTTTACGTAGGAGGCAACGGAGTCGTACTGACCAATGGCGTAGTTTTTGGCCCTGAGCATGGCCGCTTCTACCATTGCCTCTTTATCCTCGCCCTGCACCTGCTGCCGAGCCCCCCAAAACACAGGATTGTAATGCGTATCGTGCATCGGGTAGGTATGCAGCGAAATGTAATCAACGGCGCGGATGAGCTTATTCAGGTCCTCCACGTGGTATTCACCACCACCACCGCCCCAGGAAGCGAAGTTATCGGAACTGGTGATCCAAAGGTCGGCCGGTAATTCGCCCTGTTCTTTCAGTCCCTGTAGGTGATTTACCCACTTAAGAATGACATCAGGCTGCACAAAGTAACTGGCCGCCCACTTCACCATCGCCTCATTGCCAACGGCAATGACCTTGACGATGTCTGGATACTTCTGTGCCAGCGCTACCGTCCGGGCGATCTCGCCGGCGTTTTGCGCACTTTCCACATTGTGGTCGGGCTCCGTAGCGGTCCAGGCGTTCTGGCAGTCCATCCACGCCCCCAGCATCACGTACATTTCGAAGGCGGGGTCGGCGTCCTTAAGCTCACGGATAGCCGCCAGAATGTTGGAGGCCTGCGCAAGCTGTGCGTTGTAAGTGCGGACTACCCGGACCTGCATCGCGGAGAGAATCATCAGGTCTTCCTTCAGCTGGCTGATCGTCGGCTGGGTATCGCGGGAGGTGGCCCGGTACCCCCCGTAGGAGATGGCCAGGTAGTTAGGGTCGCCGAGAAACTCGGCGGCAGAAAGGTCGTTTATGGGCATTGTGTCGGTTTCTTTGGTCGCACAGGAAATTAGAAAAATCAGGGCGAGAACGCAGGTGCAAAATTTGGATATGGTCATCGGATCAGTAGGTTTACTTGAGGACAGTTGCCGGGTGGGTAACGAATATTTTTGTGACCTTACCCGTTCTACTGAATACCTCATGGCTGAATTCGGCATTCAGCTTGAAACCGTCTTGGTCCTGATCGTCTCCGTTGGAAAACTGCAGCCGCAGAAGCGGTGCTTCTCCGATCGCGTAAATAACGGGCACCTGGCACCAGGTAAAGGCCAGTGTTCCGACCGGAAGCTTCACTTCCTGTCCTTCGCCGTGTACGTCAATGAACCGGAAGGTTTCCGGTGTAGTGAGAAACTCTCCCTGCTTGAGGACGGTAGGATTAAAGGAAAGCTGACCATCCTTTATCGTAACCCCTAGTTCGCCGAAGCGACTCAGTAGGTCTTCTTTTACCTGCCCGGTCATGCCCGGCTGCTGGGCACCCTTACCTCCCGGCGTGTGGGAGTAAGGATCCGTTGGGAAGGCACCGTAAAGCTCGGGTGATTTGTGGACACCGATGCCAGCTACGATCTCGTAGTAATGTTCCAGCATCCGACCGGTGGTTTCCGCACCAGCGTTTTCCCGTACGGCCTTCCGGCAACACTCCACGACGGCGTAGCGGAGCTTGGACACCATGTGCCAGTAGATGGAGCCGAGGCCTTCGTAGCCGAAGAAGGTGCCCGAACGGCCGGTGAACGCCTTGTGGTTGAAGACGCCTTCGAATACCACCGCGAGCTGCTGTTGCTCCTTCTCCGCCAGACTGGAATACTTAGTTCCGGCGAGTTTATTGAGTGCATCTTTGAGATCGCCGGCGTTCTTGAAGTTGCCGTTGAAGTGGTAGTTCCCGTTCACGTCTTGCTGGATGATGCCGCCGTTTCCGTCCTTCATCATCGCTGATAACAGCTCGGACTTTTCTACGGCTTCCGCCGGGACGTTGTTCTTCTGCAGGAAGCCGGGAAGCTTCTTGGCGGGGTAGAGCAGGTAGCTGTACTGGTCTGGCCGAAACAGGGCACTGTTCTTTAGTCCGTCCATTACCTTCAGGGACTGCTCCGAAGTAAGGTAGCCGGCACTGAGCACGGCGACCTGCCCTTCCAGCATCTCATCTAGGTAAGAAATGGAGACCCCGTCTTCCTTCACCGTCATCAGGTTGTAAGCGTGGTACAGGTCATCGGAGCGGTGGTTGGCGTCGATCGTGTGGTCGAAATAGGAGAGGCTTAGCCGGACAAAGTCGCGCAGGCTAGCGGTACTTACGCTTCGCTTCGCTCCGCTGAAGGCCGTATCGTAGATGGTGTTGCGGAAACCAGAGGCTGCTTCGCCCAGACCGTCCAGAACGTCCTTACGGTCCGGGTCGCTGATCTTGTCTTTCAACAGCGGCGCGAATTGCGCTAATATCCGGAGTGTTTGCTCGTAGAAGTCCGCAACTTCAACCGATAGTTCGAAGGACTCTTCCGACCGTCTGGCGAGAAGGCCGTCAAAAAAGGTGAGGAAGCGGCGCATGTAGTAAAGCGTCACCATGGATACGCCGTTGCCGACCAGGGCGTTGTTCGCATCGTTCCATTCCGGGCGCTGGGTGTTCATCCAGATGCCGCCTTCAGGGATGAAATTCGAGGTCTTCGCCAGTAGCGTAGCGAGGATCTTTTCGATAAAGTTGACCCTGTAGATCTCTCCTGACTGGTTGGTCAGTAGGGCACCGTCAGTTCCGATGTTCTTGCGGCTTTCCCGGATCTTTTCGTCGAGCGGGCCGTCAAAATCTACGGTGTCCTTCGGGTTCTTCAGGATGTCCTGGTAAGACTTGATCCGGTACGGTACGTTGGCGTACACGAAGAGGTCTTTGGAGAGGTAGCCGTCGAGTGCTCCGGGCTGGTGCTTCTCCGAAAACTCCAGGAACTTGAGCAGGTAGATGATCTGGTGATCGCCCCAGTAGCCGATGTAGGACCAGGGGTCGTCTTCTTCGATCGTCTCCCAGTCGAAGCCGTCTTTAACGACCCGGTAGGGGTTGTATCCGTCGAAGGTACTCGCGTTCAGGAACTTGAAGATCATGCCTTCCATGAACTCCGGATAGCCGTGCGCGAGTGCTTCCCAGTTCTGGAAAATATCGCGCCAGTTGCCCTGGTAGTCCAGGATCTTAGAGCCGTCTTCTTCGTTGTGGGTGTTGATGGAGAACTTATTCCACGGGCGGCTGGGGTCGCCGTGCCGGCGGCTGAACTTGAGCGGTAGGTATTCAATGGCCAGTCGTTGCAGGGCCGGATCGTCAATACCTTCCAGCTGTGACCGAAGGTCAAAAAGAGAGAAGAGATCGGGTAGTGCGGCGGTGAACTTCTGGTGGCGTTCACTGACTCCTTTATTTCCTTTAGCGAGGTATTTTTCGAAATCCCACTTCTCAATTTGATAGTTGTTGTCAAATATCCCACCCCGCATGATGTTGAACAGCACGTTCGAGAAGTGGCGGGTGTCTCCGCGTTCGTCGGCGGTGAGCTGCAGCCCGTCGGAGGCTGCGGTGAGGGCAATGAGCTGCTCCGTACCCCGCGCAATATTCTGCTTTATCCTCTGGGTGAGCTCGTCGGGTGATCCTAGTTCCTGGATCAGCTCTTCGACTTCAATTCTGTTTTGGTTTACGTCGGCGACAATGATCCAGCGCTGGTCCGATTTTGGTGCCAGCACAAGCTCCTTGTGGAGGAAGTAGGCTCCTTTTTCGCCCTTCACGTCCGTTTCCTGCTGAACGGCAACGCCCCGGCGGAAAGGCTCCAGCTGGAGGGAAGACACCAGGTGGGTGGGAGCGTCCAGGCCTACGGACCACACGGTGTTGGCCTTGAGCGCTTCACTTGGCTCGGCCTTGTCCACAATGATGGCGCTCAAGGCGAAGATGCCCAGCCCACTCTGCGCGTGGAGTTCGCTGCGTTTATAAGCATCGGCGAGGTTACTCGACTGTCTTTGTAGATCACTACCCACTCCGTAGGGGAGGAGGTTCTGGATCCCATCGATTAGGGCAATGGTCACCGCCTCGTCGTTATGGTTCGTCAGGGTTGACGTCCGCACGAAGCCGTAAGTCGCACTCGAACTCCATTGGTAGCGGAAAGTTATTCCCAGGTCCTGGTTGAATTCTTCGAAGATGACCTGGTTGCCGTAGACGCTTTTATAGAGGTTTCTGCTTACGTTAAAGCGGCCCTCGTTCCGGACGGAGAAAGGCTCCCAAACCACCGTCTTACCGTCTTTTTGAACCTGGAAGATCGACTTACTGCCGGTTGTCTCTACCGATTCGGTAATCTTGTCGTCCGTATAATAAGGGAAAAGGGCGTATTCGGAATCTTTACGACCCGCCGTGAGGCCTCCGTTACTTGAGATGAACATCCAGTGGTTAGCGTCGCTAACGATGCTCATGAAAAAGGGACGCATCTGGTCACTGTCAGCTATTTTGTAGTAGTGCTGACCGTCGATGGAGGTTTGAGAAAGCTTTGTCATTAAGTATGTTTAATCAATAAATTAGTTTGCCTGCCGTCTGGAGGGAGATTCACTGGCTTTGAGGCAAAATTTTTGCTTTTGTTACTATAGGACGCTTAGTCCCGTAAAGGCGTTAATGATAGAAAACGAGTGCTAGATAAGCATTTGCTGGCATAGTCACTGGTTTTGGCAAGTAATACCGGTCTATTTTGCTCATTTTATTTTGGGGTTTTCCGGTTGCAAGCGCATGGTGCGGCCCGCTACTCTTTTAAGATGTTGGGCGAGGGCGTAGGTACTTCGGTTTCGCTCAGGAGATATCCTTATGTCCTACTCGAAAGCGCTGATGTTTACCGGTCGGCTCTATCTTTTCTGGACCTGGTAGCGGCATCCACTAAATTGATCTTGGTAAAGTGGGTGTCCAGGCCCTTTCTGTTTGCACCGGTAGCAAAAGGATCGAACCGGTGGGCCTCCTTTAAGGCGTAGTAAGCTGCCCGGGGGGATAGCTTGTACAAGCCCCGCTCGTTGGTCGGCCCCTTAGCGCAGATGCCGAACCACTCCTCGTTCATATTATTCTCGCCTTTCTTGAAGTCGCTCTCGTAGCCTCCCGCGCCCCAGCTCGCGTTGTCGTCGTGTACGTCCAGGTTTAGCGTCTGACCGAATTTCCACCAGCCGTCGCTGAACTGGAAGGTGAACCCTCCGATGGAATTACCCGCACCGCTTAATCCAGCAGCGTTGGCGTAGATCTCCTTCCAGTTGCTCACCATTACCCCGGCCTGCGACTGCTGGTCTTCCTTTTTGTTAATGGCATCAAAGGCATCCGTACCGAATTCGGTGAACAGGAGCGGCTTACCGTATGCTTTCTTTACCCGCTTGAAGGCGTCGCCAAAGGACAGGCCGCGGTACATATTCGTTCCCAGAATATCTACGTCCGGACATTCCTCAACGATGAGGTCCAGGTAGGCAAGGTCGCCGTTGCAGATGGCGATGGGGTAGGCCTGGTCCACCGTTTTCATCTTCACTACCGCTTCGTTCATGAGGCGGTAAAGCGCCCTGGCCCGTTCGGTAGTTTTGGTGTCCTCGACCGGGATGTCTTCCGTTTCTGCGCCCTCCCAGGATAAGCCGTAGTTGTTTTCGTTACCGAGGAGGTACAGCAAGAGCCCCGGGGTGTTCTGATAATCCTTGGCGAGCTCCATTACTTCGGCCAGGAGAATTTCCCGGGTACGGGCATCGGCATATTCCGTATTGGCTACCCAATTGCCGTCAATAGTCAGCCCGTACCGGCCAAAGGAGTGGTTGAGCATGGTGTAGATTCCGTGCGTTTCGTAGATGTAGGTGATCCATCTGGCGGGGACGCCGGTGTACATGCGTACCGTATTGACGCCCATGTTCTTCAGTAGGGTCATTTCGTCTTCCAGTGCCGCTCGGATGAGCGCTTCGGGCTGCTCCCAGAGGATGTATTCGTAGTTGGTGCCGATGGGGAAATAGTCCCAGTTCATGCCGTTGATCATGAAGTCTTTGCCGTTTACTTGCAGCTTGGTGCCATCCTTACCTTCTATCAGTGCGATCCCTTCTGCCAGTGCAACCGGAGAGGTGCTTGGCTTAGCTTGCATCTGGTCGGTCTGCGGTGCCTTTGTGCCGCAGGCAGCCAAGAGTAGGGGAAGGATAAGGTAAAGGGTGAATTTCTTCATGTTGATATGGCTTTTGTAGGAAGCGAATTTCAGGTCACCGTTGGAGATGAGTTTCTGTTCTAAGGTTTAACTGGATTTTATTAGAATTGAACGGGTGGTCGTATGTTCAATTCACTCTGGTTTTCGAGCTTGATTGTATGATTTGGGCGCGGCCGCAGGTGCAGAGGAAGGGTTTTATGGAGCATCGGTAGTAAACGGTAGGACAACCGTAAAGTCGATGCCGAACGCCCATCACGTAGCAGTTTCGCAGAGAGCTGACCATTTTACCCCGCGTTACGCTCGTAGGAAATGACCGCTTCGAAGTCCACAAGACCAATTCCAGGACCTCGAAGCGTGCTCAACCACAACTATTGGCTAACGTCGGTACCATTATGTCTGCAATTTTATCACAATGGTCCGTTGCGGATTGAGTCAAAAAGCAGCTAAAATCGGGTGAGTAGTTATCTTGTAGTTCTCACACAAACAGGACTATGACTCACCCTACAAAGGTTGGAACCCTCGCTATCTCAATATTACAAAACCAAGCTGAACTTACGGCCCGTCAGCGCAAATTTTTGCTTCACCTCGTTCAACCCTGGCTTGGAATGAGTGGCCGGTATAACTTCGTCAATATGGCCCGCTACGGTGATTTCGTGGAGAGTACCTACCGCAATAACTTTGCTCGGCCGGTTAATTTATTGGGTATTAATCTTGAACGGGTACGAGATAGTCTTAGCAGAGGTCTTATCTTAGCTTTCGATCCAAGCTTCCTACCCAAAAGCGGAAAATGTACGGACGGAACCGGTAGATGCTGGAGCGGTTGTGCTGGTAAAGCTAAAAAAGGTACGGAGTTCAGCGGCACCGCAGCTGTTGATCTTGAAGACAAAACAGCGCTGCATATACTGGCGGTGTAAACGGTTGAACGACACAATAAAGGTGGTGTTCCGATGCACATTTCAAACTGTATTGTCTACGCGCGAATAGCCGTTCTGACCTTACTTGTTTTCCTGAAAGTCATCTTACTCCGTGGCGGCGTTATCATTCTCAATTCCCTTTCCTCCTACAAGAGTGCTAAGGCTTACGTTACCCCCAGGGCCTACACCGAAATCAATCTCTTCCCCGACAACAACGCCCCGGGACAAACCGCTATGACAACCTTCTTCCCCGACCTAAACGACGCCCTGGTAGCCGGCCACCAGCCGGTTTGGACGTAAAGAATCAGGAACAAAGAACAAGCGCCAGCAAATCTACCTCATTAGCTTTTTCCTTATCATTACTCACCAAACCGCCTCCATGCCTACTACGTTTTTTGAAAACGACATCCTGCCCCTCGGCGAAGCACCCGCCACAGTCCCATTCCACTTAACCCTCGTCAAACCAGGCCGCTTCCTCATGGGCAGCAATGACGAAAA
>JAPKCQ010000415.1 GCA_026421165.1 Lewinella sp. | reverse complement strand
CCGTTGCGGTCAGTATTTTAAGCTCCTACCCCCACCAAATTATCATTCCGCAGTACCTCCTCTCCCGCAAACCGATAAGCCACCAGCTGACCACCCTTAGCAACACTGTAATCCAAACAGCAAACGTTTCCCCGGTAAAGAGACGGTGCACCCCGCAACCAGTAATGACCGAAGAATACCGGCTTCTCTCCGGGGCCGTAGTACGCCGTCCCGCCGCCAGCGTAAGGAAGATCTGCCAGTTTGAGCCCCGGCAATACGCTGAGCTCCTCGTAGTTCGCCCCAATAGGGTTCTCCCACCACTTATAACGGATGTGGTGCCGCGGCGTCCCGTCTTTATCAAGGAAGTGTCGGCCGGTAGGTAGCGGCAATTCCACCCCCTTAAGCACCTTTTCGACCGCGTCGAGGACGGGGGAGTCCGGAGCTGCGGTGCTCAGCAGCACTTCCTCACTTAGCCGCCCTCCTGGAAGTACACCCCGCAGATGGCTGATGCTGTCCGGGTGCCAACTAGCGTGCACCGCCCGAAATGCTTCCGATTCATAATACAACGGCAACTCATAAAACCACCGGATGTAATCGTCGTACTCCGACTGCCGGTTCTGAAACTGCAACAGCGTCTCCGCATGCTGCCGGAAGTTCTTGATCAGGTGCGGCCGCAGGTACCCGCCGCCAGTAAGCGGCGTATGGAAAGCCAGCGCGTTGAACTCATGGTTGCCCATCAGCGCCAGCGCGTCTCCCGCGTCCACCATCGACCGTACGATCTCCAGCGTCGCCGGAATCTCCGGGCCCCGGTCAATGTAATCGCCCACGAAGAAGGCCTGCCGACTCGGGTGGCGGTAGCCTTTTCCGTGCGGCCGGTAGCCGAGTTTTAAGAGCAGTTGGCGTAGTTCGGTGGCGTGGCCGTGGATGTCTCCGATTAGGTCGTGCATATTTTTTCGGTTAAGGTCGGAATTATCCCGGGGGCTTTATTTTTTAGGGCGCGGCCGCTGGTGCCAGGTTTGTTGGAGGAGCAGTGTGGTTGCTCCTTTGACTTTAGGGCTAAGAACTAAAGTCTGCAAATCTACCCAATTGGCTTTTTAAGGAGCGAATAAGGCGTTTTGCTGGCGAGGCTTAAAGCTGGGTTTGTTGAAACCTGAGATTTCTTTGATCTTGCTCTTCCCTGATCACCAGCACCAACGGCATCAAGTTAGACGCCTACGTCACCGAAAAGCTAATGGAAAATACCATTCCCTATCACACCGACGCCAAGTGCAGCTACAGGCTGCTTCAAAGAAGGGATTAAATAAAATACTCATCCAGCTTTATCTTATTTTGTTTTTAAAGTTATCGGACGTTTTTCTAGTAACAAACTATAATCCCATCGATCACTTGAAGTAAAAACGTGTTCGCTGGCGCGAACACGGCCCTCCCACCGACTACCTGTAGGGGCGACCCCTGCAGTCTCCCGTACAGGCAAACGTTTTCACCTCGTGTTCCCGACGGGAGTACAGCACAACATCAGGCAGAAGCCCGATGCCTTTAAGCTTAAAGATGTCCTTTTCCAGTATCGATACATCTCCCGGAGTGAAGATATTCGAAATGTGCAGGTCGCCGAGGTCCACCATCACTTCAATCGTGTCCGTACGTCCGAACTTATTCTTTACCTAGTCGGACGATCGTCTTGTCGAAGCTGGACTGGTAGTAGTGTACGGGATTCATTTTACCGCTGCTCATACTTCTATCCTCCGGAGGCTCACTGCTTACCTTCAGGCCAAACACAAATTACCCTCCCAACTCCATTAGCCCTACAGTAACAAAACATTCCCCTCAGCCCAAAAGCCTTCGTATCCCAGGCCCGTGCCTCAGTTCGGGTAAGGCCCAATCTCTCCGAAAGGCTGCTAGTATTTCATACCTTAGGGACGCGAACAAAATAAAACCAGACTTCTGACCGTCTTGTTTTGCCCCTGCTGTTGCCAAAATAATTTCCGTAGCGATGCTGTGCAAAGGATTTTTGGCGACAGCAGGAACAAAAACGCCAGGTCAGAAAATCCGGTTTTATTCTATTCGCGTTCCTTACCGTCTCTAAATAAGCTTTGTGGCCCGTTTTCTTTTCTTTCTGGTTCTCTTCTGCAGCACCGCCTTACCCGCGCAAATCGACACCGTCCTCATCTGCCAGCCCGGTCAGGAAGTACAGCTCAACGCCCCTCCCGGCCGGTTCGCCTACGAGTGGTCGCCAGCTACCGGGCTGCGTAATCCGACCATTGCCAACCCCACCGTGCGGCCGGTAGCGACGACCCTGTACGTCGCCCGCATGATTGGCGCAGCAACGGGACCAAACCTGATCCAAAATCCCGGATTTACCGACGGTAACGTGGGCTTCACCAGCGATTATCCCTTCGTAACGGCAATCAACACCCAGGGCCGCTACGGAATTAATACCAGCGCCGCTAACCTCAACGGGATCTTCTTTACCGACTGCCCCGACCACACCTCAGGTAGCGGTATGATGATGATCGTCGATGGCTCCCCGGTCGCCAACGAACGGGTCTGGTGCCAAACGATCGCGGTAACCCTCAACCAGGAATACGCTCTTTCCGCTTGGCTAACTTCCGTGAACCCCAGCAACGCCGCCCAACTACAGTTCTCCATCAGCAACAACCGTACTGGCCGGATCTTTACCGCGAGTAACGAGGTCTGCGACTGGCGACAATTCTACACCACCTGGAACGCCGGAGCAGCAACGGAAGCGGAGATCTGCATCGTCAACAAAAATACCAACCCCACTGGCAATGACTTTGCTCTCGACGACTTCGCCTTCTTCGAACTCCAGGAGGTACTGCTGGATTCTACCCTGGTCCTCCTGCCGGAAATCAGCCATGAAATTACCCTCTTACGCAAAGCAGACTGCGGAGAACGTAACGGAATGATTATCGTGAGTACTACGACCAACGGCCCTACCTCCTTCACCTATTCCCTTGATGGTGGCCCTTTTTTACCCGAAGGCTCTTTCGGCGACCTTGCCCCTGGAGATTACGGCGTGACCATTCGCAACGAGGCCGTCGGCCTTACGGGGGAGCCTTGCCTGGAAGAGCTTTTTATCAGCGTTCCGCAGAGGGATTGTCCTGTTTATCTGCCCACGGCTTTTTCTCCGAATAGTGATGGTATCAATGATCAGTTCCAACTTTTTGCCAGTACCGAATTTACGGGTACCGTGCGATCTCTCCGGGTGTATGACCGTTGGGGAGGGCTGGTTTTTGAGGCTGCCGACG
>JAPKCQ010000414.1 GCA_026421165.1 Lewinella sp. | reverse complement strand
GCTCCATAAAGACATCCTCGTCTTTACCGATCATCTGACGCCTGCTAATTTTGGTCCAAAACCTAATGTTCGCCCCAAACTGAAACCCGGTCATCTTTTATATAAGGTGCCACCGGTCATAAAATTCCGGCATGCTTATCCTTGCATCATCCGCATCACCCACCAGCTCGACCAAGCGCTGAACGGCTACAGCGCAGTCTCTAGCCGCAGTATCTTCACGGCATGAAGATTACTGTAAACGACCACATCGCCACCCTAACCTTCGCCAACGCCGAACGCGCCAACGCCCTCGACGAAGCCGCCTGGGCAGCCATGAAAACCGCCTTTGAAACCGTTGATGCCAACGATGAGGTCCTCGTAGTCATCCTCACCGGCGAAGGCAAGCACTTTTGCGCAGGGATGGACCTTGCTGTGTTGGGCAGTTTACAAAACCGCCTAGCCCCCACCCCGGAAGAGACCAAGACGGAGCTCATTGATTTCATCGAAAGTATCCAGTCCACCATCACCGCCATCGAGCGCTGCCGCAAACCCGTACTTGCCGCTATCCACGGCGGGTGCATCGGCGGCGGAGTCGACATCGTTACCGCCTGCGATATGCGCTACTGTACCGAAGACGCCTACTTCACGGTCAAGGAGGTCGACTTAGGCATCGTCGCTGATATTGGTACACTGCAAAGACTGCCCCGTATCCTTCAGCCCGGACTGGTGGCTGAGCTCGCCTTTACCGGTCGCAAGATGTACGGCCCCGAAGCCCTCACCAACGGAATGGTCAACCGTACCTTCCCGGACCGTAATACCCTTATTAGCGGCGTTACCAAGGTAGCCACCGCCATCGCCACAAAACCAACAAAAGTCGTTCAGGGCATCAAAACCAACCTCCTTTACAAACGCGAACATAACACGGAGCAGAGCCTCAAGTACGTAGCACGTTTCTCAGCAAACCTGTTGTTAGGTAAGTAGGCGCGCACGCAGGATGCAGTGAAAGCTTACGAAGCAAGGTTTATGGACCGGGTTTCTTGTGGGAAGTTCTTGTCGGTTCGGAAGGAGAATACTAACGTCTTTTCCTTCCGAACCGACAAGAACTTCCCACAACTATTTGTATTTTACCACCAATCCAGCACCGAATACAAGAAAAAAACATAAAATTTAAAGATTTTAAAAGGAAAAGTTGCACGACTTGTTTAAATTGTTTTAATTTGCTGTAGATACCAAAACATACATCACCATGATTACCGAAGATCGACGCGAACTAAACGATCGCTTTAAGGAGGTTTTTCGAATCCTCGAGGAACGGGGAGAAATTATCAAGAACGATCGTAACGGTCGGGGTCTTGGTGACTTTGCTAAGCGGATCCTCAACAACCGCTCCTACGGCCACATCGTACGGGCTTTTCTTAATGACGACGATAAGCGTTGCATCAACTACGAGCAGGCCCGCCGTGTCTGCCACGAGTACAACGTCAACCTCGGCTACCTCCTCGAAGGCGAAGGCACCCCCTTCGGCATGGAGCTACCCGAGCCTCCCGTCGTCACCGGAACCGACGTTCCCCTGAACATAATGTTTACCTCCAAAGAAGCCTTCGCCGGTGCCAGTATCGATACCGATAGCTTCGTTCAGGAAGATACCGACTTCTTCCGCCTACCCGGCATCATGGGCTCCGGCTACGTAGCCTTCCCCATTACCGGTAACTCCATGGAGCCCGTCATCAACAACGGCGACGTTGTGATCTGTAAAGAGGTCGACGGTATCCGTGAAATCCGTGAGAATCGCATCTACGCCGTTCGTTCTAAAGGAAGTATTTGGATCAAATACGTCCAGAAGGTCCCCGACTCCAAGGGCCGCATCACCGGCCTCAAGCTCATTTCCGCCAACTACCTCGAGCACGACCCGTGGGTAGAGGAAGTTGAAATGAGCACTAAACTCTACGAGGTAGTCCGCCGGATCTCCGAACTGTAGAAGTGTACCACAAGTAAAATGAAGCCCTCCGGGCTACAACCGATCAAAACGGTAGCTGAATCTTAGGATCGGCCACCGTTTTTTTGGGCCTTTCCGGCCGGTTTGGAGCGGATTTTCCACCCTATCCCTTCGCTTCGCCTGAGGGTAATTGATCGCGCGCTGTGGGGCTAATTTCCTAGAGAGAGACAAGAGGAAGAAGAAATTATGGGATAGCGAGTACTGGTAATGTACACTCCCAAAAAGTGCAAGGCACAAAAGTCATAATCAAAACAGGTCGGCGGTTCAAAGGGTTACAACCCGCCCGCTGACCGTATTCTGCTGTTTTTGTTTTGTCTCCCGGCCCGGCGTTTCGCCGTTGGCCGGGAGTTTCGTTAACCTCGTTATAGCTGGCTATGATGTTCCGTACACCAGGTTTTTTTACGGTGTAGCGGAAAGGCTGGAGGGAAACTTCACGCAGCGTCCGTTCGGAAATACTGGCCGGGGCGATGTTGTTGCCACCTTCGGGTTCGCCGTGGCCGGCCATCTGTTTGAGAGTGGCAAAGGCTTCGTCTTTGTCCCATTTATTGTCGCCGCCCTAGAAGCCTAGCACAGCTTGTAGACCAACTTATCCGGCGAGGTAGAGGTCCTCACCAAGTGTCTCCTCTACCCTCCCCCAGTGGGGATCGCGAGCAACGTCCACCACGGGTGTAGGTACAACGTGAACTGGGCGGCTATTGCGTGGAGGTGGCGGGTCAGTGAGCGGTTAAAGGTGGCGGCAACGGAGATGGGCTGGCCCCAGCTAGTCGCACTTTTTGCAACAAGGCCGTGTTGGTTCGGCAGGAAGCATTTAAAGCTTCCGGGGTTGAGTGGTGGTTTTTAAGGGCGCTGGCGCAGATGTAGAGTGAGTTAGCGAGTCATTAAGTTAGTAAATTACTGAGTTAACCGCACAAACTGAACCGTTGAGCTGTTGCCTCGCATACAGTCTGCAGCGCTACACTTACTCACCCAGGGCAAACAGGCGTAGCGCCGTGAGTAGCGACACCAGCAGTAACCCGGTTATGCGTATCCGGTAGTTCAGCGGTTCAAAACCTCACTTCGCACCTACGGCCGCGCACAAAAAAAGCTCCGACCAAAATGAATTGATCGGAGCTAAGTGAGCCCGGCAGGATCGGGTATTTGTTACAATTCATGGTAAAAAACAAGCCTTTTTGTACTAAAAGTCTGATTTTCAGATTCTTAGGCAAAAACAGGTTTTGTTTTTAGAAAGAACCCTACCAACATCGTGATACTTTGTCCGAAACCTATACGT
>JAPKCQ010000102.1 GCA_026421165.1 Lewinella sp. | reverse complement strand
AAGCTTGCGGGTTTTGCGTATGGTCTGGGCTTGTTGTTGGCGGTCGGAGGGCATTTTAGACCTTTATGAGGTTAGGTTGTTAGTAATTTAGTCGCTATCGCATTACTATACTACTTTTTTCATCTCAGCGTACTTCTTGTAAAAGCCAGGAATAGTCTCAATGCCTTTATAGAAATTCCAGACACCAAAGTGCTCATTCGGGCTGTGCAGCCCGTCGGTATCAAAACCAAAGCCCATCAGGAGGGATTCTATACCGAGTACCTTCTTGAACTCAGCGATAATGGGAATGGAACCACCTTCGTACATCGGTACGGGTACCTTACCGAAAGCTTCTTCAAAAGCAGCGGATGCGGCCTTGTACTCCGTGCTGTCCGTTGGTGTTACGTACGGATGCCCACCATGGTGAGGCTTCACTTCCACCTGCGCTCCTTCAGGCGCTAGTGAGGTAAAATATTCCGTAAACTGTTTAGTGGCTTTGTGCCAGTCTTGCTGGCTTACGAGGCGCATACTGATTTTAGCGTTGGCTACGGCGGGGATGATGGTTTTCGAGCCTTCGTCCATGAAACCGCCCCAGATGCCGTTGCAGTCGAGAGTAGGGAGGATACCAGTGCGTTCGTAGGTATGGAAGTCTGCTTCGCCATCGAGTGCGTAGACGCCGGGGCTGTCCATATATTCGTTAGCGTCAAACGGAGCGTTGCGCATCATGTCACGCTCTTCGTCGGAAGGAAAGACGACGTCGTCGTAGAAGCCGGGGATGGTGATGTGTTTTTTCTCGTCCTTCAGCTTGGCCACCATTTCGCAAAGCGTATTGATGGGGTTGAGAACGGCACCTCCGAAGAGGCCGGAGTGCATATCGGCGCGGGCAGTAGTGACCTTCACGTCGAGGTAGGACAGGCCGCGCAGGCCTACGGTAATGCTCGGGGCCTTTTTGGACAGCAGGCTGGTGTCGGAGACAATGATGACGTCGGCAGCGATTAGGTCTTTGTATTCCTGAAGGAAAGGATAGAGGCTTGCGCTACCTACTTCCTCTTCGCCTTCAATCATGAACTTTACGTTGCAGGGCAGGCTGTCGGTCTGAATCATGGCTTCCACGGCCTTTACGTGGATGAACATCTGGCCTTTATCGTCCGTCGTTCCGCGGCCAAAGATGGCGCCTTCCGGGTGGTGGGGCGTTTTGCGAATTTCCGGTTCGAAGGGCTCACTCAACCACTCATCGAGTGGAGCGGCTGGCTGTACGTCGTAGTGGCCATAAACAAGCACAGTCGGCAGGGCGGGATCGATGATCTTGTCGGCGTAGACGATGGGGTGGCCCTTTGTGGGGTACAGGCTCACGTTTTCCAGGCCAGCCTTTACGAGATAGGTCTGAACGAGCACCGCACAGTCGTGGGTATCCTGATCATGCGCCTTATCCGTACTCACGCTGGGGATGCGGAGCATCGCAAAAAGTTCTTCGAGGTAGCGTTCTCTGTTTTGGTCGATGTAGGCTTGGGTAGTCATATTAGTTGGTTGGTTAGTTGGTCTCTTTTGGGCCACGGCAAAGGTAGGTATTTTAGGCGCGGACGCAGGTGCTGAGGACGTTGAAATCAAAGACGTCTTTGGTCCGGTCAAGACTTTATTCTTCACCTTGGCCTATACTACACTGTCATTCTGAAAGGGTAAATCCCGTCTAAAAAGCCGCAGGCCACCTAAAAGCAAAGCATCTAAATCTCCCCCTTAATCTTCTTCTGCACCACCTCCATCTTAGAGTTCACCCGTAGTTTCCGGTAGATGTTCTTGATGTGATCGCGCACGGTTTCGATGCTGATGTCGAGCCGTTCCCCGATCTCGCGGTAGGAGAGGTTATCCACCAGGCCCTGCACGATGTCGAGCTGCCGAGCAGTGAGTTGAGTGGTGGGGTCGGTTATTTTTTTGATCCGCTGCTGGTTGTGGTAAGCCACTACCTGGCGGGCGATACTGGGGCTCATGTACGACCCGCCACGGTGGACGGTGTACACGGCGTCACGGATGATGTTGGGGTTCATCCGCTTTTTACTAATGTAGCCGAAAGCTCCGGCCTGGAGGGCGCGGAAGATGTTGTCCGAATCATCGGAGTTGGTGAGCATTATAATGTCCAACTCCGGCCACTTGGCCAGCAGACGGGGGATACCAACGATGCCGTTCATACCCGGTAGCATGATATCGAGCAGCAGGGTATTGAGCGGTCGGTCTTCAGGCATGCTGGCCAGGAAATCCTCTACGCTAGTAGCGGCGAGTTCTACCTGGACGTCGCGGCTGGCCTCGAAGCATTCTTCGACGCTGGCGAGCATGATGGGTTCGTCTTCTATTATTCCCAGATGGATCATTGTATATGCGAATTATTTGATTAGTGGCTAAGGTAATGGACTTATCTACATTCAGGCGACCAAGCGTCGCTGGCGTACGAAAATTTGATCCGTTAGCCCGGAGCTTCACTTCGTTTCGCCCCGGTTACTATTATTGAATCCCTCCAGGATCATTTCCTGGCTTTTTCTTACCTCCCCTTTGCACCCGCGCTCGCGCCCTGAAAGTCACCCAATAAGAAAGGCAACAATAATCACCAAAATAGCCACCGCGACAAAAAGCCGAATCCGTTCGGATTTGTCCTCCTCCTCCCGTTGCTTTTTCCGCTGTAGGTTTAGCGGTGTTTCCACATCATAATTAATTCGGCAATCGTAGGTAAAATTTTCGCCTCCGGTGTGGTCGATGGAGACTTCGCAGAGCTGCTGGTCAAGAAAAAGCGTGTATTTTTTAGACTCCTTGACTCCGAAGTCAATAGCCACTATATTGTTATTACAGTGCACGACAACATGGTGCGTCTTCTCGCCGTGAAAAAGGCCAAGTTTATAGGTATTGCCATAATGGCCGGTTATGCTCCAGGCTTGCTGTGCCATCGGGATACGTAGGTTGGAGAGTTTATATTACAATCAAAGCGAATACAGAGCCAATGCACTGCTATTCAAAGTAAAAGATAAGTCAAAAATTCGGGGGCTCCGGAATTTTAACATCTTTTAGTCACTCATCTGCTCGTTTGTTCACGGTGGACTGATCTCCGCTTTCGCGTTCAATCAACCCCTTGCTACACTGCTGTCGGGCACATGAGGCAAAAACGTGGTGGCCAGTATGGGCGACCGCAAGGGATTGCTTCTACTGGCCTGGCTTGAGAAGGGCCGTACTCGCTTCGCGGCCACAAAATAACCTCATGTGAACGCCGGTAGTATGGTAGCGTTTCCATTTTAAGCGCCTTATAACTCTTTGGTAATGGAAAGGCATCTTGAGAAGATACGGCGTTCAAGACTTTATCCTTCAGCAAATTTCCGACAGGTCAGCGCCCTCCCATTCCCCAACCATCTCCAGTACCCGAAAGCGTGTAAACATTTCTTCCTTGTACCAAGCGCGCTCCCGCGTCAGTCGCACAACTTCGGCGTGGTGATCACTTTTGTAAGCAAAGTCACGCATCGCTTTACCGCTGGTCCATAAACTAAAAGTAGCCTGCATAAAGACGGGGTACTCCCCCACCCCGATGCTTAGTTTTCGTTCTGGGTGATCAAAGACCGAAGCGCTGGTTTTAGGGACGTAGCGCCAGAAATCAACCAGCTTACGGGGCCGGATAGTCGCCCGGGTAATTACGGCTACCGGGGCGTTGAGGTCATGTTTATCGGGTTGGGGTATAAAAGGGTTCCCCCCTCCCCATTCGCCATGGGTCATTGTTGCTTCGAGGTAGAAGGTGATCTGCTCCGCTAGGTGCTCCTCGTTGCTTTGCCACCATTCGTGACCGGTAAAAAACAGGTTGGCAGCAGCGCGATCATCCCAGTGACCGACGAATGCATAGACGCCCAGGTTAGGTTTGAGACCAAAACCATTGCCTGCACCGCTGCCCATCAAGCGACCGAAACGCAAGCCCTCCGTCCCCGCCAGCGGGCTAGGAAACGGGAAGCCTGGCATCAGTCCCATCTGGGTAAAGATCCAGGCTCTGGCGCGAAGGCTTTGGTAGCGGAGAAGGGTGACGGTGGTTATTTGTCCCATGTGGCGGTATTAACGTCGAAATCCCGCAAGGGTTTTGGTGGTGGTTACTTAACGGAATACGAACGTTGGTTCAGGGCGCGGCCGCAGGTGCAGAGAAAGTTAGAAAGCTAGTTTCTAGCTCACTAGTTCCTAGTTTCCAGCTTCTAGTTTCTAGTTTCTATCTTGCGCTTCATGCGAGCCAAATCAGTCTGCTTTTTCATCCTTTTACTTTGCACCTGTCCTGAAATAATCGGGACCCAAATAGCTGCACAAGGCACCACCGAACTCATAGAAGTCCTTGACGATGCAGATACCGACGCCGAACGCTACGGCATCCTCTACGACCTTACTGGCCAGCTACTCGAGTCCGGTCGCAAGGAGGATAAAGCACTGGCCGTAACCTTCAGCAAGCGACTCTACACCACCGCCAAGCGCCTGTCGGATAACAAGCTATCCGGCCCCGCCGCCTACACTCTCGCCCTGGCCTACCGCAACCAGCGCGACGACCGTAACACCGACAGGTTCATGGCCGAAGCCGTAGATTTCGGCATGAAAGCTGGCCAGGCCGACCTCATTATGATGGCCGTAGCCGAACGTAACCGCCTGGCCACCAAAGCCCGCAACTACCGCGAAGCCGCAGCTATCAGCCAGCGCGCACTCGACTATTTTACCAAAAACGGTGACGATCGCAGCCTCTCCTCCCTCCGTGCCCAGTTAAAGCGCGAACAGGCCGCTCTTCAACGCCGCAAGCGCGAAATCGAGAACGAAACCCAGGAACTCTCCGGCGAAGTAAACCGCCTACAGGGAGAAAAAACCCGACTCGACGGCTCCAATCAGCAGCTGAAAGGCACAAACCAAAAACTGGAAAAAGAGAACCTGACCCGCAAAGAACAACTAGCCAAGCGCGCCAAAGAACTAGAAGAGAGCAACCGCGAACTCACCCAAACCCAGGAAGAAAAAGCTGCCGTAGAAGCCCGCGTGGCCGAAAGTAAAAAAGAGATCAGTGCCCTCGGCCGCGAAGCCCTGGAGCAACGGACGCTCGCCACCGAAGCCCGCGAACTACTCGTAGAAGCAGAACTGGTGCGCCAGGAAGCGGAGATGAAAGCCGAACGGCAATCTACCCAACTTTACGCAGCCCTGGGAGCCGGGGCCGCCTTGCTCCTACTGGCCCTCACTTTCTTCTCCCGCTTCCGCGTAAAGCAGCGCAGCGCCAAAAAATTAGAGCTTGCCAACAATGAGATTGAGGCCGCCCGAAAACAATCCGACGAACTGCTGAAGAACATTCTCCCCGTCGAGATTGCAAAAGAACTCAAGGCCACCGGCAAAGCCCGCGCCCGCAGTTTTCCCGACGCTACGGTGCTGTTCTGCGACTTCGTCAACTTTACCCAAACCGCCGAACGCCTCGGCGCCGAAGCGCTCGTCCAAGAGCTCGACGTTTGCTTCAAGGCCTTTGATAAGATCATGGACAACTACCCCGGCGTTGAAAAAATAAAAACCATCGGCGATGCCTACATGGCCGCTTCAGGCCTGACTACCCGTAAGGTGTTGCCCAACGACATCGTCCGCGCGGCCTTAGATATGCAACGGTTCCTGGACACAGAAGGCCGCAAACGCGCCGAATTAAGCCTGCCCTTTTTCAGCGGCCGCATAGGCCTACACACCGGTCCGGTAGTGGCGGGAGTGGTGGGGGCGCGTAAATTTGCGTACGATATCTGGGGAGATACCGTCAACGTAGCCAGCCGCATCGAGGGCAAAAGCGAACCCGGCCGGGTGAATATTTCGGAATCCACTTACGATCGGATCAAGTATAAGTTCCGCTGTACTTACCGAGGTAAGGTAGAGGCCAAGAATAAAGGCCTAATTGATATGTATTTTGTGGAGGAAGAATTAGGAAGCTAGAAGCTAGAAACCAGGAGCTAGAGGCTAGAAAGCCAGCGCTCTAGTTTCTAGCTCTTAGCTCCCTAAACTCCTCCTACCAAATTTTTACGCTATTTTACCGCCAAAAGATAAAAGTCAATTCAGCCCATGGCATTACAGATGAAGCAAGAAGGCAAGTTCGAATACCTGGAAACAGGCGGATCGGGCGAACCCCTCCTACTCTTGCACGGCTTGTTCGGCGGCCTGAGTAACTTTGAGGATCAGATCCATTTTTTCCGTGATCGGTACAACGTGATTCTCCCTACCCTCCCCATCATGACGCTGCCGTTGCGCAAGGTCTCCCTGGCCGGCCTGGTGGATCACCTGGAGGATTTCGTAAAGCATAAGGCCTTTGCCCCCATGCACATAGTTGGCAACAGCCTCGGCGGCCACGTGGCCATTCTTTACGCTTTGGCGCATCCCGAGCACATCGCGACCATCACCCTCTCCGGCAGCAGCGGCCTCTTCGAAAGTGCGATGGGCAACACCCTGCCCCCACGGAAAAACTACGACTTTATTAAGAAGAAGATCGAGTCTACCTTCTATGATCCCAAGACTTCCAGTAAAGAATTGGTGGATGAAGTATTCTCCACCGTCAACGACCGCAATAAAGGCCTACGGATCATCATGACCGCCAAATCGGCCGTACGCCACAACCTCGGCCACAAGCTCGACGGTATTAAGGCGCCGACCCTATTAATCTGGGGAAACCAGGACACCATTACCCCTCCCTTCGTCGGAGAACAATTCAAGGAACTCATCGCTGATTCTGAATTACACCTCATCGACAAATGCGCGCATGCGCCGATGATGGAGCAGCCGGAAGAGTTTAATGCTTTAATGAATGACTTTTTGATGCGAGTGGCTTCCCGGTAGGCTACGGGCGAAGCGTTATGACCTTAGAAGTACTGGCCGAAGCCTGCTACAAACCCACGTTCCCGGGTATTCCGAACGTCCACCCCGTAATCCAATCGCAGCACAGCATTGTACGCTTTAAGACTGATGAGCCGGACCCCTCCACCCACAAAGTGACGAAAGTTGCGCTCGTCCCAAATGTCGGAAATGTCACCACCGGGATTGCGCCAGCTGCCGAGGTCGGAGAAGCCAACGGCCTGTACTGCGAAGCGGTCTTTCTGGTCCTTCCAGGCGGTGAGGCGGTACTCGAGGTTGAGAACTAGTTGGGCGGTCCCCCGGTCGATCCGGTTACCGGAGCCGCGGATATTCACCTGGCTATCAAGGACGAAAGGCGCAAAGGGGCTGTTGACGTTGGTAGAGATGCCGGCGCGCAGGCGGAGGGCAAAGTTCGAGAAACGCCCACTCATTCGGTAGTAGCGGAAGTCGTGCCAGCCGATGACAAAATCATCCGCATTACCCCCGAAGGTTCGGACGGTCTGAAGTACCGTTTCGTTGGTTATTCCTTCCAGCCGTTCCCAGTGGTAGTCCAGCTTACGGTAGCCGTGACTCAGTTTCAGTAAGCCTTTATCCAGGTCGAGTTCTTCGGGGCCGGGGGAGCCGGGTTCGGCCTCGGTTTTACGGTAGTGTTCGTAGAAATTACTGAGGCCAAAGCGAAAAACGTGACGGTTCGGCGTGGTGTAACTCAGTCCCGCCCCAAAGCTCAGGTTAGCGTAAATATAGCGGACGGTGGTAGGGAAGAACAGCGGCTCTACGGCAGCGTAGCGCTGGCTCTCCACCCGGTAACCCCAGCGGGATCCCTTCCAGTTCGGGTTCGTGAAACCTAGGTAGTAATTGTGCTCACTATCAATATTCTGGTAGAAGGCGGTGAGGCTTTGGCCGCGTCCACGGAAATGGAAATCGGTGAGGCCAAGCAGGTAGTATAAGTTGTCCTTCACGCCGCCGATGTCCAGGAGGGGAAAGAGCGTCCGGGCTTCCTCAATTTGCCAGTTTACGGCAACGGGTTGCCCGGCGGACGAGTCGATAGCGAAGTCTGCCTTCGTGATGGCGGGAAGGTTAATCAGTACCTGGCGGAGACCGTTCAGGCCATTGATTAGTTTTTGGCCCGCAGGCAGGTGCAAAGAGAGGTTTGAGGGCGAAGTACCGGACTCCAAAACCTTGCTCTGCGACTCCAAATACTGCACCTGCGTGCGCGCCAAACCTTCGAAATGCTGGGGAAGTTGGGCGTACAGGCTGGCCGGGAGCAGTAGGCTCAGGAGTAGGAAACGGTACGGCTTGCTGTTTGCAAAAAGCATTGGAATAGATTGGTGGCGCAAGGTACGTTGTGCTGATGGATACGGTTTTGAATACCCATTTGCCAACATCTCGACATGTTAGTAAGCCGACATACCGATATATACGAGTTGTGCCTAAACACGTAAGTCCGATCAACCAAAATTGATACAACCAACCCCAGTATCTACAGATTAACCCGAATCCCCAAATTAACCGTACCCGCATTACCATCAACCGATTGCAAATAGCTATTATCAAAAGCAGTAGCCAGCAACTCCACCTCAAACTTGGGCGTGAACTGGTACTTAGCGCCAGCGCCAAGCTGGTAAAAGAAATCGTACTCTTCCTGCCAGAAGGGAGAGTAGCTGGCCAGACCGTAAAGCGTAGCTTTGGGCGTAGGAAAATAGCTCATGATGCCCGTAACGGGTGTTGAAAACCGGTTCACGTCCCCAATGTCTTCCAACACAAAATCCACCTCCGCAAATACGCTGAAGTAATCGCCGATAGGAAAATCGTTGAACACCTGGGTAAACCACGTCGGCAAGTCCCAGTCCGTAAAGCGGCCACCCTGGCCACCTTCCAGGTTATTCGCTAGAGGAATCCAGAGGGCAGACTGGATAGAAAAGTTAGGCAGGTTATTGAAGGGGGCAAAGCGCACCTTCGGGCCAAAACCAGAAATGACCGTACGGCTGAACGTTCCGCCATCACTAAGCACCGCGAAGTTAGAAGCCGCTCCCACCTCATCGTAACGAACCCGGCGGTAGCGCAGGTCAATACCCACGTTAAGGCGGTTGATTACGCCGTAAAGCGCACTCACGCTGGCGGTAAAAAAGGAAGACCGCTCACCGGCGGCCTCCTGACTGTAAAGATTGTTGAAAACCTTGATCTCCGCGCTCCCCACTGGGATGGTTGAGGAAACTACGTAGCGCGCAGCGTTGTTGCCCCCGCCTCCAGAGTTGGGAATGGCGCGTTGCTGGTCAAGGTTCATCTTCTCCTCCATGTACTTATCACCCCGGACTTCGGTGCCGTCAGCCAGGGCTTCTTTTTCCATGGCGCCGACCGCTTCCATCTTTTCTTTTTGCGCTGCAGAGGCGCGGCCAGAGGCTTTGTTCAGCGTCCAGTCATAAGTGTAGTAGCTTACTTTGGCGCTCGTCGGCACGGCCTCGTCTCGGTACTTATTGATGAAGCTCAGTACGGCCGACTTGCTGCCACCAAAGTCGCTGGCGTACCATTCGAATATCTTGGAGAGTTCAGCTTTATCACCGTTCACCCGCAGGAACGCGGGGTCGTTGAGGGCTAACTTAGTTTGCTTACTGAGCTGGGCTTCCAGTTTGGCCGGCGTGTAGGCGAAGTTGGTAATGGGCGGGCAACCAAGGGCACCACAGACGAGGACGAAGTGGAGGCGGGCGTCGTTGAATTCCTTCAGTAGCAAGTCCTTCTCCAATTGGTTAAGGGTAAGCTTCCGTCCACCGACGTTCTGCTTTTTACCGTCGAAGAAGCCATTTACATCAAGTACAGATTTCAGCGGGTAGTTTTCCAGCACCTGCTTGATGACCAGCAGGTTGTAGGCATTAATGAGGAAAGCCTTTTTATCGTTCCCTTTCAGAACGCTAAGGTCCACCGTGGCGACCTTTTGGATTAGTGGGTCCAGGTCGTTAGAAGCTTTCAACCCGACGTAATCAACGCGGCCCTGTTTTACATAACGCTTCAATAAGGCGTCGGTATCGGAGATAAAATCACCCTGAGGGTCATCGGTATTAGCTGCGGTAAGCATTGCACTGAAGGCAAGAAGCGTGAGGGCGAAGCTTAGGATGGATTTGAACATGGTTAGATGAATTTATATCGATATGTCTTATTGACACCGCAAAGATGAGGGCTCCCTCTCTTGATAATCCCCACAAATTTATCCCGAAGGTTTGTCAATTTTTCCTTGATGTCGGTTTTTGTCTTGCTGGCAACGCTTCGCTTTGTGGGAAATCGAGCGTGGGGGATGCGTAGGCCCCGGACTTCGTCCGAGGCTACCATTGGGTAATCGCTAGGCGATAGCTTGTGTTGAAGGTGAGGTAGGTGCTATAGGCGTCGTAGGTTACCCCTTACGCGGTACTTCCAAATAATAAGTAGTGGGTGCTGCGGCCACCATCCGGCGCGGGAACGAGAACCTTTTTATCAATAAGGTCTTTGATGTCTCTACCTGCGGTATCCTGGCTCACTTTGGTAATTTTGGCCCACTTCGATGACGTAAGGTTGCCCTTAAAACCATCAAGCACTTTATTCAGCATTTTTTTCTGTCGTTCATTTAGCGACATTTCAGTGTACTGGTGCCAAAACCGGGCTTTGACTAGCGTACGTTCCATTAATTCTTCTGATGAAGTAAGCGCGACTTCCAACGTGCTTAGAAACCACAACAACCATTCCGTTATCTCGAGATCGTCTTTCTGGGTCATTTCAAGAACCTGGTAGTAGCCCTTCTTATCCGCTAAAATAGCTGCGGACATACTGTAAAAACGGTATTTACTTTCATCGGACCTGGCGAGCATCATATCGGTTATCGCTCTGGCTACCCGGCCATTTCCACCATCAAAGGGGTATATCGTCAGAAACCAAAGGTGCGCTATTACTGCTTTCAGGATACTATCCTCATTGTCTAAAAATTCGTTTAGACCCGTAAGGAATTTCCCCATTTCGTTAGGCACAACATCACTCTCCGGAGCCTGAAAATGAACCCTGGGCCTACCGAAACCGCCCGAAACTACCTGCATCGGCTCACCTTCCCCATGTTTCCGGTAATGCCCAACCTGCACGGCCAGTAAGCCACTGCGCCCTGTCGGGAAAAGTGCTGCCTACCACGCACACAAGCGTTCGTTAGTCAGCCCATCCGTATAACGCTGAGTAGCATCCAATACCATCTCTACTACACCGTCCACATCGCGGCTTACCGCTTCAAGGCCGCCGTAATCTAGGCCTAGTTTACGGGCTACGAAAGAGCGTACTTGGTCCGCCGGCAACAATTCTCCTTCTATTTCACTAGTCGTGACAACATCCCTAACTAAGCTCTCGAAACTGGTTTTCTCTTTAAGATCGAAACCCCGGTCGGCTACCCGGCCAAGCAACAAGCCTTGCCGGTAACGTACTGCAGAAAGCTTCGGCAGCACTAAGTGAGCATCCCAAAGAAAGTTAGGCCAGTCTTTACGTTGGTGAATGTACATTTCAAGCAAAAGCGCTAAGTCCGCCAAAAGCGCAGCAACAGCACCTCCACCAAAAAGAAAGCCAGTGCCGCCCAGATGAAGTAACGCCAGAGGGGTGTACCCTCGTTACGTTCCCGGATATCACCGATGAGGCTGGCCTGGTTGTCGGCGTCCAGTAGGGCGACGTTGAGGGTAGTGGCCAGTTCCGCCAGTTCGCTGGTGTTTAGGTAGGTGAGGTCGGACTCCTTACGGTCGTAGTTAAAGGCGAAAGCGTCCACTACTTCGTCGCCAAGGACGAGGTCGTAGGTACCAGCTTCGGGTACTTCATTATTGATGGTAAGCAGCACGCGGTTGTCCACCACCCGTTGTTCGGGGATGAACTCTCCGTTTTTGCCGCGCAATTTGAAAACGATATCTGCACCTGCGCTCCGTCGGCTGGTTTGTATCACTTCGTCCTGCCCGATGGTATACGCTGCTTGCCGTCGGCGGCCGCTGCTGATGCCCATTTTATAGAGCATGGGAATAAAGATTTCGGCGTTGAGCGCAAGGTTGTTGACCTCGTTATCGAGCGGAGCGCTGGAGAGGTAGATGTTTCCTTCGCCGAGCGTGTACTTGGCCAGGGCTACGGAGCCATCGCGGTAAGTGAGCAAGGGTTCCTGTTGGCGGCTACCTATACTGCCGATGGGAAAGTTACCCGTGGTCGTTGGCAGACGGAGAGCCGCAGAGCGGTTACGAAAAACATCACGGAAGATAAATTCCCGACGGTTCAGTCCGCTAACCTCCCGGCTCTGCTCGGCGAAGGCCTCGAGTCGATCAGCACCCACGCGGGCTAGGAAGGTGTTGTAACTAGTGATGTCGGCGTTCTTCGGCGGGAAGACGAGAATGTTACCGCCGTTTTCCACGTAAATCCGCAGCTGCTCGGACAGGCCGGAACCGACGGACACTTGGTCGGTCAGCACAATCAGGTCGTTATCGGCCAGGGAGCCGTAGTCAATGTTCCGGCTGCCGGTGTAGCTGGCAGCGAAGACGGATAGCCCACCCAGCGCCGCGCGAAGGTTGCGTTGCGGCTGCCCGTCGTCATCGATATTAAGCACCTTCAGCTTATCGGCGGTGCGGAAGGTAAGGTGATAGACGTCGTCGAACTGAACGGGAAAATCGGTGATTCGCAGCTCCGCCTTACCGATACCCGGCTCGGAGATGTTGAGGTAAACCGAGTCGATGATGTAGTTCTGTGCGGGGACCTTCAGCTTACCTTCTGGCTTATTCTGGCCGAGGTAGTTCATACTCAGGCGAACATTATCGAGATCCTCGTTACCGTAATTACGGACGCGGACGAGCAGCAGATTGTTCTGGTTCAGCTGCGGCACCGGCGCCTCGAACCACACCGAATCGATACCGATGTTGCGCTCGCGGACGCTGGTAAGCGGGACGAGGTTTAGTTGTACGGAGGTGTCGATTTTCTCGGCCACGAGGTCCACTATGTTCCGTTGAAAATCGGAGACGAGGTAGGTGATCTTATTGTCGATGTTCTCGGTGCGAAGGGCGGAGTGCTGACGGCTGTTCACCACCGAGAGGCGGCGACTCGCGGGTGCGACCCTAATGTCTTCGATCAGTTCAAGTGCTTCTTCCTGGCCGACGAGCCGTTGGTTCCTGCCCCGGAAATCGTTGTCGACCACCTGAAAGCGGTCTTCCACTCCGTAGGCGTTCACGATGTCGCGGGCCCGGTCTTTAGCGATCTGCAGCAGCGGCGCGCTGTCGGATTCAGCTCCCATGCTGAAGCTGTTGTCGACGTACAGGCTTACCGCCTTTCGTCCGGTCATCACTTCCCGCGCGGAGGGGAGAAACGGCTGGGTAAAAGCGAACACCAACGCGGCCAGCGCCAGACAGCGGGCGGCCAGCACAAGCAGGTTCCGCAGGCGGCTGCGCATGCTCGTTTCTTCTTTCACTTCCTTTAGAAACTTGACGTTCGAGAAGGCCACTTTCTTGAAGCGGCGAAAGTAAAACAAGTGAATGATGATCGGGATGGCGAGTGCCGCCAGGGCCCAGAGGAAAGAGGGGTATAA